>JANXRS010000013.1 GCA_025356745.1 Arcicella sp.
ACCCATCAACAAGTAGCTGATGTTCAAGATAAACTCAATAACAGACCAAGAAAAAAATTAGGTTACTTTTCTCCTAACGAATTTTATAAAATTAATTTCTTAAATAATGAAGTTGCATTTGCGACTTGAATCCAGCTAATATTTGTTTTTTTAACCTAAAAAAGGATGGCTTCACCTGAAGAGAAACCATCCTTTTTTGTTAATAGTTATAGCATTCTACCGAATTACAGGGCATTTTATGCTTGGAGCGATATGATAAATAATTTTGAAACGTGTGAGAACATACATATCATTCAATCTTGAAGAACTATTTCTTACGCCTCCAATCGTTCCATCTAGTTCTGGAAAACTTTCGAGAGGAAACCGATTAGGATCTGAAAAAGCTGGATCAACCTTTGTTACATAATAAGCTCTGGCAAATGCCTCACGTTCACGCCCAGTCCAAGCGGCGATTTTTTCGTTTTCACGGTGTCCCATTACTGCTGATAAACTATTGAAAGCAGCCAAGTCTGATTTTTTAGCAAAATATCCTCCCACATCATCCAAGTAATCAGAGAAAGTATAGCGAACGCCTACCTCAACTCCCAAATCCCAATTTCTATTTAGTTTATAGTTAACTCCTCCCCCAAAATGAACATTGGCATTTACTAGATTGTAAGGTTGATCACCATATCCAGGCAGTCCTTGTCCTTCCGTATTGAGTGGTTGCAGACTTACCCATTCACCAGGAGAAGCCTCCGAACCTGCATAATTAGTTGGTACTTTTGCTCGAGGATTATGATGAAAAACAGCAATTCCAGCCAAGAGATAAGGATTTATTTTAGGGCGATTACGATAACTTCTTGATTCAGGAATTAAATTATAAATTCCTGTCAAAGCTAATTCTTTCACATCGTTTCTAAAATGAGCATTTCGCATATATAATTGTTCCAGTGATGCAATTCCCTCAAATTTGTTATCATCGCCCGTCAATCGCACCCACGTAAGACTAGCACGACCGCTAAAGTGGGGCGTAAAATGACGGGTAAAATCCACGCCAACATTCCAACTGAAATTCTGCAATGTTGATTTTATAGGGCGATTATAAGGAGCTAAATCACCGTAATAATTAGCTGTACCGATTCCGAAAGAAATATCAGAGTGTTTTTCGTACATACTTTTCTGCCTCGTGCCATCTGATTTAAATAATTTTGAAAAAAATGATTGAGCGAAGCAAGGAGTTGAGAAAATAGATAACAAGGTAAAGAAAACAGAGAATAATAAAGTCCTCTGAAAGCTAAACTTAATTATTGTTCCTACAAAAAAGGCGGTTTTTTTCATTACTAGTTTATGGATTCGTTTTTATTTTTTATAACGATTAATAATTAAGGTTTATTCGATTCAATTGAGTAATTGGTTCAAAATCCCATTCGCTTCCGAAGTTCCATAATATGTGCTGTATGGTGTTTGCCATGCCAAGAATACATTCCCGTAACTATCCATAAAGAATTTAAGTGCTTAGTTTCCGGGTGCATAAATTGTCTTGAAAACTGTTCGTCAGTCATTGATTTTAATAACATTACCCAACGTTTATGCATGAATTCTAACATCGTCAATGACCACTCAATGGGAGCATTTTTGCCATCCTCTAATTCCGCCCAAAGTTGTTCTTCATAAGGTTTTATGATTGGTTTATCTTCAGTTAAAGCCAATTTAAAACGAATAAGAGCATTTGCATGAGAATCAGCCACGTGATTAACCGTCTGTTTGAGTGTCCACCCATCGGTACGATAAGGGAGCAATAATTGTTCTTCATTTAATCCCTCAACGGCTTGTCGGAGCAATGTAGGTAGAATTTCAATGTCGCTAATCCAACCCATTAGCATTTTTGGTGAAATTTCTAAAGGTTTTTGAAAAGTGCCAATTGGATAGCGGAGTTGTTGTAAAGTTAGTTCTTGCATTAATTGAATATTTATTTTATTAAAAAAATATTAAACGGTTCTTTATTTAATACAAATCACAATAGATGTGTATCCTAAATACTTACTTCGTATTTATTTAAGTAAATATACTCACAACTCTTTTATTTACTTATTTTTAGCAAAATTTTAATTTATATTTTCCAACATGATAAAGTACAATTATTCTTTAATTAATTATAATTTATCAAATATTTAATTGAATGATTTTAAGAAAGAAAGATATCATCAAAAAGTTTTTTAAATATTATTTGCCCTTATAATTTTAAGTAAGTGCTTGGACATAATTATTTAGCATAATACTCATGGCATGACTAATTTCAATTTGTTCAGTATCAATGATTTATGAGTTAAGTCATGCCATGAGTAAATATGTCCCAGCACTTAGTAACATCGAATAATCATTTTTATCAAAACCGCTACATTGTTAAAAAATTATCAGGTTGAACGCATTTAAAAATGCAATTTTGAGTTTAAAATCAATGAATAGTACAATTTTATAACTGTAATTTTGCCAGAAATAATAAATTGATGAAAATTTGAATCTGGTTTTAGGTTTATGTTAACATAAATA
>JANXRS010000015.1 GCA_025356745.1 Arcicella sp.
CTGGTTTTAGGTTTATGTTAACATAAATACTTCATTTTTAGGTTTTATCTTAAATTGAATCTTTTTTCATTATCCAAAATAAGCTCAATTTGTATTTTTCCAAGCAGTTTTATTGTACTTTTAAATGCGTTGAACCTGATCTATTTTTTAAATTAAACAACTATTCGCTTAAAATGATTAATCAAGATTTTTATAAAAGTCGTATAAATCAATTTTTTGACTGTCTTATAGTATAAACCTTTTCCGACATGAGTTTCTCCTAACCACATAATTAAACCCAAAGTGGAAACAATTAAAGCATTTTTTAGTGTATGAGCCTTTTTCTTACCGCTATAAAATATTTCTTGGTCATAAGTATCTCGCTGAATTGGCCGTTCTGTTCCATCAATGATATACACCTCATATATTAGTGTTTAAAATATCTATTGGAGCAACTGCAATTCTGGAAAGTCTTCTTTATATGATTTATGTTCAAACAATAATGAAATCTTGGCGGGTTCACCCGCATATTCTGCATGATAAACCAAATCTGCCAAATGTTCTGAAAGTTCTTCATCAATAAAGGATGAATTCGATAATCGAAGCGAATCAAGATTGATTTTATCACGATATTATTTTGGTAAGACTTCCTCAATAAAACTCCGAACCACATCTAATCAAGAGAAAGAAGTTCTGAAAAATTTATCGTGGGGATTGGTGATATTGGTCATGGAATAATTTAAAAGGCAAGCATAAATTTGATAAATCAAAGATACTTTAAAGATACAAATTAAACCGTTGGCACTTAAAATAATCTCATGTTTGAGACGTTGCCAAATCTGACGGGGTGAAAACCGCTTATTTTTTAGAAAATATTGAACGTTGTTGTGCGTTAAGCCTTCTAAATGGTCAGCCAAAAAAGTACAAGTATAGTTAATTTGACTGCTCAATAGAAATTGTCCATATAAATCAAGGGTTACTTTCACGATTTTTATTTAAAAGTTACATAATTTGCGTAAGTCCTATTATGATTGTATTCCAAAAATATTACGCCCAAAAACTTTAAAGAAAATCTCCGAAAATTACCTAAAATGCCGTTGAGAATAAAAGTAATTTAAAACTAAATACAGAAATAATGCACACATAAATAATTAATAATGAGTGAGTTAGCACAAAAGATTACCCTTATGTCATTAAAGGCTTGTTTACATTCCATTAGATTGGAATGTAAACAAGCCTTTAATACTTATTACTCCAAAATATTGAATATAAATTAACAAAAAAGAACATTAGATGAAATTTGAAACCCTAAAGTATGGTCTTTTTGCCTCAGCAATCATGATTTATGCTGAAAGCCTAACGTTGAATAAAGAAACTTTACTGTCCTATTCCTTTATATCTAATCAGGTAATGAAGGTTGATAGTGTGCCTAAAAATCTTGAATTCAAATTAATGCCGCTTTCACCTGAGCAAAGCCTTGCAAAATTCATAGTTCCCGAAGGTTATCATTTGGAATTAGTGGCGAGCGAACCCATGATTACCGAACCCGTAGCCATTGCTTGGGATGGTAATGCCAAAATGTACGTGGCTCAAATGGAAACTTATACCCAAGATACCGATGGCACGGGTACAAAAGACCCTAAAAGTAGGGTAATGCTACTAGAAGATACCAATAATGACGGCAAAATGGACAAAAGTTCGGTTTTTATTAAAAATATGGTTTTACCTCGTATGTTACTTTGCGTAAACCATGAACTCTTGGTCAATGAAACTGACACTTACGACATTTATAGCTATAAAGATACCAACGGTGATGGTATTTCGGATGTTAAAAAGCCTGTTTATATTTTAGGGAAAGTTGCCCCAGGCAATTTGGAACATCAAAGAAGCGGACTTGTCTGGAATATGGATAATTACATTTATCAAACCGTTGACCCTATCCGTTTTCGTTATGTGAATGGAAAACTACAAGCGGATTCGCTCCATTCGGGTTCAAATGGTCAATGGGGCTTAACTTCTGACAATTACGGTCGTTTGTTTTTCAGTAGAGGCGGTGGCGAAAATGCAGGTTCGGGATTTCAAATTAATCCAAAGTATGGACAGTTAGAATTTAACGATGCTTACAGCGAAGAGAAATTTAGTCCTGTTTGGTCAAAAATTCAAAATCCTGACGTACAAGGAGGTCTTTCCAGAGTTCGGAAAGATAGCACTTTGAATCATTTTACTTCCGCCAATGGGCAATCTGTTTTCAGAGGCGACCGACTTCCTGCGGATTTAGTGGGCGATTATATCATCAATGAACCCGTTGCTCGTATTATTAGAAGAGCAAAAGTCATCAATCGGGAAGGCAAAACCTACCTTGAAAGTGCTTACGAAGCTCCACAAGAGTTCGTTGCTAGTACTGATACCTATTTCAGACCTGTCAATACCTACACAGGACCCGATGGCTGTCTGTATATTGTAGATATGGCAAGGGGTATTATTCAAGAATCAAATTGGACACCAAAAGGAAGCTACTTGCGTGGTAAAATTGACTATTATGGATTGTCCAAAGTAAATCAGCGTGGTAGAATTTGGCGATTGGTGCACGATGGCTATAAACCAAGTGCGATGCCTAAAATGTTAGATATTCCTGCCAAAAATTTGGTTGCTTATTTAGATCATCCAAATGGTTGGTGGAGAGACAATGCTCAAAAGCAACTCATCATTTTAGGCGATAAATCGGTTGTGACAACGCTAAAAATAATGGTAACGGGTCAAAAAAATAGTACAGCTTTGGGAAAATTACACGCTTTATGGACGCTCGAAGGCTTAGATGCCATCAATAAAGAGTTGCTCCTTGTAGCATTAAAAGATACTGACCCCCAAATCAGACGGGCAGCCATTTGGATAAGTGAACGATACATCAAAGAAAATGATAATCAATGGATTGAGCATTTAGGTAAAATGACAAATGATGAAAGTTTTGAGGTAAAAACGCAATTATTATTATCATTTGGAGCAAGCAAAAATGAATTGGCAAAAAAAAATGTGCAAGTAATTTTAGCCCAAAATCCAAATAATCAAATGTTGGCGAGTGTAAAAATGAGTACCGATAAAAATGAAGATGCCAAAATTTATGGAATGAAACTCGGTAGTTTTACGCCGCCAGAAAGAAAGCTGATTGTGGGTGGTAGCGAAATTTATAAAGGCATGTGTTCGCCTTGTCATGGGGGCGATGGCAAAGGGCTTCCGACCAATGCTGCCCCCGCCCTTCGAGGTGCCAAACACATCAATGCCGACAAAGAAATTGCGATACGAATCTTGCTGCACGGTCTGAAAGGCTCAATCGAAGGCAAAACGTATCCCAGCGAAATGGCATCCATGAAAGAAAATTCCGATGAATGGATTGCCTCTGTGCTAAGTTATATCCGCTATGAATTTGTTGGCACAACTATAAGAGTACCGAAAGGAAGGCAATCTGCTGTAGTGCAACCAGAAGAAGTGAAAGCCCTAAGAGCCAAATATACTGATGTAAATGAGGCTTGGACGATAGAGGCTTTTGAAAATTTGTTACTGAAACCAACTAAAAATTGACTTATTTTAAATTTAATCGTTAACGAAATACATCAGCAATTACACTGAGATGGTTCAAAAAACGGCACACTTTTTTGCATAAAAACGGCAAAGAATGTAAGTAAAGAAAACCAAGAAATTGCACACAAAATATGAAGCTGATTTCATAGACTGGGTGTCCCCGAAACGATACTCAGGATGCAAATTGCCGCCCAGTTAAATTCGGGTAAGAATGTTGATGAAATATCGAAGACATTTGTACGTCCAAGAGACATATATGAGTTGATATTTATCATTCTCAAAGGACTATTTTGCGGGTCTCTTAGAATATTTATCTTTAATAATTATCAGGTTGAACGCATTTAAAAATGCAATTTTGAGTTTAAAATCAATGAATAGTACAATTTTATAACTGTAATTTTGCCAGAAATAATAAATTGATGAAAATTTGAATCTGGTTTTAGGTTTATGTTAACATAAATA
>JANXRS010000017.1 GCA_025356745.1 Arcicella sp.
TTTTCAAGGCAAAGGTATCGAATCGGCAATTGCCTTGCGTTTTCGTCAGGCTGGGCGTGATAATCCTCATTATCAATACGACACAATTGATATGAATTGGGTAGGCGATTTTAATCCAAAAATGAATCGTTTTGTCTCTCAATTGGGTACTTCAAGAGACAAAGAATTTATTACTTATCGTTATCTTTTTGATAGAACCAAGGAATTTAAACGTTGTCCGAGAGTGGGGTAAATTATTTGGAACGTATTAAAGTCCAACCATTCGTCATTATGAAACCATTCGACTGAACCTTTTTCGCTAGGTTGCGGATGAAAACTTATCATGGCATTGGCTTAGATAAATTTTGAATAAAATACCTTAAAAATACTTAATAATGATACACTTATTCAAATTCACTGTAAATTTGAGATATGAGATTAAGATTTTTTCTACTTACATTCTGGCTAATTGCCTGTGGTTCTAATGATAAACCCAAAGACCTAATTTCCGAAGACAAAATGGCAAAAATTTTGACTGAAATCCATATTTTGGAGGCCCAAATTAATAATTTGCATTTTCAACATGAAGATTCTTCGGTGTATGTTTATCAAAAAAATAAGGTTAAATTATTAAAAACCTTTGACTTGGATAGTACTACTTTTAAAAGTAGCTTCAATTATTATATATTGAACCCCGATAAAATGAAAGGCATTTACACGGAGGTAAAAAAACTTTTGGAAGTAAAGAAAAAGGTAATTGAAGCTAAGAAGAAATTAGAGGATAAGAAGAAACAAATACTTGAAGATAAGAAAAATAAAACGATGCCCAAAGAGGTAAAAAAAGCGGATAGTTTGATGCGGTTGAAAAATGAGATACAATCGAAAGAAGCCATAAGAAAACGACTTATTATGGATAAACGTGTTCATAAACTTAATAAAGCCACGCCTAAACTTCGATGAAAACATTTTTTAAATCTCTTTACCTTTCAAATTTAGTATTTTATATCACTACTTTTTTAGTGATAATGTTCGTTTTAGCATTTGTTTTTCCTGTATTGTTTGGTATGGCACAAATGTTGTTTTTCGCTTTTGTTTTAATGCTTTTGGTGGATGGAATTATGCTTTATCGTTCTAAAAAAGGTATTTTTGCCCGTCGTGAAGCCCCCGACCGTTTATCAAATGGTGATGAAAATCCGTTGTCTATTTACCTCGAAAATCACTACAATTTTCCTATTCAAATCCAAATTATCGATGAAATTCCTTTCCAGTTTCAAAAACGAGATTTGATGTTTCGGACTACTTTAAAAGTAGCTGAAACCCAGATTTTAGCATATAATTTACGCCCTACAAAACGGGGTGAATATAGCTTCGGTGCAGTAAATGTCTATGTAAAGAGTCCGATAAGATTACTGAAACGTCGTTATCAATTTTCGCAAGATAAAATGGTGGTCGTTTATCCTTCTTTTCTGCAAATGAGAGCCTACGAATTGATGGCAATTTCAAATCGTTTGACAGAATTGGGCGTTAAGAAAATTCGTAAGATTGGACAGAGTCAAGAGTTTGAACAAATTCGTCAATATGTACAAGGAGATGACGTTAGAAGTATCAATTGGAAAGCCACCGCCAGACGTAATGATTTGATGATTAACGCTTTCCAAGAGGAAAAATCACAAAATGTTTATTGCTTAATTGATAAAGGCAGAGTCATGCAAATGCCTTTTGATGGATTATCACTCTTAGATTATGCCATTAATGCCACCTTAGTTTTATCAAATATTGCGATTTATAAACAAGACAAAGCGGGCATAATTACTTTCTCCGACCGCATGGGACAAGTGCTTCTTGCTGACGGAAAAGCAGGACAAATGACTAAAATTTTGAACGTTTTATACAAGCAGAAAACTCGCTTTCTAGAGACTGATTACGAAGCACTTTACATACACACGAAAACCTACATCCGTCAGCGAAGTTTGTTTTTATTGTTTACCAATTTTGAAACGGTTACGTCTATGCAGAGACAATTGCCCTATTTTAGAAAATTAGCAAAAGACCATTTACTTATCATCGTTTTCTTTGAAAATACGGAATTAAGAGCTTTATTAGACAAGCCAACTCACACAACCGAAGAAATCTATTTGAAAACAATTGCGGAAAAATATTTTTACGAGAAACAACGAATAATTAAGGAATTAGGACAATTTGGTATTCAAGCATTATTGACTGCACCGCAAAATTTAACGGTTAATACAGTCAATAAATACTTAGAATTGAAGTCCAGAGGAATAATTTAACAATTAATTCTTTATCTTTTCAATAATCCGAATTTGCTCCAAAACTTCTTCTGGTTTTATCAATAATTCTTTGCCATCCATAATCGCATCGTGAAGATTCTGGAATAATAAAGCCCAATTTCCCTTTTCAGTTTCCACCGTTCCTTTGAAAATTAGCCCATTCATTTCAGTAGTTAAAATGCCCGATTGAGAGATGGGTTCAACGCCAAAATTAACGTCTTGTGGCATCATTCCTGCTTTTAAATGATCTTCTTGTACATCAATTCCGTATTTAGTAAATGAACCTTTTTTGCCGTGAATGATGTATCTTGGCGTGTCTTCACGCACCAATAAACTGGACTTTAGGGTAACTTTTAGCTTACCGTAATCCAATTTTATATCAAAAGCATCGTCAATTTCCGAATTTTCTCTTTGCGTAAAAGTTTGTCCCCAAACGTCTTTCGGTACGCCGAAAAGCGTGATAACTTGGTCAATAATATGCGAGCCTAAATCGTAAAGAATTCCATTGGCGGGACTCACTGCTTCCTTCCATTTCTTTGGATTTAAAACGGGTTTGAAACGATTAAAATGGATTTCAAAACTATGAATTTCCCCTAAAAACCCTCCTTCAATGACTTTTTTAACCGTTATAAAATCAGAATCAAAACGGCGATTTTGGAATACTGTTAGTATTTTTCCTTGTTTTTTGGATAATGAGATTAGTTCTTCCGCCTCTTGAACGGTAGCGGTAAAAGGTTTTTCAACGAGAACGTGCTTCCCTGCCAATAATGCCCGTTTGGCGTACTCAAAGTGGGTTAAACTGGGCGAACAAATACTGACTAAATCAATGGCTGAATCCGCTAAAACTTCATCCAAACTTTTGGCAACTTGCACGGACGGATAGAAATCTTGCGGATTTTGACTGTTAGAAACGATAGTTTTTAAGCTAAAATTTGGATTTATTTCAAAAAATGGGGCTTGTAAATATCGTCCAGACAAACCAAAACCAATGAGGGCAACGTTGAGCATATTTTTTTAAGTTTTTCAATTATAATTTATCTGCTAATTTACAAAAATCGTCCTTCAAAAAGATAATTTCTATTTTCGGATTACAATATTAATGTTTTTTATTTTCTTATTTATGCTGAATCTTTGCATGATGAGCTCACAATACTATGAAAATCTGTTTACCTGCTTATTTCTACTCATTTCAGTCCATCAAGAATTTTATACACTTTTTCCTTTGGAAAAGTGTAGTGATAGTACACTTTTCCAAAGGAAAAAGTGTAATTTGCTAATCAATTCATAAAATTATTGACATGAATAGATTCGCATTTCAAGAATTACTTACTTGGAAAAACTCGAAAATTAGGAAACCTTTAATCATTCAAGGGGCAAGGCAAGTGGGCAAAACTTGGTTGATGAAAGAATTTGGAAAAAAAGAATTTCAAAATGTAGTATATCTCAATTTTGAAAGTAGTAGTAGATTAAGAGAATTATTTATTTCTGATTTTAATATTGACAGAATTATTGCAATTATTGAAATTGAAGTTAAACAAAAAATAGATGCACAAAATACGCTGCTCATTTTTGATGAAATTCAAGAAGCTGAGAAGGGATTGACTGCTTTAAAATATTTCTATGAACAAGCACCTGAGTATTTTATCATAGCGGCGGGTTCATTGTTAGGAATATCAAATCAAAAAAATAGTTCTTTTCCCGTAGGTAAAGTTGATTTAATGTCCTTATTTCCGATGAGTTTTATGGAGTTTTTGGAAAATGTGGGTGAAGAGCGATTAGGGGACTTATTACAAAATAAAAATTGGGAATTAACTACGGTTTTTCATGATAAATTAGTAGAAATTTTAAGGTTATATTATTTTGTTGGTGGTATGCCAGAAGTAGTTTTTAATTATGTTGAAAACAAAAATTTAGATACCGTTAGAACCATTCAACAAAGAATAATTGCGGGATACGAAAATGATTTTGCCAAACACGCTCCAAATGATATTGTACCCAGAATTAGGTTAGTTTGGAATACCTTGATTAGTCAATTAGCCAAAGAAAATAGGAAATTTGTCTATGGTCAAATTAAAAAAGGGGCAAGAGCAAAAGATTTTGAAATCGCTATTAATTGGTTGGTAGATGCGGGTTTAGTCTTAAAAGTAAATAGAATTGAAAAGCCGATTTTACCATTAAATGCCTACGCAGATTTTGATGCCTTTAAATTATTTTTTATTGATATTGGTTTGCTGAATGCGATTGGAGATTTAGACCAAAGAATTCTTTTGGAGAAAAATAATATTCTCACAGAGTTTAAAGGTGCTTTAACGGAACAATTTGTGTGTCAGCAATTGAAAATCAAGAAAGAATTATACTATTGGACTGCCTCAAATGCTACCGCCGAAGTTGATTTTGTGCTACAATCTCAAAATGAAATTATACCGATAGAAGTGAAAGCGGAAGAAAATTTAAAATCTAAAAGTTTGAAAGTTTATGTTGAGAAATATGCACCCAAAACTGCTATTAGAACGTCTATGAGTAAATATAGACAAGAAGATTGGCTGACTAATATTCCTTTATATGGGATTTCGGAAATACTGTAATCTGATACTTCCGCATAGGAATTATGTCCGATACGGAAGGATTGGGTTACACCAAAACCGAAAACAAATCTGGCTGTTCATTAAGTTCTTGATACACCATATTTTCCGCCTTCATTCGCTCGATTAAGGCATGGTAATCTTCCTTATTTTTTAATTCCACTCCCAACAAAACGGGACCAGATTCACGGTTGGTTTTCTTCTGGTATTCAAATAAAGTAATGTCGTCATCGGGACCTAAAACGTTGTTTAAGAAGTTGCGTAAAGCTCCCGCTCGTTGTGGGAAACGAACCACAAAATAATGTTTCAATCCTTCGTAAAGCAATGAACGTTCCTTGATTTCTTCGGTACGAGTGATGTCATTATTGCCTCCAGAAACCAAACAGACCACGTTTTTGCCTTTAATTTGGTCTTTCATAAAATCTAAAGCTGCAATCGTTAAAGCCCCTGCGGGTTCGGCTACGATGGCTGATTCATTATATAATTCCAGAATGGTTGTACAAACTTTTCCTTCGGGAACGATGATAATTTCGTCTAAATTTTGCTGACAAATGGCGAAGGGAATCTCGCCAACTCGTTTCACAGCCGCACCGTCCACAAACCTATCCATCGTCTCCAATTCCACCACGTGACCCGCTTCAATACTTGCTTTCATGGATGCTGCCCCCGCAGGTTCAACGCCAATGATTTTAGTATGAGGAGAAAGTTGTTTGAAAACCGTTGAAATGCCAGCCGAAACACCTCCGCCACCAATAGCAAGAAAAATATAATCTATTTTAACATCGGCATCTTTAAAAATTTCTAAGCCCACCGTTGCTTGTCCCGTAATGACATCAATATCATCAAAAGCTGATACAAAAGTGGCGTGATGTTCTTCGCAATATTGTTTGGCAGCTTTGGCGGCATCATCGTAAGTATCGCCCACCAACATTATTTCAATATCATCTCGACCAAACATTTTTACTTGTTTAATCTTCTGGTTTGGGGTAGTTGTGGGCATAAAAATTGCCCCTTTCACCTTCATTTTGTGGCAGGCATACGCCAACCCTTGGGCATGATTTCCTGCCGAAGCACACACAACACCTTTGGCTAATTCAGCTTTTGAAAGCCTTGACATTTTGTTATACGCTCCTCTAATTTTGTAGGAACGAACAATTTGTAAATCTTCTCTTTTCAAGTAAATATTAGCCTGATAACGTTCAGAAAGAATAATATTCTCCATCAAGGGCGTATGAACTGCAATGCCACGTAGTCTTTCAGCGGCTTCGTAAACACTTTCTAAACTGGGAGAAATGATAGGCTTTGTTTTGTTACTCATGGTATTGTGTTGTAGGTAATATTAGTTTGCCAAATGTTGAAGTTGATATTTAAGAAAATGGTTAATTATGTATGGTCAGACGATAATTACATTCCTAAACTAATTATTTAACAATGTAATTTCTCTTTTGTCTGACAAAATATGATGCTTTTAAAACTATATTTTTGACGAAGTATAATACCACTGCAAATTAACGATAATAATCTCTATTTCAAAAAACGAATATCTGTCCGATTGCGTACAAAAACTGTATCGAAAACGAACAGTTTTATTTTATAAATATTTTGTAAAGTATTGAAAATCAAATGCTTAATTTTTTGGCATAAAGTTGTCTGTACTAGTATCAAAACTTATCTAACGTTCAATAATTCACCACAACAATTCAATAATTAATGTCATGGACAGAGTAATAGAAAAAAAGAGATGGTCAATTAAACGAATGCTTCCGATTGGGGGGGGCGTTGTTTTGGTTGGTTTAATTGCAGCGGCGTACTTGAATACTACGGGTAAACCAAAATTAAATGTTGAACAAAACCGCTTAATGATTTCGGAGGTATCGAAAGGAAATTTTCAAGAGTTTATTCCGATTAATGGAGTGGTGCTACCGATTCAAACAATCTATTTAGATGCTATTGAAGGTGGACGAGTGGAAGAACTTTTTGTGGAAGATGGGGCGATGTTGAAAAAAGGTCAGCCGATTATGAAAATGGCTAATACTGACTTAGAATTGTCTTTGGCTAACCAAGAAACTTCGGTTTTTGGATTGCAAACACAGATGCAATATACTCGTAATTTGGCAGCTCAAGCAACAATTCAGTACCAAAATTCACAGGCTGAAATTGACAATGGCGTAGCGGAAGCAGAAAGGCTTTTTAAGTTAAACGAAAGATTATACCGTGAAAAAGTTATTTCTGAGCAAGATTATAAAGCTTCATTGAATGCCTATAATTATCAAAATCGTCGGAGAAAATTGGTCAGTCGTACCTTAGAACAAGATTCAGTTACGACTAATCAGCAAATTAATCAAATGCGTGAAACCATCAAGCGTAACCAAACGACTTTGGCTTTGATGCGTAAAAAAGCGGAGGATTTAATTGTGAAAGCTCCCGTTGATGGGCAATTAACTTCCAGAAATGCAGAGGTTGGGGAATTGAAAACTCGTGGACAAAGATTAGGTCAGATTGATGTTTTGAGTGGTTTTAAGGTTCGTGCAGATATTGATGAACACTATATTTCAAGGGTTTTTATCGGTTTGATGGGTGAGTTTACCATTTCGGATAAAACGTATAAATTGAAAGTAAAAAAGGTTTATTCACAGGTTACAAGCGGTCGCTTTCAAGTGGATATGGAATTTGTGGGAACGCCCCCGAGTAATATTAGACGTGGGCAAACCTTGCAGGTACGTTTATCTTTGAGCGATGATACTCAAGCAGTTTTATTATCAAAAGGTGGTTTTTACCAACAAACGGGTGGAAACTGGATTTTTAAAGTAAATGAAAATGGTACGAAAGCGTACAAAGTTGATATTCAACTGGGCAGACAAAATCCTGAGTTTTATGAGGTGATGGGCGGTTTGAAAGTAGGAGATAAGGTGGTAACGAGTAGCTATGAGAATTATGGGGAAATGCAGGAGTTGGTGATTAAAAAAGGAGAAAACCAAGCCCACTAACCCCCAAAGGGGGAATTTTGAATGCCGCCTTCGTTCAAATATTATCAGGTTGAACGCATTTAAAAATGCAATTTTGAGTTTAAAATCAATGAATAGTACAATTTTATAACTGTAATTTTGCCAGAAATAATAAATTGATGAAAATTTGAATCTGGTTTTAGGTTTATGTTAACATAAATA
>JANXRS010000019.1 GCA_025356745.1 Arcicella sp.
TATTTATGTTAACATAAACCTAAAACCAGATTCAAATTTTCATCAATTTATTATTTCTGGCAAAATTACAGTTATAAAATTGTACTATTCATTGATTTTAAACTCAAAATTGCATTTTTAAATGCGTTCAACCTGATAATAAATATAAATCGTATCATTTATGGTTATCGTACCTGTTGGAAAACAGACATTATTAACTTCCCCTTTTGTTTCCCATTCTTCTTCAGGTTTGAACAAAGGATAGGGCAATCGAGCAATCTCTTTTTGTGGATTTTGCAAATCAAGCAACGAAGCACAAGCAGTATAAACATAGCCATTCAGGGTATCATGCACGCCATGATAAATCACTAACCAACCTGATTCCGTTTCAATGGGTGGACAACCCCCACCCAGATAACTTACTTCATGCTCATATTTTGGACAAAGAACTCTGTTATCGTTAAAATGAATTAAGTAGTTTTGCCAAAATTCTGGCGTAAGTTCCTGTAAATTATTTACACAAACAATCTGAATATCAGGTTTTATACGGTGTAGAAAGAAAAATTTTCCATTAATTTTTCTTGGGAAAAACACTACATTTTTATCCCATAGCAATACTTTTATTCCTTTTTTTTCAACAATCTTCTCATGTTCATTATACCGCTGATATTTTTCGTTTAAAGTGGTTCTTGAACCCGCTAATCGATTAAATTCACGATAAGTAATTTGAGGAACCATAAGGCCTTTCTTTTCCCAAGTTATTAAGTCTTTAGAAATTGCGAACGCACACAAGGCATTCACGCCATCGTAGGCAGCGTAGGTGAGATAGAAAGTATCTTCAATTTTAACGATTCTTGGGTCTTCAATGCCATGCACTTCATAGTCAAATTGGGAAAATATGACTGGTTCATCAAAGCGTTGCTCAACGGTTAATGGATCACTCAATTTGCAATAACCTATGCTGGAATAATTCCCTTTGCCAACGGCTCTATAAAAAAGATGAATTATGCCATTATCAAGTATTATAGCAGGATTTAGCACCCCTTCATTCTCAAAACCAAGCGTGGTTTTTTTGAGCAAAATACCCTCTTTTTTGATCTCTACCATGATTGATTTTGTAAAATATTATTCCTTAAAGAGTTCGATAAAATATAGGATAAATAACTTTTTTTTTAAAGAAGTACAAAGGTGATATATTATAAAGGCAAAAGTGTTACATAACTTTGAAAAATAATTACAATATTCACACATTAAGATGTCATTTTTTTAGTTTGCAATTAAGTAGTAAATTCAAGAATGTAGAGCTGTGTTAAGCTAAGAATTTAGCTAAATTACTACTCACTAATTGCTACCAATATATTTAATTAGGCACAATAATTTCCAAACAATCGGGCATAATAGTAGCTTTTATTTCCTTCACTTTACCCAAATATTCACCGTCAATTTGAAAATGTACTTTTCTAAATGATTTAATGAGCAAGTCATCAGTTTGAAAAATTTCAGTTTTTTCTGAATCATAAGGTTCATGCGAAACAATCATTTTGAACATTTCACGAATTGATACTTTTTTAATAACAATTACTTCAAATAATTCATCATCTAATTTTCCGATTGGGTTAATAATTGCCCCACTTCCATATTTTGTAGCATTGGCAATCACAATCATTTTTGCCTTTATTTTAATGCTTTTGTGAGCAATTTTCATTTGTACAACCATCAACGGATTTTGCCATAACACTTTCAAAGAAGCCATAAAATATCCCCACATTCCACGCACTGGCTGATTTTCAAATTCTTTTACAACGTATGCGTTTAAACCAACATCGCTCAAATGAATACATAATTGCCCATTGACTCGGACGGCATGAATTTTTTGGGAATATCCAACCATAAGCAAATTCAAGGCTTCCGTTGGAATATTGCTAATTCCTAATTCCTTTGCTAAACCATTAGCAGAACCCGCTGGAAGAATCCCTAACTTAATTTTTGTCTTTAAGATACATTCAGCCACTAATTTTACCGTTCCATCGCCACCCACTGCAACTACTATATCTGGCATAAATAGCTTAATTTTTTCCTTTATTGTTTCAACATTACAGTGCTGAGTAAGGTAATACACTTCAATTACGTGCTTATGATTAACAAAATAATTTTTAATCTCTTCTGACCAATCTGTCGTACTATTTCCAGAACCAGGGTTAATAATAAAAAATAATTTAAGGTTGTCTGGTTGAGTCATGGAATGATTTTTTGATATTCAAGTACCAAAGTATAAAGCTATTTTACCAATAAAATATATGTCAAAAGAATCATACCAGCTTGCTCATGTAAAAGTATATCACGGCTATGGGCATAAAAATAATTTAGTCGTTTATGGTCATGTTTTAGCGGGTAAACCTATGAGTGAAAGGAAATTTACGGATAATATTTTCACAAATGCTATTCATTTAACTAAGTTGTTTTTTGTTGAACCTGTTCCCAATGCTCGAGTACAATTGATTTGGGAAAACCAAGCTTTATTCACAACCACTGAAAAGGACGGATTCTTTAAATTTGAGTGGAAATCCATTGATTCCGTTCCCGCAGGGTGGCATCAAATAACGGTTCATTTACTTGATAATCAAGACTTAATAA
This sequence comes from Arcicella sp., assembly GCA_025356745.1. Classification (GTDB taxonomy): domain Bacteria; phylum Bacteroidota; class Bacteroidia; order Cytophagales; family Spirosomataceae; genus Arcicella. The sequence continues at coordinate 2,614 of JANXRS010000019.1, forward strand.
CAACTACAGGGGAAGGTAAAATATTCGTACCTCATTCAACCCAGTACGGTTTTATTTCGGATATCGATGATACAGTTTTGATTTCTCATTCTGCCACAACGGGTAAGAAGTTAAAGGTAATGTTTACAAAAAATCCGAGAAGTAGAAAGACGTTTGCCGATGTGGTGAAATTTTATAATTTATTGGCTTCAGCCCATACCGACCCAGAAACACTGAATCCTTTCTTTTATGTTTCGAGTAGTGAGTGGAACTTGTATAACGACCTCAATGAGTTTTTTAAATTCAATGATTTACCGAAAGGGGCTTTCCTTTTAAATCAAATAAAACTGTGGTATCAATTGTTTAAAACGGGGACTACAAAACACCAAGGAAAGTTAATAAGGGTGAGGAGAATTTTGGATGCTTTTCCAAAACAAAGGTTTATTCTCTTGGGAGATAATTCGCAAAGTGACCCCGATATTTACGCTGCTCTTGCCAATAAATATCCTGATAAAATTGTAGCCATATATATTAGAAATATCAGTCCAGAAAAGGAAGAATATGCAACTAATATACTGTTATCCTTGCAAGATAAAACCATTCAAACGTGCCTTTTCAAACATACTGATGAAGCTATTTTACATTCAAAAACTATTGGGCTGATTGGATAAATGGTTATAAAAAATGCTGTCTAAGTTTTGAACCTTGCCAGCATTTTTTATAACTATTTATTTTAAAAATAATCACATTCCAAAGGCTGATTTCAATTTTTTGGAAGCCAAAGCCTGAGCATCTTTTGCTTGCGGAACAACGGTAGCCATGCCAAAAAATTCGTGCGTAACGCCATCATATAATTTATACTCCGTTTCTACATTGGCGGCTTTTAGCTTCTCACTCAACAACTTCCCTTCCGTTTGCAAAGGATCTATTTCTGCTCCAACTATTAATGTTTTAGGTAAGCCAGCAAGATTAGCATTCACTAAATTGATACGTGGGTCAGCGGACTGGTCTTCACTTACCAAATAATTTTTTACAAACCACGCCATCATTGGTTTACTTAATGGTTTTGAAGCAGCATACTTTAAGTAACTTTCACTATTCATATCATTACTAGCAATAGGATAAACCAAAACCTGATATAAAGGCATTTGCATTTTTTTATCCCTTGCCATGATGCTTACATTTGCGGCAAGATTACCGCCTGCACTTTCACCCACAACAGCAATTTTTGAAGCATCCCCTTTAAAAGAATCAGCATTCTTCAACACCCACTTATAGGCATCAAAAGCAACGGTATGTGCCATCGGAAATTTATGTTCTGGTCCTTTTGGATATTCAACTGAAACGATAATAGCACCTGTTTGCTCGCATAATCCTTGTGAACTTCCACCATATACATTGATATCCGCAATTACAAATCCACCGCCATGATAATATACAATAACCGGATATGGTGCTGTACCTGCTTGTGGAGTATAAATACGCACGTGCGTTTTACCACCAGTTACGGGAATATCCTTACCCATTGTGTCGCAAAGTGCTGTGGGCATTGGCATATTATGCTCTTTCATCACTGCCATCACTGCGTCCGTTGGTGTTGGTTGCATTCGTGCTTCCTTAGCAGTAAGGGTTTCAATTGGCTTTCCACCCAAACTAACAAGTTTTTCGATAACCACTTGCATTTCAGGTTTTATTGTTGTTCCCCAAGCTGGAATTCCACCCGTGGGATTAAGATTCACCTTTTTATTTTCGTCAACAACGCTGTCTTTGGCATATTCATTTACCTCAGCGGTATCAGAAGATTTTGGTTTATTGTCACAAGAAATAATAGAAGACATCAAACCACCCATTACAAGAAGTTTTACGATTGTTGATTTTGATTTCATAATTGTTGATAAAGAATTATTGATGAAGAATTGTTTACACTACTTGTGCAAATACAAATTTATTCATCTACATATTCATAAGTATTACACAATTTTCGAAATAAGTTATACCTTTCACATCTTTTAGAAATTGACAATCGGAAAGTTAGCAATTTGAAACTGAGACAATATTTGGAGATATTTTAGAGGATGACGACATAAAACAAAAAACGTCCTCTAATTAAGAGAACGTTTTTATAACACCTAACCACTATTTAATATTTTTATAATTCTATAAGAAGAGATCAAACAAATAAGTCTTACTTTAACTTAGAATGACTTAACTAATTTTAAACTTTTTGTACTTATTAATATTGCTTAAAATTATAATACAAAGGTGCGGAGGAAAAGGAGAATCCGAGTTACATAATTTTAAAAAAAAATTATATAATTCACACATTTACTTATTTTTCAAAAAATAGTCTTTCACAAAAGCATGTTGTTGATTTTCAGTTAATCTATCTGTTTGTTCCACTTCAATTTTGATATTATCGAAATAATGGTCTTCTACTAACATATTCAATAATTCCGCTTTTGCATTGGTTGGTCCAAATAGAATTACTTCGTCATAATCTTTAATCGTTTCGCTCAATTCTTTATAATATGCTGATTGTTGCTGCTGCTCTTTATTATGCATCGTATGTTCACTTTTCTGCAAAGTGTCTTGTTTTTCTTGATGCGTAAAAGTTGATTCTATACTATTCAATTCGATAATATCGGTATTGAATACCATCAAATGAGCATCTGAATGATCCATACAAATACCCAATCTTTTCGGTTTTTTCATTGTCTTTAAAGCTTTGTTATATTTCACTAATATGACTCGGGGCGTATCTCTTCAAAATAGCCACCAACGAATCGTGATAATCATTTAGGTTTTTTATATTTATGTCAGGTGTTTCTACATCTGGAATGGTGACGGTCATTTCTGAAATATATTTTGATAATTCAGGATATTTGTCTCTAATTATCATAGTAACTTTCAAAATATCAGCATTGAGTTCTTGTTCGGTTTTCATACTATTATTGATTTTTGGAATAATATTTATTTCTAAAATCAGCTTTCATGTCAAGGTATAAAGGATTATCCTTGGCTTTAAACCAATATTGTTTAAAAACATCTGCCGCTCTTGCTTTTTCATTGGTCATAGCATCTATTTGTTGAGGTAATTGAGAATTTCCTTTATCCGCACTTCCTTGCGAATATGGATAAGGTAACCCTTTTGAATGGTCTGTATCGCCTTTTTTATACTTTTTGCCTCCTTTATGATTAGCATAACGTCTGGCTCTAGTAAAACCCATTTGTAGGAATTTTCTTGCCATATCTGCTCCAACAAAATCATTGTTTCTCAGATAATTTTCGAATAATTTCCATATCATTTCCGCTGATTTTTTGGCAATTTCTTCAGTTTTAAACCTCCAAAAAGGCAATATTTCAGATTTATAAGGCTCAACTAACAAAACTCCTTGTTCGCCAATGCCTATACGATAAAGTTGTGGGTGTTGGCTAAAACTAATTGTTTTAAAATCTAAATGATAAGGAAAAGCATTTTCATCTATCGCTTTCATAAACAAAAAACAAGATTATCTTTATTCTATTTAAGTCTATCATCTTCTTTCAACTTCTCTTCTACCTCCTCGGTTATCTGTTCAACTAATTCTGCATAATCTTTGGCAATTTCTTTTATTTCAAGCTCTGTTTTATGCTCAACATTAATAACTGAATTGCTGGCATTTTCATGGGAGGAAACGAGTTCATTTAATTTCAAATGCAAAGAGGCAGAAAAACGATTAAACGATTTTTGAATCATAAAAAAACTTAGAAAAGTAATTCCCAAAATGACATCTCCTATACACTGATGAAGATCTTGTTTGTAAAACTCCTTTTCAGAAAGCCAAAATATGACTGTAAAAAAAGCAATAATGAATGTTATCGAATTTCCTAAAATAGCTGTGGCAATGGAAGTAAGTTTTTCAAAACCGTTCTCCAAATACCAATACATTTTTTTCATGGGAATTTCGTTAAGATGGTGGTTTCCTTAAGATAAAAAAGTAGATTTGCCAAATTTTAAGAATAAAATGTCTTTACTTAGCAAATCTTAAAATTACTCAAAGAATAAACTATTGTTTGTAGAACTCTAATTTGACTGGTTATGACCAGCCTAAATATAATCTGACTAAGACTGCGTGTTAGGTCAGACGATAGACAAACAGTTAACTAAAAATGTTGTTTTATGAAATATCAGACAAGTGAAAGTTTTTTAGATATTACTAATATTTTTTCATTTTAGGTTTTTTCATCGACATCATCTTACCCGACATATCAATATGATCACCATTTTTCATTTTCATTGTTGTGCCATTTTTGTCCATACAAGTTCCATCAGTCATAACTTTTGTGCCATTATCTAAGGTTACTTCACTTTCCATCGCCATCATTTTCCCATCCTTCATCATCATCATTTTGCCGTCCTTCATCATTACTCCATCTTTATGTTTCATGCCCATTTTATGAGTATTTTTCTTACCCATTTTCATTTTTTCCGTTCCATGTGTCGTATCTTGACTCATCACAGTATTAAAATCTGAATTAGCAAATATGCTTAAAGAAAATAAAATTGCGGAAAATATTAAATTTTTCATCATTTTGTTGTTTATTGTTTTAAATAATTAAGACGCAAAGTTCAAAAGTATCAATCTTGAAAGTATTACACAATTGTTGAAATATATTACATCTTTCACACATCAAAATAAAAATATGGCATTTCAACTAAAATAATTATTCATAACTAACTCTTTGTCAATTATTTACAATCACTACCAATCTAAAAGCCTTCACATTTATCGACAGCAAAAGGATAAGTTAAAATTTGAAAAATTACGTATTTATCCCCTCAATAAAATCAATTAAATCCATATTCAGTTTGTCCTTATCAGTAATAAATAATCCGTGTGGGGCATCTTCATAAACGATGTATTTTGCGTGAGGAATCATTTTTGCCGTTCTGTTTCCCGAAACTTCAATAGGCACAATTTTGTCAGCATCGCCATGAATAATTAAGGTTGGAACTGTAATTTTCAGTAAATCATCTCTAAAATCTGTTTGTGAAAATGAACGCACACATTCCTTAGTTGCTTTCTGAGAACTCATCAAACAAAGCATCTGGTTCCAAGCTAACATTGGCTCACTAACTGCTTCATTGAACAAACTCACTCCGTAGAATTTCTTCCCAAAATCTTCAAGAAATGCAGGACGGTCTTTTTCTATATTTTCAATCATTTCATCAAAAACTTCCTTATCCACACCTTCAGGATTACCATCAGTTTTTAACATAAAAGGCGTTACAGCACTAATTAGTACTACTTTACTAATTTTGTCGACTCCATGTTTACCAATGTATCGAGCAATTTCTCCACCGCCCATTGAGAAACCCACCAATGTTACCTCCGTCAAATGTAAGTGATCAAGCAATGCTTTTAAATCATCGGCAAGAGTGTCATAATCATAATTTTCCCAAGGATAATCAGACTTTCCAAAACCTCGGCGATCGTAGGCGATGCAGCGAAAATTATGCATTGGAAGTTCGGATAATTGGTATTCCCACATAGCGTGATTCAGTGGCCAGCCGTGAATAAATACTACGGGTTTTCCTCGACCTAAATCTTCGTAAAATAAGTTTACGGAATTCCCCAAAGTGTCTGGAGTTGTTTCAATGAATTTCATGTATTTCTAAATTTAGATTAATTTTATCTTACAAAATTCAGCAATACTCGATGGTAAAGTGTTACATTAATCTAAGAAAAAATTACATCATTCACACCTTGTAAATAAGGCAGTTTTGTTTATTCACCAATACAATGGTTTTATTTTTCAATAACTCGACTTTTTGGCGATTTTGGATGAATACATACAATAGAAATTTTCTATTTTCTCGAATCCTTTGCTACGTGGATAATTCTTCCAATGAGTCCAAAACAAGCAATTCCTCCGAAGATGATGATTATTAATGTCTTCTCATTAATTCCTATTGAGAACAAAGTCATAATTCCCCAAATCAATAAAGTAGCGAGCATAATCCCCGCAATTCCTAAAAGGGTGTAAGCAATATTTTTCATATTATTGTTAGTTGATGTATATTCAGCTATTTATATCAACAATATTCTTGAATTTAAGTTAATTTTAAATTATTAATTTAATCACAATAAATTACCATGAAAAACTTATCCCAAACAATTGGCGTTGCTTTGTTATTGGCATCTTGTCAAAAAGAACAAAAAGCATCCCAAATGAATCCAGACGTAATTAAAGCCCCAATGGTGGCTATAAAACCTCATCCAATGACGCTCCACGGAGACACTCGTCAAGATAATTATTACTGGTTGAACGACCCAAAAAATCCAGAAGTTATCAACTATCTCAATGAAGAAAATGCCTACGTTGATGCTGTCATGGCTCCCACAAAGGCATTGCAAGACAACCTTTTCAATGAAATGAAAGGGCGTGTGAAAGAAAAAGATGAATCCGTTCCTGTGAAAGATGGTGATTATTACTATTATTCAAAATACGTTGAAGGAGGAGAATATCCTGTTTATTGTCGTAAACAAAGCTCTTTAGAAGGAAAAGAAGAAATCCTTTTAGATGGTAATGCCATGGGAAAAGGAAAGACTTATTTCAATATTGGAGGCTACGAAGTTGCTGACAATGAGCAAATTATGGCTTTTGGCGTTGATACGGTCAGTCGAAGAAATTATACCCTTAAATTCAAAGATTTGAAAACGGGGAAGTTGTTGAAAGACCAAATCAAAAATACCGAAGGCGGTTCGTATGCATGGGCAACCGACAATAAGACGATTTTCTACATGGTTCGTGACCCACAAACTTTGCTTGCCTCAAAGGCCTATCGCCATGTTTTGGGAACTGACCAAAAGACGGACGTTTTAGTTTATACCGAAAAAGACCCACAATTTTACACGGGAATAGGGAGGACAAAATCTAAGAAATACATCATTTCAATGTCTGACCACAACGGTATTTCTTCGGAATTTAGATTATTAGATGCTTCAAATCCAACGGGGGAATTTGTGACATTTTTTCCAAGAAAGCATGGCTTACAGTATTATATTGAACATTTTGGCAATAAATTCTACATTAGAACCAACGCTGATGGAGCAACAAACTTCAAATTAATGGAGGTTGAAGAAGGTAAGACTGCTGATATAAAAAATTGGAAAGAAGTTATTCCTCACCGTGCCGATACCTATTTGGAGGGCATGGAAGTTTTTAAAAATCACTTGGTTTTGGAGGAAAGAAACAACGCTCTTTTGCATTTGAGAATTATTAATCAGACTAATAAAAAAGAGCATTATGTAAAATTTGATGAACCCGCTTACGATGCTGGCGTGAGTACAAACCCTGATTTTGAGACGAATATTTTGCGTTTTAGCTATACTTCTCTGACAACGCCAAACTCAACTTTCGATTATAATATGGACACGAAAGAGGAGAAATTAATGAAAGAACAGGAGGTTTTGGGCGAATTCAAAAAAGATGATTATGTAACAGAAAGGTTATTCGCCACTGCTCGGGATGGAGTGAAGGTACCCGTGTCAATTGTCTATAAAAAAGGCTTCAAAAAAGATGGTTCGCAACCACTTTTGCAGTATGCTTATGGTTCGTATGGCTACTCTACTGACCCTTATTTCTCGGCGGCTCGTTTGAGTTTATTGAATCGTGGATTTGCCTTTGCGATTGCCCACATTCGTGGCGGACAAGAGATGGGTCGTCAATGGTATGAGGACGGAAAATTATTAAAAAAGATGAATACTTTTAATGATTTCATCGACGTTTCAGAATTTTTATTGAAGGAAAAATTTACTTCAAAAGATAAATTATTTGCCAATGGAGGTTCTGCGGGTGGTTTATTGATGGGAGCAATTGCAAATATGCGTCCAGATTTATACAAGGGCATTTTAGGAGGTGTACCTTTTGTGGATGTGGTAACTACGATGTTAGACGAAACAATTCCGCTGACAACGGGCGAATGGGAAGAATGGGGAAATCCGAAAGATAAGGTTTATTATGACTACATGAAATCATATTCTCCGATTGATAATGTCGTGAAAAAAGATTATCCTAATATGTTAATAACTACGGGTTTACACGATTCTCAAGTGCAG
>JANXRS010000020.1 GCA_025356745.1 Arcicella sp.
TTGGATAGGGAAGGGCATTCTGTGAACCACGATGTCCATCAAAAGTTTGGTGCATCATTACTTGATAAATTGAATCGTAGTTTTTATGATGTTTATTAGCAGAAAGTTCATCAATCATCCATAAACCAATTAGCATAGCTACCGCCATTCCAACGGCCAAACCAGTAATATTAATAAAAGAATATACCTTGTTTTTGACAAGATTCCGTAGGGCGATTTTTAGATAATTTTTTAACATGATATTTGGGGGTTGAAAGTCGAATGATTGAGGGTAAATGGTTATTAAGTTATTAATCATTTACCTTGAAATGGTTATGTATAGAATTGTTCCAACATATATGCCAAAGATGTAATAGTCTGATTATCAAAATTTTACGGTATGTATAAAAACAGAAAGTGTCCGTTTTCGGACACTTTCTGTGCGTTATCAGAACATCTACTTATAACTTATAACTTACAACTCATAACTAATTTCAAATTTTCCTTTTCTTTATAAGAAAAAGTCCTTAATTTTGCAGTCTTTAAAAATAAAGTTTGTGCAAAAAAGTATCCTAAATACATTCAAAATTGACATTTTTCGCCTCGAAAACAAGCAATACATGCATGAATTTGAGGGAGAGAATGATTTTTTTGAAGCACTCGACCAAAATTTAATTCAGAAAGGGCATTTTAAAGCAACAGTTGCTTTGAGTAAAAATGAAACGATGATTCAGATGATTTACAAAATATCTGGAAGCGTTGAATTAACCTGCGATCGTAGCCTTGACCTCTTTGATTTTCCAGTGGATATTACTCAGAAAATGATTCTGAAATTTTCTGACCACAACGAAGAAATCACGGAAGAATTAATGTTGATTGATCGTAATATACAATATATCAACGTCGCACAAGATATTTTTGATTTTATTGGCTTGCAAATTCCGATTAAAAAATTGCATCCACGCTTCACACAAGATGAAGTTACGTATGAGAGTTTAATGAGAAAGTTTGATGATGAATATGAAGAAGAAGATTTGGATGAGGATAGTTTAGACGATGATTTTGATTTCGGAGATGATTATAGTGATAATTTTGAATCAAACGATGAAGAATCAGAAGATGAGGGAGAAATAGTTTATTCAACCATCAAAAATCAAGAAGACGAAACCACTGAAGTGCAGAAGCCTATCGACCCACGTTGGGAGGCTTTAATGAAACTGAACAAAAATTAGTAACAAATAAATAACGAATCATAAATTAAGAAAATAAAGATATGGCCCATCCTAAACGCAAAATTTCGACATCCCGTAGAGATAAAAGACGTGCCCACGACTTCGGAACTCCAAAAACAATCACAACTGATCCAACAACTGGTGAAATCCATTTGCGTCACCGTGCTCACGTATTCGAGGGTAATTTGATGTATAAAGGTAAAATGGTTGTTGAAGGCTATGCTGTTCAAGCGTAATTGATTAGGTATTTTACATTCGGCAATAGGGTTTAGATTTAATACTAATCCCTATCGCCGAATGTAAAATATTTAAATTTTAAAATAGTTTCAAATTTGTGTTTTGAAAAAAAAAAACAAATTTGAAACTATTTTTACGAAAAAATACTATTTCACACTTCATACATTGTATTTTTGTGGTTAAATTGTTTAACCAGAAAAATAGATTAATGAAGATAGGTATTGATGCAATGGGTGGGGATTTTGCTCCCAAAGCAATCGTGGAAGGAATCATCTTAGCAGCACAAGAATTGCCCGCTGATATTACCATCGTATTGATAGGTAAAGTTGAGGATATTCAGCAAATTATTGATAGTCAAAATTTTAAGGGATCAAACATTGAAATCGTTGAAGCTAATGAGACTATTGAAATGGGTGAACACCCCGTTAGAGCATTACAATCTAAACCCAATTCCAGTATCGGAGTTGGGTTTAAACTTTTAAAGACGGGCGAGATTGACGTTTTTGCCTCGGCAGGTAATACAGGGGCAATGATGGTAGGATCTTTATTTTCTATCAAAACCATTGAAGGCGTTCAACGTCCACCGATTGCAGGTTTTGCACCACAAACGGATGGAAATTTAGCAGTCATTTTGGATATTGGTGCAAATGCTGATGTAAAACCTGAAATGTTAGCTCAGTTTGGTACGTTAGGTTCAATCTATGCTAAGGCAACCATGAATATTGAATCGCCAAGAGTTGGTTTAATGAATATTGGAGAGGAAGAAGAGAAGGGCTCATTGATTGCTCAACAAGCCTATAAATTGATGAAAGAGAATAAAAAAATCAATTTTATTGGGAATATTGAAGGGAAAGATTTTTTCAAAGGAAAAGCTGATGTAATTGTTACGGATGGTTTTACTGGAAACATTCTCTTAAAAATGGGCGAGTCTCTCTACGGAATTATGAAGGAAAGAGGCATTAGAGACGAATTCTTAGACAAAACAAATTACGAAGCCGTAGGTGGAAGTCCGATAATTGGGGTAAATGGAAATGTTATCATCGCCCACGGTTCATCGTCGGCAATGGCGGCAAAAAATATGGTTCATCTTTGCCGTAAGGTAGTTGAATCAAAAGTTACTGAAAAAATTAAAGAAGCATTACGTTAGTTTTAGTTATAAAATTATGAATTGAAAATAGTGAGTATTAGTCCATAATTTTCAATTCATAATCTATAATTCATAACTGCAACTCCATTATGACCAAAATTATAGCTGCAATTACAGGCGTACAGGGATACGTTCCCGAATATATTTTGACCAATGCCGACCTTGCGACACTTGTTGATACCACTGATGAATGGATAACCTCTCGAACAGGAATCAAACAACGTCATATTCTGAAAGGCGAAGGTAAAGGCACGTCCGTAATGGCAATTGAGGCGGTAAAAGGGTTATTGTCAAAAACAAATACGCAACCAGAGGATGTAGATTTGTTGATATGTGCAACCATTTCTCCCGACCATTTTTTTCCTGCCACAGCCAACCTTATCTGTGAAGCGGTTGGTATTAAAAATGTAGGTTCTTTTGATATTGCGGCGGCTTGTTCGGGGTTTATAAATGCCTTAACTACGGGTGCTATGTTTATAGAATCAGGACGTTACAAAAAAGTGGTGGTGGTTGGAGCGGATAAAATGTCATCAATCGTTGATTATACCGACCGTACAACTTGCGTATTATTTGGCGATGGAGCAGGAGCTGTTCTGTTGGAAGCCAATTACGAAGGATTGGGTATTCAAGATTTTATTTTGAGGTCAGACGGTTCGGGAGCTAATCATCTTATTCAAAAAGCGGGTGGTAGTGCTTATCCACCAACCCATGAGACCATTAATGCCAAAGAGCATTTTATTCATCAAGATGGGCAGACAGTGTATAAATTTGCGGTAACAAAAATGGCAGATGTCTCGGCGGAAATTATGGAAAGAAACAATTTGACGGGTGATGACATTTCTTTTTTAGTACCTCATCAAGCCAACAAACGCATTATTGACGCAACGGCACATCGAATGGGTATAGGGGAAGAAAAAGTAATGATGAACATTCAAAAATACGGGAATACCACTGCAGCAACAATTCCACTTTGTTTATGGGATTATGAATCTCAATTGAAAAAGGGAGATAACTTGATTCTTGCTGCTTTTGGCGGAGGATTTACTTGGGGAAGTATTTATTTGAAATGGGCGATATAGGTTGATTATTTGTTGGTAGTTATTACTTTGAGGACTTAAATATTTGTAAAAATGACACAAACAATTGATTTTTAGCAAGTTCTTATTCAAGAATTCAAAGATTTGTCTAAACAGAATCAATATTAAAATATAAGAATATGGTTCAAAGTAATTTCAAAGACTGGACATTAGAAAAAATAGATGAATCATTTGGTTTGAAACAGGTTTTTAATACAACTTTGTTAGATGATTTATTGAATTACGATAGGGAATTTTCTGAATTTGAAAAACAATACATAAAGAATCTACAAGCACATTTTGTTCTTGGAGGAGACGACTGGAATGAAGTTGAATTAGAAAACAAATTCATCAGTCCCCTCATAATGTTTTCTTCTAAACCAAGTGAACTATTTTCGTATTTTTTAGAGCGAGATTTAACTGTAGATATCGAGGATTATCATCTCTCAGGTAGAGTTGATGGAATGATAGCATCGGGTTTTAGAAGTCCCAAAAAACCGTATTTCTGTTTAAACGAATATAAAAAAGGTACAGACCCCAATGGAGACCCAAGAGGACAGGCTTTAATTTCTATGTTGGTTGCTCAAAAATTAAATGACCATAAGTTTCCTATTTACGGGTGCTATGTTATTGGCAGAAATTGGTATTTTATGATTTTACAAGGAAAAGAGTATGCCATTAGTAATGACTTTTCTTGCGTTGACGATGAAGTATATGATATATTTAAAATACTTAAAAATTTGAATATTCAGATTGAAAAGTTAATATCATTGTAAGGTATGCCACGTGGTTAAATACTTGTAACTTATGGATAATTAAAATAGTAAACTACTCTTTCGATTGTTGGTAGAAAAAACAAACAAGGGTGGGAATATTTGTAATTAACTGATTATCAAATATTAAACTATTTATGAATAAAATAATCCTGTTTTACATAGTTTTCATATGTCCTATTTTTAGTGGTTTTTCTCAACAAAAGCAACCTCACAATGTGCAGAAAATAGGATTATTATCAATAAACAAAGTAGGTGAATTATTTGAGAAGCAGAAAGAGGATGGTTTGTTTAGTTATGAATATACTATTTCAAATATAGTAATTGACACATTAAATACAGTACCCAAAATATTCAAAAACTTTGGAATTGATACTGAAATGGTTAGTTTGGATGAGGAAAACCTTTCAATAATTAGTAAAGATATTATTTCTCAAACATCCCTTGTAGGTAACTTTGGTGATGAAGAACGGGAGAAATTACCTCAGAATAATGTTTTAAGAGTTGATAATTCAAACTTATCTCCTACTACCCGAAAAATCCTTGAATTAACAAAATATGACTTGGTTTTTCTATCCTTTCAGTTAAATTTCGTAAAAAGTGATATTGATGAAAATCGAGAAGTTAAATTTGATAATAGACAACAGAAAGCCTATGTAAATCCTTCAAGCCTTTCAGCAACTGTTGCGATTAATGTAGCAACAAACATTGCCAATGGGAATTTATTTGGTAGAAGAAAATCATCAAGGCAAAATAAATCAATTTTATATTTGGTTTTTATTGAGAAGAACAAACAAAAAATTACGTTATTTCAGATGGGAACGAAATTAAAAAATGCCTTTGAGACAGTAAAATTGGATAAATACTTAAAGGGTTGTTTAAACTATTTAGAATCAGAGAGTCGATAACCTAAAAAATAGCGAAATTTGAGATTAATCAGAATACAGTAAAAAAACATAAAATGGCAAATACCGCAGACATTAAAAACGGATTAGTAATTAAATTCAATAATGATTTATTCTCAATTATTGAATTCCTTCATGTAAAACCAGGTAAAGGTCCTGCTTTTGTGAGAACAAAATTGAAATCTTTGAATACGGGTAGAGTCATTGATAATACCTTCAACTCAGGCGTAACAATTTATCCTGTACGTGTTGAACGTCGTGTTTATCAATATCTTTATGCAGAAGAATTTGGATTTACCTTTATGGATAATATCACTTTTGAGCAAGTTACGCTTAATAAAGAAATGGTAATTGCATCCGATTTGATGAAGGAAGGACAAGAAGTGGAAATCCTTATTAATACTGAAACAGATTTACCAATCTCGTGTGAGATGCCAATGTTCGTTGAATTAGTGGTTACTTATACTGAAAATGGTATTAAAGGTGATACGGCAAATGCCCCTAAAAAACCCGCAACGGTTGAAACAGGAGCAACCATTACGGTTCCTTTATTCATACAAACAGACGAAAAAATTAAAGTAGATACTCGTACTTATGAGTATGTTGAAAGAGTTAAAAGTTAACTAGGAAATCGGGGTTAGACTTTAGTGGTTAGATTTTATCGCCTTCAAAGCCTAACCCTCAACCCTTAATCCTAAAAAACACATGGAAAATAAAGAAATACAAAAACTGCTTGACTTTATTGCACAGTCAAATCTTGATGAGGTAAGTATCGAAACCTCCGAATTAAAACTATCTGTTAAAAGATATGGTGCTGCTCCTGTAGTTCAGCAAGTAATTGCCTCTGCTCCGCAAGTTGCTGCTTCCGTAGCAGTTGCTCCTGTAGCTTACGCAGTTCCAACTTTGCCAGTAGTTGCTCCCGTTGTGGCCTCGAACAGAGTTACTATCAAATCGCCAATGATTGGAACATTCTATCGTTCAGCAAGTCCAGATAGACCTTCATTAACTGAAGTTGGTTCGGATGTTACAAAAGGACAACCCGTTTGTATCATTGAAGCAATGAAATTATTTAACGAAATTGAGTCTGAAATTTCAGGACGTATCGTTGAAGTTTTGGTAGAAAATGCCACACCAGTAGAATTTGACCAACCTCTTTTTGTTGTAGAACAATAGGTTAGATGTTAGGTTTTATGTGTTAGGAGTTAGGTTTGTCGCCAACACTTAACCCCTAAAACCTAATCCCTAACACCTAACAATATGTTTAAAAAAATACTTATTGCCAATCGTGGTGAAATTGCCCTTCGTATCATCAGAACGTGCCGAGAAATGGGCATTAGAACAGTTGCGGTTTACTCAACCGCTGACCGTGAAAGTCTCCACGTAAAATTTGCGGATGAAGCCGTTTGTATTGGACCTCCACCAAGCAGACAATCATACTTGAATATTCCTGCTATTATATCTGCTGCCGAAGTCACAGGAGCGGATGCTATTCACCCAGGTTACGGATTTTTGTCTGAAAATGCTGAATTTTCAAGAATTTGTGCTGAATATGGCATCAAATTTATTGGAGCAACTGCCGATCAAATCAATGCAATGGGCGACAAGGCAACTGCCAAATCAACCATGAAAAATTCGGGTGTTCCCGTGATTCCCGGGTCTGAAGGTTTGATTGATACAGTTGAAGAAGCAAAAATCTTAGCGAAGGAAATCAAATATCCCGTTATCATTAAAGCTACGGCTGGTGGTGGTGGCAGAGGAATGAGAATTATTCGCCACGAAGGTGAATTTGAAAAACTCTGGGATGATGCCAAAATAGAATCAGCGGCGGCTTTTGCTAACGATGGTTTATACATGGAAAAATACGTTGAAGAGCCACGCCACATCGAAATTCAAATCGTTGGCGACCAGTTCGGAACGGTTTGTCATTTGTCTGAACGTGATTGCTCAATTCAACGTCGTCATCAAAAACTATGTGAAGAAACACCTTCACCTGCTCTTACGCCTGAATTGCGTGAACGTATGGGCGAAGCAGCAATCAAAGGTGCAGCGGCTATTAGATATGAAGGTGCGGGTACAGTTGAATTCCTTTTGGATAAAAACGGAGATTTTTATTTTATGGAAATGAATACCCGTATTCAAGTAGAGCATCCTATTACTGAAGAGGTTACTAATTTTGATTTAATTAAAGAACAAATAAAAGTAGCAGCAGGAATTGCGATTTCGGGACAAAATTATTTTCCCAAATTGTTCGCCTTAGAATGTAGAATTAATGCCGAAGATCCCGCTCACGGTTTCCGTCCATCGCCAGGTAAGATTACCAACCTGCATTTGCCAGGTGGTCATGGAGTAAGGATTGATAGCCACGTGTATTCAGGATATACAATTCCACCCAATTATGATTCAATGATTGCGAAGGTAATTGTAACGGGGCAAAGTAGGGAGGAAGTGTTATTGAGAATGAAGCGAGCCTTGCAAGAATTTGTGATTGAGGGCGTGAAAACTACAATCCCATTTCACATCAAATTAATGGATGATGAACGTTTCAAATCAGGAAATTTCACGACAGCATTTATGGATGGATTTGATTTAACGAGTTTGTAGAAATAATAAAAAAGGCCCTCTGAAATTGATTTTAGAGGGCCTTTTTTATTATTTCCAATAAACAACTACGAAATAGCTATCTTCGCTCTACAAACCTATTTATCTGTTGTTTATGATTATTCCAATCCAAAAAACAAGTAACGAAGTTAAAAACTTTGTTTTCAGTCCTTACTTCGGTGATGGACTTCGGATAACTTTTGGCGTTGTTTTTCCGAGTTTAATTCTGGCTCAATTCAATTTACTTCAAGTCGGAATTACCGTTTCTTTAGGTGCTTTATGTGCAAGTATTGTGGATTCGCCTGGACCCATTACACATCGACGCAATGCCATGTTTTTTACCATTGCCATTGTTACGGTTGTTTCCTTACTAACAGCTCTTTGTAATTTTTCTGTGTATCTTCTTGGTGTTTTGATAGTTGGACTAACATTTCTATTTTCAATGCTTTATGTGTATGGAACACGGGCGGCATCCGTAGGAATTGCAGCATTATTAATTATGACTTTGGGCATTGGAGATATTCGCCCCTTATCTGAAATATTGCTTTATTCGCTCGAAATTCTATTGGGTGGATTATGGTATATTGCCCTAAGTTTATCGCTTCATCGCATTATGCCTTATCTTCAAGCAAGGTTAAATTTAGGAGAATGTTTGATTGAAATTGCTGATTTTATGCGAATCAAGGCGGGTTTTTATCAAGAAGGAATGGACTATGATAAGAATTATAAGAAACTTATTGAAGCACAAATAACGGTTAATGAAAAAATTGATGCTGTAAGAGAACAACTGTTCAAAAGTCGGGAAATTGTCAGGGAAAATACACAAGAAGGACGATTTTTATTAGTGGTTTTTGTGGATATGGTGGATTTATACGAACAAATTATGTCCACTTTTTATAATTATCAAAACCTTCATAAACAGTTTGATAAAACGGGAATTCTAACCGATTTTGAAAATACGCTTAATCTTTTAGCCGAACAAATTGAAGAAATTGGGGCTTCGCTAAAAGATGGAACTAATCCCCATCTTTCTTTGAAATTACCTCGAAAAATAAAAGATTTAAAATCAGAAATTGAAGCACTGGTAGTGTTGAAAGAAATTGAAAATTCTACAGTTAGTTTTTCAACAATTGGATTACAAGCTTTAAGAAATATTGAAGTTAATGTTGAGAATATCTATTTGAGAATCAAGAAGATGAGAGAATATTTCAAAGATAAAAAACTCAAAATGCTGATTAAAAACGATATAAAAATAGCTTCATTTATTTCTCATCAGGAGTATGAACTCGATAATTTTACGGATAATTTAAACCTCAAATCTGAGAACTTCAGACACGCTCTTCGGATTTCGGGTATGATGTTAGCTGGGTTTATCATCGCTCAATCTTTCAATTTTTTACATAGCAATTGGATTCTTTTAACGATTGTTGTTATCATGAAACCCGCTTATAGTCTGACAAAAGAACGGAACCTTGACCGTTTAATTGGTACGGTTGCAGGGGCATTTATTGGCATGGTTATCCTAAATTACGTTACAGATAATCGTCTACTTTTCGCCATCTTATTAATTTGTGTGTTAGGAACATACAGTTTTCAACGCAAAACCTATCTCGTTAGTGTAGTTTTTATGACTCCTTTTATTTTAATTCTCTTCGATTTTTTGGGCATGGGAAGTCGTACTTTATTCATTGAACGGGTTTATGATACCCTCATTGGTGGAGGACTTGCCTTCATCGGAAGTTACGTTTTATTGCCAAATTGGGAACATGAAAAGCTCAAAAAGAGTCTAATTGAGATGTTAGAGGCTAATTTAGCGTATTATCACCAAGTTTCGCAAATGTATTTTGGGGTAAAATATGACAGAGTTCCCTATAAAATTATTAGAAAAGAAGTATTTGTACGAAGTGCCAATTTAGCTTCTGGATTTCAACGGATGTATTCAGAACCCAAGCACAAACAATTGAGTATTAATGAAATTCATAAATTTTCGGTATTAAATCATTTACTATCATCTTATATAGCGACGCTTGCCTTATATGCAAGCGAACATTTTAAGGAAATACCTAATTTTGAGGATTTAGAGGTAATTGCTAAAAATACTGAGAATATGATGAAGGAAGCCATGAAAATTATTGAAAAAAGTGAATTTATTAACAAAGAGAATATCCAAATTATCAACCAGAAAACCACACCCGACCACGAAGAAGAAAGCCAAATTGTAATACCTGAACAGTTCATGAATATTCAAAAAGTAGCTTATGATATTTGCAAGATTTCGGAGCGAATTCGATTGTGAGTTTGGAATTTTATACCCCAAATTTGCCAAACCCGAAAAGCATGGTTAATTTTAGACATTCAAAGAAATAAGAAACGACACAATGATAAAAAATAACTGGATAAAAGAAGAAGTTGAAGCAATTTATAATTTGCCTTTCATGGAATTAGTCTATCGTGCTGCCACAGTTCATCGTCAGTATAATGACCCGCAAGAGGTTCAAATTAGTACTTTATTGTCAATAAAAACGGGCGGATGTCCAGAGGATTGCTCATACTGTTCACAGGCGGCTCGCTATCATACAGACGTAAAGGTGCAAAAATTGATGGAAACGCCCGAAGTTTTGGCGGCGGCTCAACGTGCTAAAGATGCAGGTTCATCCCGTTTTTGTATGGGGGCAGCTTGGCGTGAAGTGCGTGATAATAAGGACTTTGATAAGGTTTTGGATATGGTGAAAGGCGTAAACGAAATGGGTTTAGAAGTATGTTGTACGCTCGGAATGTTATCAGAATCGCAGGCTGAAAAGTTAAAAAATGCAGGTTTGTATGCTTATAATCATAACATTGATACCAGTGAGGAAAATTATGAAGATGTAATTTCAACCCGTACTTTTGCTGACCGTTTGAACACCATTGATAATGTTCGCAAGGCAAAATTATCAGTTTGTTCAGGAGGAATTATTGGTTTGGGAGAGGGAGATACTGACCGTATGGGAATGTTGAAAACTTTGGCGAATATGCCACAACATCCCGATTCTGTGCCGATTAATAATCTTGTGCCGATTAAAGGAACACCTTTGGGCGAGCAAGAACCCGCCACGATTTGGGATATGGTTAGAACAATTGCTACGGCAAGAATTCTTATGCCAAAATCAATGGTGAGACTTTCAGCGGGACGTTTGGATATGTCTTACGAAGGACAAACCTTATGTTTTATGGCGGATGCAAATTCGATTTTTTCAGGCGATGTACTTTTGACAACGCCCAATCCTACAGTTTCGAATGATAGAGAACTCTTTCAAATCCTGAGTATCAAACCACGTGAGGCTTTTAAAGAGAAAAAGCAAACGATAGAAATGAATTTTATTCCGAGTGTGGCAGAAGCGATGGAGAATGTCTTGAATTAATAATAAAACAGTAGGATAAATATTCATGGCATGGTTTGAAGGAAACGTCCAGTGTCAAGTCATGAATTGATAAT
Source organism: Arcicella sp. (assembly GCA_025356745.1). GTDB lineage: Bacteria > Bacteroidota > Bacteroidia > Cytophagales > Spirosomataceae > Arcicella. The sequence goes on from JANXRS010000020.1 coordinate 11,423, forward strand.
AATTTACAATTAACTTAGAATAAAATAATGGCATTACAAAAAGGCGATAAAGCTCCTGATTTTAAATTATATAACACTGATAAACAAGAAGTTAACCTTTTAGATTATAAAGGTAAAAATGTAGTTATCTTATTTTTCCCATTAGCCTTCACGAGTACTTGCACAATCGAGTTATGCGAAATGAGAGATAATATTTCAGTATATTCAAACCTCAATGCGGAGATTTTGGGTATTTCGGTGGATTCACCATTTACTTTAGCGAAATACAAAGCAGAACAAAAATTACCTTTTCATTTATTGTCAGATTTCAATAAAGATATTTCGGCCGCTTACGGTTCATTGTATGAAAACTTTATGTTAGGCATGAAAGGTGTTTCAAAACGTTCGGCTTTTGTGGTTGATGCAGAAGGAATAATTCAGTATGCGGAGGTGCTTGAAAGTGCGGGAGATTTGCCAGATTTTGTGGCAGTTCAAAATGTTTTGACAAGTTTGTAACATAACAAAATTTAATTTTTCATGTTGATATGGAAACTAAACTTTATCAACATGAATTTTTTTTTATTTCTATCTCTTCTCTTTTTGTCATTTTCGACAACGGTTTTTTCGCAAAATTTAATGCTATCGAACTTCAATCAAGAACGACTTGATTTGAATCGAAAAGGTTTAACCGTTTTAGGTTCATGGGCGGGGGCAAATCTGATTGCCAACGGAATTTTACTGGAAAACTCATCAGGAAGTGATAAATATTTCTATCAAATGAATGTTTATTGGAACGTTGTGAATGGTGCTTTAGCGGGTTTAGGTGTGTTACAAGCCCAAAAAACGCAAGCAGGTTTAAGCCCTTTTCAGACTTTGGAAGAACAAAGTAGCACCGAAAAAACCTTCTTGGTAAATACAGGATTGGATGTTGCTTATGTAATGACGGGCGTATATTTACTCGAAAAAAGTAAAAATTCAACCGATAGTCAGAACAAACTGAAGGGCTACGGTCAATCAGTGATTTTGCAGGGTGGATTTCTTTTGCTTTTTGATGGAATTATGTATGGCGTGCATCGTTCACATTTGAAAAAAGGAAAAGCCATTTTTGAAAATCTTACGTTTACAGGAAATCAATTGGGTTTTGTTTGGCGGTTTTAAAATGTAGAAACCAGTAAATGTTGCTCAACAGTATTTATCCATCATTCAGGTTGAACGCATTTAAAAATGCAATTTTGAGTTTAAAATCAATGAATAGTACAATTTTATAACTGTAATTTTGCCAGAAATAATAAATTGATGAAAATTTGAATCTGGTTTTAGGTTTATGTTAACATAAATA
>JANXRS010000024.1 GCA_025356745.1 Arcicella sp.
TATTTATGTTAACATAAACCTAAAACCAGATTCAAATTTTCATCAATTTATTATTTCTGGCAAAATTACAGTTATAAAATTGTACTATTCATTGATTTTAAACTCAAAATTGCATTTTTAAATGCGTTCAACCTGAATGATAGAGAAGCTTCGTGTAATATCCTTATTTATGTTCTTGCATACTCCCTGCATTGTGATTTACATCACCTGGACGGCAAATTGGACCGCTAGGAATTTCAGAAGATTTATTTTTACGAAAATCAATGTACTTAGAAAGTCCCACTGAAAATGTCATTGACTCCCCAACATTACGCCCCGTTAAAACTTTCCCGCCCGTTACCATTATTTGAATATCTTTTAATTGAGGCACTCGATAAGCAGCGATGAATCCCACTTTTGTGTAGTCAAATTTGTTACAAATCCCAGGCATATCATTTCTACGAATATCAATATTTCCATCCGTAATTTGTTGGTCAAAATTACCTTCTAATTGCCAACGGTAAGAGTAGTGACCAAATTTTGCTCCGAAGTTTACTACATTGGGCATCACCATTTCTTTTGTAAAATAACTTTTATCCGAATAATACATCTCTCTATCAACGTTCACATTGGAACGTGCTGTGTAAGTTCCATTTACCGTCAAAGATAAATTTGCTGGAAGTGTATAGTATAAAATTCCTCTTCCAAAAATTGTTTTAGATTGTAAGCCAATTGCCAATGGAAGAAAATCTGCCACATAATTATTAGTAGGAATTGAACCACCTACTGAACCAATTACTGAAAGATGTTTTGTTTGAATAGCGATGTATTTTACAGCCAATGTTAAATCTTGAACGCCACTCATTCCCTGCAAAATACCAGCAGAAGGTTTAACAGTTATGTATGGCAGCGTTGCCAACACATTCAGACGATTGGTAATACCGTAATTTGCATTTAAAATAATGGATTGCGTAGTAACGGTTCCAATATTTTTGTTGTCACGTAACAACGTTCCTTCCCAGTAGTTTTTCCAAGAATCATTCATGTAAATAACACCACCGCAAAGGTTTCCTTTTGCCATGAAAATTCCATCATTCATCATTTGGGAAAAACCGTTTCGTGCGAAAACCATTCCGCAAAAAAATAAGGTTATAAATCGGAGAATTCTTTTCATAAAATTGATTGTTTTCTATATTATTAGTACAAATTGAAGATATTTTGTAGGTTAATTCGATGTTGATAACCTTCAAATTTTCCAAAATTGATTAGATTTGTTAAATTGCATGAACAAAATAAATACAACATTTTATGATTTCCAAGTTTCTGGAAATAAATAATAAAAATTCCTAATTAATGGAAAATAAGTTTAGTGCAAATCTTCGGCTTCTGCGAAAAAAGAATAAATTAACCTTAGCAATTTTAGGAAAAAATCTTGGAATCAGTAAAAGTGCTTTATCCGATTACGAAAATGGAAATACTTTTCCATCCTTAGATGTTTGTGAAGCAATCTGTCAATATTTTAGAACAAATCTTGATGATTTGCAAAACTCTGACTTCTCGGAGATGAGTTTAGAAGAAATTCAAGAAAATTCTTTAAATCGGAATTCTGGGAAAAAGACCCATGATAAGCTTGATTTTAATGATCCTTATAATCAATTAGTGTTTCAAAATAAACTCTTAAATCAGCAAGTCGAAGGATTACAAATACAATTGCAGTTAGTGAAGCAATTAATCGAAAGTAAAATTTCAGAAATAAAATCTTTGCAGATACAAATTAGATTATTGGAGGAGAAATTTAAACAGTAATCTATTCAACCAAAAAGCCTATCCAGTTTAAATTGGATAGGCTTTTTGATTATCAATAAAAATTATAAAGTTAAAGACTCATTTAAATTCTGCCCTTTTCTACTTTCCTCACTTGCCTTTCTAATGGTAGCTACAAAGTTTTGGGTTTGTTGTATTGTTTCTTCATTTCCTAAAAGTTTATTCAAAGCGTTTAGAAGAAAAGTTTGGGTTTGTTCGATAACGTCAAGTGTTACTTGGTTTTGAGCAATTTGCTTTTGATTCCGAACAATATTCATCTGATTATTTACGATGATTTCCTGATTTCGAATAATGGTAGATTGATTCTGAATCACCATTTCATGATTATCAGCATTTTTTTGCTGATTTTGAAGCATGATATCATAATTATCCACAATCCGCTCTTGTATTCCTTTCAGAAAATCCTGTTCATCCACTAATTTTTGTAATACTTCATCAAAATTTTTCATTGTTCAAATTTGTATTTCTATTTTTATTGTCTCTAAATTTGCACGGTACGCTTACCGAAAAGTAAATTAACAAAAAAACTTTATGCAATCCAATAAAACCCAGAAAACAAGAATTCCGTGGATATATCTATTTTTTCTAACGCTTGTAATGGGTCTTTGGTTTTATTATATGTTTAGCCATCAAAGTTTTGAAATCTATACCCGCCAATGGGCAACGGTCTTGACCATGATTTTCGGCTCGTTCATCGCAGGAGCAAGCCCCGAAGGAAGTGCAGCAGTTGCTTATCCAATTTTTACCTTAATTCTTAAAATTGCCCCTCCAATTGCTCGAAATTTTGCTTTTGCTATCCAAAGTATCGGTATGACATCTGCCACTTTGTTAATTATTGGAATGCGATTAAAAGTAGATTGGAATTACATTATTTATGTAACAATTGGTGGGGTAGTAGGGCTATTTTTAGGTACTTATTATGTTGTTCCTTATGTTTCGCCCATACAAGCAAAATTGTTTTTCGTATCCCTTTATTTAAGTTTTGGGATTGCTTTATGGATGCAAAATCGCCGTCCACAACGGGAAGTTTTTGATAGTATTCAAAATTTTCAAAACTCAGATAAAGGAAGATTAATCATTTTTGGCTTAGTAGGAGGGGTAATTTCATCCATTTTTGGAACGGGTATTAATATTTTTACTTTCTGTTTAATGACAATTTATTACCGAGTAAGTGAAAAAGTAGCCACTCCTTCGTCCGTAATTATCATGACAATTGAGACGATTCTGGGGCTTTTTATTCATACCCAATTACTCAATGATTTTCAACCCGAAGCCTTTGAAATTTGGTTGGCTTGTGTGCCTTTTGTCGCTGTATTCGCTCCATTGGGAGCTTTTGTAATTAGTAAGATGCCAAGAAAAGGCATTGCCGCTTTATTGTATTATATATTAATTATCCAATTTTTTGGGGCAATAATTGTAATTAAACCGTCATTAATACAACTTTCATTGTGTATGTTAGTATTAATTTCTGGAATTGGATTGTTTTCTTATTTGGCAAGAGTTCGGAAGGATAAAAGATGAAACATAGATTTCACAGATTGAACATAACTTAAGTATTTATTTTGTTAAAAATTAATTTATGTCTAATCTGTAAAACCTGTGTCCCACAATTCACTATTTTATATCCAATCTATTCCTTTTTTCAAAAGTCCCAAAGTCTTTTCTTCCTCCGAATCTTCTTCTGCATGATAATCATAAACCCAATTGGCAACGGGCGGCATTGACATTAAAATTGATTCCGTTCTGCCGTTCGTTTCTAGACCAAATTTTGTTCCTCTGTCGTGTACTAAATTGAATTCTACGTATCGTCCACGACGTAACATTTGGAAGGCTTTTTCTTTTTCAGTAAATGGAAAATCTTTATTTTTCTCCATAAAATGCGTATAAATTGGTACAAATGATTCTCCAATTCCTTTTACGAAGTTAAATAACTGTTCCTTAGTTCGAGTTTCATTAGTTTTTTGATAATCAAAAAATATTCCTCCAACTCCACGAGTTTCATTACGGTGAGTGTTAAAAAAATAATCATCTGCCCAAGTCTTGAATTTTGGATAATATGTCTTATCATGCTCATCACACACATTTTTCAAATAGTGATGAAACCATTTAGCATCCTCTTCTACCACATAATGCGGTGTTAAATCAATCCCTCCACCAAACCAAAAAGTACCGTTCGACATCTCAAAATATCGTACATTCATGTGTATAATAGGCATAAGGGGACTTTGTGGATGCAAGACGATTGATACACCCGTGGCAAAGAAATCAACTTTATCGGATAGTCCCATTGAAGCAAGCATTTTTTCGTGCAAATCGCCCCAAACAGCCGAAAACATTACGCCTCCTTTTTCAATGATTTTACCATTTTGAATGACTCTACTTCTTCCACCTCCTCCAGCATCACGAAGCCAATTATCTTCATGGAAAGATGATTGACCATCAGCTTTTTCTAAGGCTTTACAAATACTGTCTTGTAGTTCTTGAAAGTATGTGGATATTTGTTCTTTGGTCATAAACGTTTTTATTTAATAGTCGAATCTGGTTTTGCTTCAACAGGCTTAACGGGTGGTAAAACAATCGAATCAGAATCCACAAATGTAGTGTCATAATTTAGGGTATCCGCCCGTGCCACATACGAAGCAGTACAATTAAAATCTTTCAGAATTCGCTTAGGATCAAGTTTTTCAAAAGGAACGGGATGATAGGCTTGCAACGTTGGATCTTTCACAATTTTACTCATGTATCGTCCAAATAATGGCAGAGCCGTTTTTGAACCTTCACCATAAGCTCCACTTTTAAAGTGAATGGAACGGTCGTCTCCACCAACCCATGTACCTGTTACTAAATTACTGGTTAAACCCATATACCAACCATCTGAATGATTAGAAGTTGTTCCTGTCTTTCCTGCAAATCTTGATTTATAACGGTCTTTTCCATCAAATAAATCTTTGAACGACCATAAATTTTGGGATGTGCCACCCTGTTCTTCCAATCCTCCTTCAAGCATATAACGCATCAATTGGGCTGATTCTTTTCTAATGGCTTGACGGCGTTCTGGCTCAAATGTATGAATAACATTTCCATTTCGGTCTTGAATTTCAACGACTAACATGGGTTCTGTATGAATTCCTTCATTCAAAAAGCATCCATACGCCCCAATTAATTCCAAAAGAGTAACATCATTTGACCCTAAACCAATGGATGCAACGGGTGAAAGGGGGCTTTTTATTCCCATTTGATGAGCGTAATATGCCACAGAATCGGGACCCACTTCATCGGTCAACTTAGCGGCACATGAGTTAATGGAACGAGCCATTGCCCTTCGTAAGGACATGGTAGCGTAACTAAATCGTCCATCAGCATTGTGTGGTCGCCACATTTTTTTCTCTCCATGTTCTTCATATTCTTTCTCAAAAGGCTCATCTTTAATCTGGGTACAAGGTGACATATTTTTAGGTCCATCAATGGCAGTTGTATAAACAAAAGGCTTGAAAGTTGAACCTGGCTGGCGACGACCTTGACTCACGTGATCATACTTAAAGTATTGAAAATCAAGTCCACCCACCCATGCTTTAATGTGTCCCGTAAATGGATCCATTGACATCATTCCTGCTTGTAGAAAACGTTTGTAATAGACAATTGAATCATAAGCACTCATTGTCCTTTGTTCTTCACCAGTCCCATTTCTTGAAAAAACCCACATTTTCCTTTTCACATCTTTCATGTAGTGATTAATTGAATCTGGATCGTTTTTGAATTTTTTTGCCAATGACCTATAATAACTGGTACGCTTAGCAACAGTATCAATAAATCCCGGAATTTCCATTCCCTTTTCGTCTGCCCAAGGATTTCTACCAGACCATTGGTTGTCAAAAGTTTTTTGTAAAGCCTTCATTCCTTCTTGTACGGATGTTTCCGCATACGTTTGCATTCGGGAATCAATGGTTGTTTTAATTCTTAAGCCATCTCTATATAAGTCCAGATCAACATCACTGGTATCGGCCCATTTTTCTAAGGCTTTCGCAACCGCAGTTTTGAAGTAATTACTAGTGCCATCGTAAGGCGTTTCTTCATTGACTTTCAAGACAATAGGCAATTTTATCAACGAATCATATTCGATTTTGGGAAGGTAATTCGCCTTTACCATTCTCGACAAAACCGTATTTCTTCGAGTGAAAGATTTATCATAATTTTTCCGAGGATTGTAAGTATTGGTCGCTTTTTGCATACCCACCAAAACGGCTGCTTCTTGAATACTCAAACTATCGGGTGAAGTATTAAAATAAGTCTTTGCTGCTACTTTTATTCCATAAGAATTGCTACCAAAATCAACCGTATTCAAATACCACACTAGGATTTCTTCTTTGGTATAATATCGTTCCAATTTAACTGCAGTTAGCCACTCTTTTGTTTTGATTGCCAACGTTTTAAGTCCAGGGATATAAGCAAATAAACCTTTTTTAGCAACGCCTTCTTTCTTACGAGTCTTAAAGAGATTTTTGGCTAATTGTTGCGTAATTGTACTTCCTCCTCCACGTTCACTTGCCCCCGTAACAACACCAACTGCAACGCCAAATAAAGCCCTAAAATCAATACCAGAATGTTGATAGAAACGAGAATCCTCAGTAGCAACTAAGGCTTTCACTAAATATGGAGAAAGGTCTTGATAATTTTTAACAGGTGTACGATTTTCTAAAAAGTATTTCCCCATTAAAACATTATCGGAAGAATAGATTTCGGAAGATTGGGATAATTTAGGGTTTTGCAATTCCCCAACGGAAGGCATTTCACCTGTGAGATACAAAAAGTTCGTTTGAATACAAAATAAGTAGAAAAATCCTGCAAAAACTGTCCAACCAAATATTTGCCAGTATTTTTTTATTCGATTATAATAAAAAGAATCTTTATCTACCCGTTGAACCATCGCTTCTGTTACTTTTTCTTTTGTGTCTCCATAGGATTCTTTAACTATATCAAGTTGTTTATAAAAGGTAGTCACTTTTTGCTCACCAAAGATTTTTACTAATAAAATATCTAATTGAATCCACAACCAACGTAAGGCAGTGTTGAGAGTAATCGAAAGATTTTGAATGAGTTGTCTTATTTTGTCCATTATATACTTATTTATCTAAATAAAATAAGCAACAATTTACGATAAAAGTTTGGTAAGTTTGAAGTATTAGACAAGTTAAAGCGTTAGAAAGACAAAGAAATTTAGAGAATTTTCCAACTTCTTTGACTTTCTAACGCCTTAATTCTATTCACTAAAAGTCTATTTTTTAACAAAACTCATAGAAACCGAATTCATACAATAACGTTTTCCCGTTGGTTTTGGACCATCATCAAAAACATGACCTAAATGAGAGCCACAACGACTGCATAAGACTTCATCACGACTCATTCCATGAGTATTATCTGATGCTACTAATACATTTTCTTTTTTTATGGGATTCCAAAATGAAGGCCAACCCGTACCAGATTCAAACTTGGTATCAGAAGAAAATAGGTCTAATTTGCAACCAATACACTGATATTTTCCTTTTTCGTGATTATCCCAGTAGTCTCCTGTGTAGGGGCGTTCTGTTCCCTTCTGACGGGCAACAATATATTGTTCGGGTGATAATTGTTTTTTCCACTCCATTTCAGTCTTTGTTACCTCGAATTTTTTTGGTTTATCTTGTTGGGTGTATCCGCTACAAGCCATTATAATTAAGCCCATGAATAAAATTACTCCTAATGTTTTCATAAAATTTATTGTTTAATTTTTACAATGATGATTGAATAATATCATAAAAAACCATTTTTAGGTCTCTTTTATTAAATACGAAAAAATAAGTAAAAAAGTTTTTACAAATTTATCTATCTGATAATCAACGGTTGGGAAGGTAAATGACCAACAATAATTTTTTTTTTCCATTCAGATTTGTACGGAAAGAAAGAAAGGACTATTTTTGTACTATCAAACGCACAGAGAGCTGGCAGAGTGGTCGATTGCGGCAGTCTTGAAAACTGTTGACTGTTACAGGTCCGGGGGTTCGAATCCCTCGCTCTCTACTAAACCCCTTACAAATAATATTGTAAGGGGTTTTTTGCGTTTTGATAGAAATATTGATAGAAATGATGATGAAATACATCTAACATTCCTTTCAAAAACGCCTATGAATCCAACTCCTAATTACAAACTTGCTGAAATCTTTCCAAAAAAAAATCGTACTCTTAAAACCAGATGGTATATTCTTTTCTATGCTTTAAATCCTGATAACAAAAAGCATGAAGCATCAAAGCCAATTTGGATACCTGACTTCAAAACAATAAAGGAACGTACCGATTGGGCTAACGAAAGATTAAGGGCAATCAATAAAGCACTGGTACAAGGTTATACTTTTCTTGCAAATGATGATAATTTAAGACCAAACGCCTTGACGATAAAATCGAAAATAATTGACGTAATTCGTGAAGGTGCAAAAATTGTTTCTAATGAAAATAAATCCGAAATTCTGAAATTGGCAGAAAATGGACTTTCACAAAAAAAGCGAAAAACAAATTCTACTTATTCATCTACCTGTAATACTTTTCAACATTTCTTAGAGGATTCTGATATGTTTCATATCTCACTTCAAGATTTCATGTATGTCAATGGAAAACTATCTTATACGGAGGCGTACAAACTCCGTGACTATTTAGTTGGCGTTCGCAATAATTCAAACCGAACGGCTAACAATGTAATTGCACACCTTAGAGGCTTGCTCAATCATGCTAATAAGCGGATTGGAATTGAAGATAACGTTTTCTCCAAAATACCAAAATTGAAGGCAGGAATTGGCAGGAACATTGCTTTTTCAGAACGTGAAAGAAAATTGATTATTGAGAAAGTTCGGGATACTGACAAAGAACTTTATTTGTATATTTTATTCATGTTTTATTGTATGTTTAGAAAGGACGAAGTTCGATTTTTGAGGGTACAAGATATTCAAGCAGAAAGTATTTATATTAACGAATTAATCTCGAAAAATGCACAAGGCGAATTTGTGACTATTCCTCAACATTTTAACAAAATCTTAAAGGACTTGAAGATTAGAGACAAACCGCTAAATAGCTTTATTTTTCATCAAGATAACTCATTATTAAAACCCCGTGCTATCAATTATTTCTACAACAAACACGTAAAAATCTTAAAGGAATTAAAGGTTAATAAGGCGTGTACAATGCACTCATGGCGACATACAGCGGTGGTATCAGCACACAAAGCAGGTATTGAAATAGGTTTTATCCAGAACCAATTGCGACACAAGTCCCTTGAAACCACAGTTATCTACTTGAAATCGTTAGGGTTAAGTATTTCTAAGGAAATTAGGGACAAATTTCCAGAGATTTAACTATAAAAAACATTAACTTTAGGAATACAAGGCAGGTTGCCTAACGGTTAATACCCGATTACCCCAATTTAACTACAACCACTACATGGATAGTATTTTAGAATTAAACAACGAGTCTCTAATCGTTGAAAATGAGAACGCTGATGCGTTAGAACTATCTTTAATCAAGATTTACAGAGGATATTTACTTTCCGAAATGGCTGAAAATGATGAACACTTAGAGCGAGCAAAGCTATTTGACGATTTTGTGAAAATTCAAAGCCGTTTACGAGAAGAACAATATTAAGAATTAATGTTACTTTTGTTACTGGTAAATTAAAAAGATTTAAGTAACTAATTTTCAAACACTTATAACTCATTATTTTGGTAACAAAAATTGTAACAAAACAAGAAATTAAAAAACCTATCAAATTTTGATAGGTTTTTTCTATTTATTCATAATTACAATTACATTTGTCAAAACTCACAATATAAACGATTAAACCACAATGAAAAATGCTTTTGTTTTAGCCCTATTATCTATTTCTCTCCTATTATCTTGCAAGAAAGAGGACGAAGTTGTAACCCCTGATTATGCAGGTCGTTACGCCTCAAGTTCTATTTTAGTTTCGGGTAGTAGTAATTATTTTGTGCAATATAATGCCGTTGTCTCGCACAACATAACTACAAACAAAATTAATGTGAGTATCTACGAAAATTATAGAAATGTTCAGAGTAGCGGTTTAGCAGGTAGCCTTTTAGATACTTATACTTATCTTTCTCCTACACTTCAAATTGCTGAAAGTAAAGCTACCATAAACGCTATGTTGTCCGCAACTAATAGAAAAGGTGCAAACGTAGGTTCGGTAATTTTCAATGGCTCTATAACCTATTCATCTACGGATATGATTTATAGAGGTTCAATAAATGGCAAGTCAATAATCTTAACTTTAGGTAAATTAACGAATACGGTGGTAAAAGCCGATGATGGTTGGTGATTTTAGATTTTTTTTATGTTACATATAAAAAAGCCGTTTCAATTACATGAAACGGCTTTTTTTATGCTCTAAACCTACCATTGGGGACTAATATGCCCTCTTCATCATAAATATAAGGCAATTCTTGAGGCGGTAATATATCCTTTCTCTTGTTATTGAATATCCTTACTAAGATATTTTGTTTGGGCGTTAAAGGTTCGATTACAGGCTCAATAGGTTGTGTATAATCAGGCTTTAATTCCTTTTCTTTAATATTTGTTGGAAAGGTTTTCTTAGCCGTTTCCGTGCTATTGTCTCCTACTAATTCACTATCCTTTTGAGTTCCTGTTGCTTTTTTGTTGGTAGATGAACTTTTGTCCGTCTGCAAAGGCAACAAAGCCAAGAATTTGCTATTTTTACTTAGGTAATAAATCAGCCCTATTCCTGCCAAAACTACTACCATACTTAATATTATTTTCATCTTATGAAATATTATAAACTGTTTCTGGATTAATCAATATGTTGTCCTGCCTAATTTCAATGTGTAGGTGGTTTTTCATACCTCCCTCATACTTTGTTGAAATTGCCTGACAAATTCCTATTACTTCGCCTTTCTCAACATTCTGCCCAACTTTTGAACAAATCATGTAAAAAAGTTTAATTTCAGTCGTGGCATTTTTGATAACACAACCTTCAAAACGCTTGTCATTAGCATAAGGATAGGCTTTTCGTTCAATCGTTCCCGAAATGGGAGCATAAACCGTTTCGCCTTTCTCACAAAGTACATCAATCCCTTCGTGATAATATCCCATTCTACTTTTCCAAAAATTGCCATTCCCTGCTTTGTCATTTCGGATAATCATTCTGCCGAGCGGTGATCCGATTTTCTTGGCATCTACTATACTCACGGTTTTAGCTTTGGCGTAAATCCAATTAAGGAACACCAAAGCCAAACCCGAAAATATACCAACGCCTATCCACGTGGTCGTCTTCATATTATCTCACTACTTTTATAGCGAAAACAGAACCTAAACCTGACAAGCCAATTGATTCTGGAACAATGCTTTGTCCTTCTTTTGCCGACTTCAAAGTTTTAACCACGTCCATTAATTCTTGATGGTATGGGTCAGTTCCTTTGCCTTCTTTAATTACATTTTCCGATTTTTTCAAGAACAGTTCAATTTGTTTTAGGGTCTTTGATTTTCCCGTCCAACCTGCAAATTCCGTCATAAGTTTCACCGAACTGTAACGTCTTTCATTCTCGAAAAGATAAACCGCCACAGCTGTAAATTTCTCTGACAATACCAATGTTTTAACATCGGATTTGGTAAGCAAATTGTAATAACTTCCTTGAATTGCTTGAATTAGGTCAGCAAAATTATTAGTCTTTCTAACTTCCTGATTAGCAATTTTCTTTTGCAAGTCAGTATAAGCATTTAAAACTAAACTTTCTGGTGCATCTTTTGCTCGCAATCCTAAGAAACGACTAACGATTTTGTGTTCGATTGATTCATGGGAAACGAAACCTCCTGCGTATTCTGGTTCAACCTTTTTGGGATTAGCCTCTGCATATTTCACCTTTTCAATAGCTTCGTTGTATTCTTTTTCGCTAATCTTTGTAAGATGGTCTTCGTAAACGATACCTCCCTTTGAGCCATTCGCCCAAGTCACAAAGTATGACGTTTCTTTTGTATTTTCATCCGTACCTCTTAGGCTTTCAATAATGCCAAAATCATTTAAAGTTTTTGGTTTGTTTTTATTCGGACTATCAGCATCATGCTTGAACTTGATATGTTGTCCTGCCTTGAATTTTGATTTAGGCTCGTCTTTTTCAGATTTATCAACCTTTGGATTAGTAGGTTCTGAATCCAAATTTTCCATTTCCTCTTTTGTGGCTTCTTTGAGGTCTTCCACTTTTTCGCTTGCCTTCAATTTTTTATAAATTTTGGCAATTCCTGCTTTTGCACCTTCGTTAAAAATGTCTTCGGATAAGTCGGTAAAGTTGTCTGTAATGTCCTTCAACTGATTGTAGAAGGTTATATCCTCAACGGAAATTTTGTCTAAAAGTCCCGTTGATTTTTTAATAAATTCGATTTGCTGTAAATGATTCATGTGCTTTGTTTTTAAATTTTTAAGATTTTTAAATTTTAAGATTGTGCATAAGCATACGCTTGTGCTTGAAATTGAAATATTCTAATTTTTCTGGCACGTGTTTTGGCTTTTGCCTCTTCATTTACCGATTCCTCTTTATCGTCCTGCTCTGGCTCTTGCGGAGATGGTAAATGATAATGAGCCTTTTCGTTTGCTCCATAAGTCAGCAAATAATTCAGATTTGTAAATTCCTCTGCACGTTCTTCTGCGGTTTTTCCTTGCACGGAATACTTTTCTTTTTGCTCCACAATCTCTGCCCTTACTTCATCTTCTCCTGCGATGGTATCAAGATACGCAACACTACGCTGTAAGTCTTTTTGCTCATCCTTCAATTCATTCATCAATCTTTCAGCATCGGATGGAGCGTAGCCTTTTGGCGTGAGCAACGTTCTTTCAGTTTTACGAACATCTGAAATTAAAACTTTCAAGTCAATTACAGTTCTTGAAAAATCATAATTGACTTCGTCTATCATAACTCGATACATTTGAATCTTTCTGCATTTCTTTAATAGTTCTTTATCCTCCATTTCAGAACCTTGAATAAACTCTAACAATTCTTCTCTTAATTCATCACCTTCAGCAATTGCCTTCTTGGAGAGTTGTAAATATTCGGTTCTATTGGTTTTATCCTTATATTGCCCCTCGTAGTATTTAATCATTCTAAAAAGAAATCTCGGCAAAGTTTTTAGCGAATCTACAACGTTCGCTCTGGTAGCTTCATAATTTGAATACCTTGCTTTATAAACTTGTAAAGCATTGATTGAAACATTATTTACCACTATCCTGCGGTTCTTTTCACGCTTCAATAAATCCAATTTTAAGGCTAACAATACATCAATTTTGGAGAATAATGCAAGTTTAATTTCCTCTGGGTCTAAAGCCTCTTGGTCTAAAACATTACTCCGTCCTGCTTTATACCAAATGTCATTAACCCGTGCCGTTTTTTCCTCCAATTTTTGAAAAACAAAAATGTCCATCGAATCCTGTAACAATGGCATTACCACTCTGACGTAGCCAAATTCATTCCCTTGTCTCCAAATCCTGCCTTCAACTTGCTTCATGTCAGTAGGATTCCAATCTATTGTTAAGAGGTAAAGACAAGTTCCACGTCTTTGTAAATCAATCCCCTCACGAATGGTAGAAGTTCCTATTAAAACCTTCACAACTCCTGCCAAAAACGCATCTTTGATTTTCTCTTTTCGGTTTGCAGAGATTTCTGACGTTACCAATTCAACCTCATTGAATGTTGAGCCTTCAAACCTTACTTGAGTCTTAAATCCAATTTCAGCATTAAGATAACGTTGCATCAAATCAAAATAATCCTTGCCTCTGTTGCAATAAATAACCTGACCCGAACATTCCTCGCCTTTTGCATCGTGCCAAGCCTTCACCGACCTAATGCAGTTCATTACATAGTTGATTTTTGGCGAACCTTCAACAAATTCAACGGGTTCTGGCATCTCTCTTTCGAGAAGAAAAGGACTTAAAGCATTGTCTAAGTTTTTATTTAGCATTCTCCCTATATCTCCTAAAGTGACTCCCGAAGAAGCACCTATATTCCGTGAATAGTGATGAAGCATCGACTCAATATCCTTTTGATTTTCTTTTTGGATAACGGTTGGTTCTAAATAAGTCAAGACTTGTTCTGCCTTTTTCAAAGCAATTACACGACCATCGGCATCTACCTTTTTTAATCGTGGCAAATTGATTTTAATGGGTCTTTTTACCCCTGCATCTTCACCTGTTTTGTAGATAATATGCGAGTAAATTAGTTTCTGCAAAATCTGACGATTCGTGTATGCTTTTACCGTAAAACCCATTTCAATTGAGCCGTCAGGTCGGTTTACATATTCATACGATTGTTTGACAAACGTACACATGAACGTATTGAGGTTTGATAGTCTCATGTCCTGCATCGTTTTGTAGCCAACAAGCGACAACATGGCGTAAATCTCAACGGGTGAATTGGTGAAAGGTGTCGCCGTTAAAAGCATAACGTTTCCTCCATATTTCCGAATGATAGAGTTGCAAAAGAAAAAGGCTTTAATTCCCATTTCCGACGTTCCCGAACCTAATTGATACCTAACCTTGCCTTCATCATCGGCTTTCACCGCTTCAAAAATATTCTTGCAAGCGTGAGCCTCATCAATGGTAATGTGGTCAATTCCAAGTGTGTTAAAATCTACAATTGCCCCTTTATTTACTTTATTTAGTGCTTCAGCCAAAGATTCCTCATACTTCGTTTCGTCTCTGATTGACTTAAATTTACGGTCATTCTGTTGCAATATGTCAAACATTTCTTCAAATGATTCACTTCGTCCTGCACCTCCAATACCGAATTTTTTAAACCCTTCATAGGTAACTATTGTAATGGATTTTTCTGGCAATAATCCCATTAGACTTTTGCCGTCCACGTGCATCTTTCCGTCTTTATCAGTCGATACAACTTCTACGCCTAAATTGTAAAAATCGTTTAGCGTAATGCCTGTATTTGACAAAACTCCGTATCCCTTTTCACCTGTCTTTTTGTTTTCATAGCCAAACAATTCCTTTATCCATTTTCGATATGTTTGATTGGGAACAACAATTAATGGACGCTTGCATTTACCCTGTTGCAATAAATTGGCAAGGGTAATAATGGCAGACATTGTTTTCCCAACGCCAACATCGTAGGCAAGTATTCCTGCGGTTGCAACCTCCATGTAGGCAATAGATTCTTTTTGTGCTTCTGAAAAAGCTAATAATCCTTGCTTAAAAAAAGCAGAACAAGAAAACCCAATGGGAACTTTATTATAGGCAATATCAGCATAAGCATTATATAATTTATTGAACGAAAAATCAAGTTTTTGCATATCAACAAAGGTTAAGGCTTCGTTTAGAAATTTAGCAAAAAGGTCTTCCCCTTCCTGCGGTGCATACTTGTTAATTGTGTCCTTTTCTTCATCTTCAATTTTTGAAGTAAACTTGCTACGATTAAGGTAATATTTTTCAATTTCGTATGCAGAAACTTCACGAAACGAATCCTCCGATTGCTCATACAACCAAAATTTAAAGGCATCTCGTAGAGACAAACGATAGTCCTCTGTTCTTTCGTTTGAATTAAATCCTTCTCCTTTCCATTCAGCCTTATATCCTTCCTTTTCATTGTTTGTATATCCCTGATAACATTTCCACTCTTTCTGATTGGAAACAATGGATTGCAAATCAAAGCCAACATCGTCTCTTAATTCAGAAAGGTAAAACATATCCTTCATTCGAGCCAGTGGAGAAATTGCCAAAATAATGGGTCTATCTCTGGGGTCAGCAACGGAAACAGAAAGAAATTTAGGCTTTGAGCGTTCAATAATTTTGAGGTGATTATCAAACACTTCTTGTCCAAAATTGTCTATAATAAAAGTTTTTTCTTTCATCAATGCAAGTTCACGGTCATACATATTTCCAAATGAAAATAACGCATAAGGCAAATAGTCACCATTTAAAAAAAACAATGCTCCTTTACTGACAAGAAATTTTATTTGTCCGTCAATATCCAATCCTGATGAAACTTCTCCTTCGCCAATATTATCAACGTCTGCACGGTCTACTCGCTGTTTGTAGCCTTCTGGAGTTGTGAAAATGATGTACACTTTCCCATCATATTTGTTAAGAAATCTGGTTAGTGTGCCTAATTTAACACCTTTTGGAACTTCTGTAATATCTCTAAAGTGATTGTCTTTTACAGTCGTGGGCTTATTGGTAACGAGAATAATTGTGTCCTTTTTTGCAGTATAATCCTTCTTATCCTTTTTGAAAAAGTACTTATCCCAACCTGTCATTGGTACTCCTTGCGAGCGTTTAAACCAAACCCATGCCTGTTTTTCTTCAAAGGTTAGTCCAGCATTATAAAGACTATCAATATCATCAAAACTCAATGTATCACCTTCTTTATATTGCTTTTGTTCCTTTTGCTTCTCAAGCATTGAAGAAAGGATTAAACTGTTTTGTTCAATCGTAGATTCTACAACACGCCCTAATGAGCCTAATTGATTGAAGCCTAAACCTTGTAAATAGTGTTTATTGATAGTCATTTTATTATAAATTTTGAGCATAAGCATAAGCTTGGGCTTGAAACTGAAATATTCTAATTTTCCTTTTTCTGACGTTATCAGAATCAGTCTTACCTAAAGCCTCATTAATCACCCGTTCAACGTCCTGACGTTTCCCAATCACTTTTACGGGAAATGCTCCTGACGATGATACTTCCATCAAACCACAAATTTTTTCTGGGTGCATGGCAAAGTAGTTTGCGTAACTTAATTGTTCCTGCAAAGTCAATGGTGAATCATTGGAGTCTCCAATTTTTGACTGCATTAACGTTTCAAATTCCTCCTGATATTCTTCTGGAATAAAGCCTTTTTTTACCACATCGTAGGACGTTACTGCATACCTGTCATGGTCATTATCTCCTCTATGGTTGGCTACTAATTCGTTAATAGCATCAATCCTATTTCTAACCTGACTATTACTAAGCATCGTCTGATTCGATTAGATTAATTGCCGTACTTACCGTAATTTGTTGAGCAATCATCATGTTAATAATTTGCTCTTCAAGATATTGATAAGCAATTTTTGAACGAGTACGCTCCCAAACGTGAGGGTGCGACTGTTCAGATATTTTCTTCAATTCTTCGTGAATTGATTGTCGGAGTTGTTGAGATAAAGTCATTTTTTTCTAAAAATTAAAATGTCCGTTGGTACGTTGGTATTCTTAAAAACGTTGGGCAATCTATAAGCATCAACAAGGGTGCAAAGATTGTTCATTTCCGATTTTGTCTTCATGTATTGTTCATAAGTACTTGCAAATCCGCTTGCTGTTACATAGCACATCAAACCGCCTGACTTTAGAACTTTTAAGCCTTGCATCATAAAATATTGTTCAACTTGCCCAAATCTTTTAATTCCTGCACCGATATTATATCTATCATAAAGCTGACCATAAGGAGGATTTCCGATAACTAAATCCATTGGTGGCAACCAAGTATCTTCTCCATGTTTTCCATTCCCTAATTTGTGCCAAAATCCATTAACAGACTTTAAAAAAGCCGTTTCAAAGCCTCCATGATAGATTTTTGCTTCTGGGCAAACTACCTTTGCGTAGTCTGCTAACATTTCTTCTAATTCAAATCCTGTAAATTCAATCTTCAAATCCTTTGGTGCGTAATACATAAATCTGCCCGTTCCGCAAGATGGTTCTAAGGCATTTCCGCCCTTAAATCCATGATGAATACATAACTTCCACATTAGACTAATTAACCAATCTGGCGTAAAGAATTGGTACAAAATACCGCTGTCTTTTCCAAACTCTTTGCCCTTTGAACCTTTGCCTTCATAAGCTAAAATATCAGCTGTTGATTTTTCAATGTTCCCAAGTATTTGAATTTTAGAATTTCTATGTAACTTTGTTGCATTAAAGAACTTTTTGTCTTGCACGCTGACTCCTGCCAAACCCTTTTTCAATGGCACGGACGAGAAAGAGAGTCCTTCGAGGGAGGGGGACGATTCATCTTCGACATGAACCCATAAAAGTTCTTTATCTTCCAAATATTCTTTTCTTGAAAAAAAAGCAGAACCTACACTATAAAATTCACCCCCGTTAAATGGTTTTAGTAGAATTGTCCCAACCATAGGGTTGCCGTTTCTTTTAACAAGTAATAGACTGCCTGATTTTCCTTTTCTAATTTCGTTAAAATTTTCACAAACATATCTCACAAACTCTTCGACCGAATACCCCATTTCCAAAAAGCTACTCCCTCTTTGTTTTTCAATATGAAGTTGTCCATATCTATCGTTCCCATTCTCCAAAATAATTAAACCTGACTGTCTTTTTATTTTTATGGCAACTTCTTCATCTATTTTTCCAACAAATAGAAAATTATTTTCTATTCCCGAAAGACGTTCTAACATATATCCTCCGACATTCGGGACTTCACTTTCTCCACCCTTTTTTACAGGTATGTCAAGCATCTTAGAATAGGTTGTTTCTTTATTAAAATCGTCCATGCAACAATCTAAAATAATTGTTTCTGTTCCTTTCACAACGATGTAGATGTGCTGAAATCCTTTTTCATTTCCTACAATTCTAAGGGTTGGATTAATGCCTAAACTCAAAAGGCAAGAAGCAATATAGATAGAGTAATCTTCACAATCAACACCTTTTTTTCTGTCTGCCCACGTTCGTTCTGGAGTTCTGATTTGTTCCTTTAGAAAATCGTCTGGTGTATAATTAATGTGGTTTTTTACAAAATACCAAAGTGTTTTACACGTCTCAATAGTCGTAGGTTGTTTTAGGAAATCTGGCTTTGTAAATGCTACTTCCTTATTTGCTAAAACCACATTAATTATTTCCTTAACGGTATTTTTTAGGCTTGCTTTTGTGTTAATTACTTGTCTCATTTTATTGGTTGTGGTTGTGGAACGTACTGAATTGTTGGTTGTGGTTGTGGGCTTGAACCAAACGCCCAATACAAACCGCCTACAATCAAGATTAAGCCAAAAAATATCCCTCCGTACAAAATGTAATTAGGCTTTTCTTCCCCTGTGGTTTTATCCGTCTGTTTAAAAAGCGACTTCGTGTCTGTTTTAGGAGTATCAGTTTTAGGGGTATCGGTCTTGGGAGCATCAGTCTTTGGTGGAACTGGAGGTTTTATAGGGACATATTCCTGTACTAATCCTGTCTCATCAACAATATCGTCTGCCAAAACCCACGCAACAATGGTAAACGGTCTATTCCACGACGGAGTAGATGCACCAAACCAACCAAAAGCATCATGTCCATCATCATAATGCACACCTTCAACATTTAGCTTTGCAAATGTTACCCCGTCTGCATCTCTTTTAAATTCGCTTATAGTTCCAATCCTTTGACTACGTTCAAAACTAAAACGATATGGCGTATGTGCATCGTCAAATCCATACGCAGATTCAAGTTCATCATCATCAATTACTTGCCAAATTTGTCTTGCATCAGCTGAACCAAAAAACCTTATATTCTCGACCTTTGAATAAACTCTATCCCCTGTTTTCATATAATATTTATTTTAAAAAAAGCCCTTTATTAGTCAAAACAAAGGGCTTTTTAATGAATCAATTAATCTTTTTTATTTAAAAACTTTCCAAAGCGTTACGCCAATTGCTACGACCGACACAATCACTACTGGAACTACCCACATGGCATTTTTGCTAAACCATGATTCTGGCGGTTTTGGTGTCGAATCAACTAATTGCGTAAAAGAACCACCGCCAACTGGAGGGACAACTGGAGGAACAACTGGAGGAACAATAGCAACGTCTTTCTCAAAATATACCGCACCGTCCGTTTCAGTTTTCTTTGAATAACCCGTTGGTGTTGAAAATACTGGAGGTAATGACATTCCACCGAACTCTGTATCTTGTCCTGCTAAAAGCGACAAAGCTACTTCTTTCGTGAAAGTACAAGAGGCATTGCTAACGATGTTCTTACCTCGAACAAAATAAGATTCTGGAGACGTAGCACGTTCCTCTAAAACGAACCAATCATTCCCGAACAATTTTGTACGAAGATTCTTAACTGACGTTTCGCTCAATTTGCGAGAACCAACCACTTCATCTGAAACTAAAGCACGTGGTGTTACTGTATTTCCTTCTTCAAAATACATTGCACCGTCTGCCGTCTGTTTTTCCACGTAGCCCAAAGGAGCAACAACTCCTGTTGGTTTACTCAAACCTCCAAACCCTGTATCTTCTCCTGCCAATTGGGATGCAGTAATCGTTTTTGAAAACGTTACACTTGAATTAGAAAGCAAGTTTTTTCCACGAACAAAAAACGCATCTAGTGAGACGGTTTTTGTTTCGCACAAATAAAATCCACTACCCAATTTGATAGTTTTGATTGCATTTCCGTTACGAGAACCAACAACCTCTCTATCAACTAAATCGCTTTTTAATACTGGAGGGATTACTATTGGAGGGATTACTACCCCATCTTTAAATTCAAAATACACAGCACCGTCAGCCGTTTGTTTTTCAACATAACCACTTGGAACAACAACACCCGTTGGCTTACTCAAACCTCCAAAGGCTGTATCTTCTCCTGCCAACAATGAAGCCAAAATCGTTTTTGAAAACGTTACACTTGAATTAGAAAGCAAGTTTTTTCCACGCACAAAATACGCATCTGGTGATAGCGATTTTGTTTCGCACAAATAGAATCCACTACCCAATTTGATAGTTCTGATTGTATTTCCGTTACGAGAACCAACCACTTCACCGTCCACTAAAGCGTTCGCTACTGGAGGATTTGGAGGTGTTCCTGCCATAAAGTAAACAGCACCGTCTGCTTCCATTCCTTTTGCATATCCTACAACGGTAGAAGGAAAATTTGAAGGCATCACTAAGCCATCATATTCAGAAATAGCACTAATGCTTGGCAAGTCTACTGCGTTGGAAACGAAGTCGGAACGTTCTAATAAGTTCTTTCCACGTGGGAAAAACTTGTCAGGATTTGGGGTCATTGTTTCACGTTCTGTGACGTAATTCAACCCACCGATAATGTCAATAAAAACAAAGAGGAGTCCTCTTTTACCAACTAATGTTGAGTTCATGTTTTCTTGTTTTGTAATGTAAATAGTTCTAATTCCCTCTAAAAGCAAAGTCCCTTGATAATCTGTTATTTGCCAATTGATTTGCAATTCTCCTCCATTTGGGTCGGTAGGAACAACCGTTATGTTGCCCCCATCGACCGAAACAGTCGCCAACCCAGAAGGCTGAATATTGTTAGCGACTACCAAAAAGAAAGGTTTGCTTCTGCATAAGGGTCGTTAGTAACTACCGAACCTGTATAAGAAGAACCATACGCTATGCTTACAGCATCGGCAACTGGTGAGGGCTTGATTCTAATATTAATCTTCTTTGCAGATTTTGGCGATTCTGACAAACTTCCATGCGTCCACGTTGCTTCAATCGTATCAGTATTACTGGTTGGAATACCCGAAAAAGTAACAACTCCGTCCGAATCCGAATCTACCTGACTTGCCGTTGCCGTTGCTGAACCATTTCTGTAAAGCTTACAAGTTCCACCATTATACGCACCACTTGGAATAGAAAAAACTAAATCCCCATTTGGCTCAATCGTAACTTTTCTCGGTACAGGTGCTTGTGTTTGACTTGCAGACGTAATGGTAAAAGTTATCGTTGTGCTTGCAGAATATGTACCATCTGAATAATGGAAACGATACGAACCTGTATCAGAACCCGTTGCTCCCGAATTTGGAATGTAACTATACGCACCATTTGGTTGCATCGTCCACACGCCTTTGGTTGTTTGGGTCACCACTTCAACCGTTGCACCTGCTGGCGGAGTAACTGCTGTTGAAGTAGCTTCGTAGTATTTTGCACCGTCTGGCTTCGTCTTGAGCAAATAACCTGTTGGAGTAACAAAACCTGACGGTTGCTCTAATCCTCCGTAGCCTGTATCTCCACCCTCAATTTGTGCTAAATCGGCAGAAGATAATGTAACGGAAACAACTACGTCCGTCCGACTTAATAAGTTCTTTCCACGAACAAAATAGGCATCTGGAATATTTGATTCAATCATTACCAAATACCACAAACCGTTAATTAAACGTGTCTGGAGAGGATAGCCCGAAAGCGTAGCAATCTGTTGATTATTAATAAGACTCATTTTATTGTTTTTTAAATTTTTTGTGAATGATAATTAATCCTGTTAGAAGTAGAATTAGGGCAAAGAAACCACCGACCCAATACGACTTATTGTTATCAGTTATCGTTAATCCAACCTTTGCCCCTAAATTCTTAATCTGTAATTTCCCCGAAATCATAAAGGCTTGATAGGTTTCTCCAAAATTGTCTGTGTAGGCTAAAACGCCTCCATCTGGCAATTGTCGAGGTGCTTTTGCAAGTCCTGTATGTGAATATTTAGCGGTTTTGTCAATGCCTGTTCCAAAGAAAAAAGAGGGATAAAAGAAATCTGAAACCATTACTTTCCGTCCACTTTTTACGATAATTTCATAGCCATAATCTGCATAGGTCACGTCTGCAACCTCAATCATATAATCTACGTCTCTGCCGTCTGTAATCCCTTTTGCTTTTGCCTTTTGATTAATGAAAGCATTCACTAACATTTCCATTAATTCATGCGACAATGTGACTGACCATTTTGTGTTTAGCTTAATAAGTCCGTAGGGGATTCCATTTGCATCAACCCAATGATAACCTCTTGCTCCATCTACATCAATGCTTTCTTGAATAAAAATATACCATGCACCTTTGGGAATTATTGAAGCATCTTTGACTAAAATAAGGGTACATTCTTTGTCCCAAACCTTAGAGAAATGTTCATCAATTTGAAACTGACAGGCTTCGATTGTATCTGACAATTCCTGCGAATCAATCAAAATGCCTTTGGGTGCTATGAAAATATTTTGTTTCATTATTTACATTGACTTAATGCAAGTGCTACTGCTGAAATTGGTGGTAAGATATATTCAAGAAATATTTGCCCGAAACTTTTTGGGTGGTCTTTCCTAAATTCCTTACGAGCCGACTTTTTGTATTTTCGAGCCGTTTTTTTGTCCGAAAATTGACGAATGACAGAATATTCAGTATGAATATTTTTAACCTTTTTGACTGGTTGTGAAACCTCAATAGGAGCGACCCAAACACTATCAAGGTTTGTTGCCGAAAATGAATCCGACAACAAACCTGTAAGAACAATAAACATCAGTCCTTTCAGCATGAGACTATTGAGGGTCGGTTAAACTATCAAAGTCAGCACGAAGTTGAGCAACCTCTTCTTCTAATAATTGCACACGAGCGTTTGATGCTTTTTCTTGTGAATGTTGGAATCCCATCTTGAATAATTTCAAGGCTAACCTTGCACTCATCAATTGTGAATTATCCAAGTCTGTATCTAATAAACCTGACATCACAATATTTCCCGAACCATTCGTTTGGAATAATTCATTAGCCCAAGAATCGGCTACAATTTTATTCTCATTAACTTTCGTATCAACTTTTACATTAAGAATTTTGAAAAGTGCTTGCGTTAATTCAGCAGAGAATACATGGTCGCTATTCAACGAAGATTCATCCAAAAATTCTCCAATAGAGTGAACTTGGTTTGGTGTAATCCAAGAACTCTTTGCAACTTTCGTTCCTGCTACTTTCGTGTTAGCATGATTTACAACTTCACGCAAAATATTACGCAAAATTTGTGCATCAACTACTTTTCCCGAACCAATTTGTGCATCAGTAGCATCTATGTAAGCTAACCAACTTCCCAAAGTAGCCGTAGACCACGTTGAATTTAATACATGGTCTTTTGCAAAAGCATCTGCGGTGTTGGCTTTTGTATTCAAATGTCCAAAGAGGTCATTTATCAAGATTCTAAGAACATTCGCATCAACAACTTTGTCTTCAAGTTCCTGTATGGTCATATCATTGATAAAATGCCACATTCCTTGTACAGTATCTAATTTTAACACATGGTCTTTTGCGAACTTTGTCGCAGAAACCGTATCAGTATAATTAGACAAATCAGCTAAGAACTGACGTAAATTCAAGGCATTAAAATACTTGTCTTTAGTCAAGCGAGCATCTGGAGTGATGTAAGTAGCAAATAAACTTGCCGAACTTGGAAAAATGCTTCCATCCAACACATCAGCCTTCGCAACTTTTGCGTTAATTTTATCATACGCCTGTAAGAAGAAACTCTGGATTCTTTCTGCATTTAGAACTGCTCCAAGATTGCCTTGAATAGTCGCTAAGTCTGACATGAAATTCTCTAATGTGCCTACCTTTGTACCATCCAAAATATGGTCTTTTGCAACTTTGGTTTCAGCCTGTTTATACATTTTTCGTAAAAAATGAGTCATTGCACGTCCTCCAAAAACTTCTGAATCTTCTCTAACCATAAGAGATTCATTGGTGATAAATGCAAAAGGGTCTGTCAAATCATAGCGTATTTTCAAAAAATCTTCGCTAATAATTCCATTTTTCCCTATCTTCTGCGAAATTGATGCGTTTAATCCTGCAACATCAGCAGATTCTAACGCAGTCAATTGAGCCAACAAATCCCTCAAACGAGTAAACTCCGTTTCGTCAATGCCTTCAATAGCCAACATTTCTGCTCGCAAAGCATCCACTATTCCTTTATAGGTAGGCGTTAAATCATGCAATTTCCAATAAGCAACATTCTCATTAACGTCCTGATTGGTTGTTTTTGTAGCAATTGCAGCATTTAAGAGTGCAATTGAGGCATTGGCTTCTGCTTTTGATTCCAACAAAGGCAAAATATTCTGGTTTAGATTCAGAAT
This sequence comes from Arcicella sp., assembly GCA_025356745.1. Taxonomy (GTDB): domain Bacteria; phylum Bacteroidota; class Bacteroidia; order Cytophagales; family Spirosomataceae; genus Arcicella. Next base: position 24,637 of record JANXRS010000024.1, read on the forward strand.
ATGATTGTCTGTATAACCACGTGAATCGGCTTTTGCATTAGTAAAAGCATCATTGGCTTTGTTGGTAGCAACTGCAACTAAATCTGCTCTTGTATTAACGTCACGGTTATTTTCGTAGTTTAAAACTTCTGCTATTCTAACCTCTAAATGCTCGTTAGTAGTTTTTGAATCAGCAATAGCTTGAACTCTTGCAACTTCTCCTGTTCTCGCAGTAACTTCCGCTTGCAATTCAACCTTTGAAGATTTTTTTACAATCGCTTCATTAATTGCAGGAATAGTAGTATTCTCAACGGTCAATAACCGAGCATTTGCTAATTGGTAATACTCATTTGAAATATATAATAAACGTTCCTCGGTAATTTTTGCATTAGCAATAGCTTCAACTCTTGCAACTTCCGATGTTCTTAAAGCAACTTCTGTTTGAATACGAGCGTTAATATCAGCAACCGAACCTTGCACCATTGACAAATCTGCCTTTAGTACCAATTTCCCATCCACGTAAGAAAGACTTGCCTTTGTGCCGAGAATTTCAGAAATCATTTGTTGAATACTGCCATCAGTAGCCCCCATTACTGTAAGTCTATCACCAATTTCACGGAGTGTATCTAATGCTTGAATTGGAGCATCTCCTGCAATTTGATTGTAGAAGTTCGTGAAAGCGAACGAAAGATAGGGCAATAACTCCTGCGAGGTGATGAACTTATCTAAACCCTGTCCTGACATTAATTCTGCTGTTGTGGCAAAACCAATCGGAAGAATATCTTTCTTAGTTATTTTGAATTTACGAGCAGTAGCATTTTTTACTTCTCCTTCGTAAAATTTTGCACCGTCTGTTTTTGTTTTCAAGGTATATCCCTGTGGCGTAGCAAAACCTACTGGTTGCTCTAAGCCTTCAAACAAAGTGTCTCCTCCTTCAATTTGTGCTAAATCTGCACTTGACAATGGAACGTTAATAACAACATCAGCACGGTTTAGTAAATTTTTACCACGCACAAAAAACGAATCTGGATTGAGTGCCTCAATCATTACTAAATACCACAAGCTATTATATAGTCTTGTTTGTAGCGAGAATCCCGAAAGAGTCGCAACTTTTTGTTTGTTAATCAAACCCATGATTTTAATTTATTTATGTTACTGAATTGAAAAATTGAAAATTATCGTTGCGTAAATTTTGCGGACATTAGTTCACGGAGAGATTCAATTTTGTCGTCCATGTGCTTTTTCAAATCATCTGAAATTGCTTTTAGGCTTTGACTAAATTGATTGTGTTCTGATTCTAATACTGCCACTTTTTTATCGAGCCTGTTGATGTCTATTTGCATTGCCTTAATTTCCTCACCTTTTGCGTTTATTCGTTTCTCAATGAGGCTATAAAACCAAGTCACTAATGCTAATATTAGCCCCACGATAAAAGGCATTGCTTGTCTAATAAAATCGTTCATTTGAAGTGTAATGTTTACTGGTATCAATTAATCTTAGCTTAATTTTTCCCTCATATACCGCCCTGTCAAAGTCTCGGTATAGTTTATGCAATTTGTCTGTATTTGCATTTTTGTTGTTTATAGTAGGAGGGTAGCGGTATTTTTTAGGAGGTTTTAGGATAATTCCATTAGGGGTATTATCCTCCAATTCGTCCAATTCTTTCAAGCTAATCACATTTGAATCTGCTAAGATTTGTGTGCTTGTTGAATTTATATTATAGGTTGAATCGGTCAATTGTTCCGTATCAATCCCCTTTAAGAGATAGGTGGAATCAATATTATTATCGAAAAACTCAATCAAAAGGAGTTTATCCACGTCTTTGTAATTGCTTTCGGTGCAAGACAAACAAAGCGTTAAGATGCACGCACAAGTCAGCAATTTGATGGTCTGTAAGATTCCAAAATTTTTCATAGTCTAATATAATTATGTACTCTTTTCGTCTAATATGAGGGAATACGCCTTCCTGCCTTGAATGATGTTCATAGGGTGAACTGGTGTTAAATCCTCCCGTCATACATTCATTATTTTTAAGCATTTTCCATTTTCTTAATGTTTCCACGTGCCAACCAGAACCACCATTTCGAGGAATAAGAACAACGTCCCCTGCCTTCACTTTTTGATTGCCGATTCTCTTTCCGTAAAGGACTTTTATTGCAGACCAACGAAACCAAGATGAAGCCCTGCCATTAATGTTTTTCAAAGGAATACCATTAACTTTTGCGGTAAATTTCTTCCCAAAACTGCAATAAGGTTGTCCAACCTTTCCACCTCCTAATCGGATAATTCGCTCAATTTGCCTACCCCTATTTGAGCCTTTTTCTGTTGTTCCAAAATAAGATTCGAGCGTATCAATGTCTGCTTTTCTAATTATCCTGCGTTGGTAATCGGACTGTGCAGATACATTAGAACAAAGGTTAAGGCTTTCAAACAAAGCAAATAAAAGGCATATTTTTCGGGAGAATTTCCATCTAAACATCTTGAAATAAAGTCAAATTGTGGATATTCGTGCGTATTCATGAAATCATAAACTGCACGATATTTTCTAAAAATAAAGGCATCAATCACAAACCACATTAAGCACCAATGGAGAGTAGTAATAGAGAAATGTTCCATTTCTGACCAGAACGCAATGCTTATCTGTGTTCCAGATTCTTGGACTAAATGTGAAGCATATCCCAACAAAGCAACCGACACAATTACGGCTAACGTTCGCCAAACTGGAAAAAATTGCCACGTTGAGCCTTTTCCAAAATGTTCTGAAGGAATGAATTTTTCTTCCAAAATTATAGGTTCGTGCTTGACTTCTCCTTCCAAAACAATCTCACAAGCCTCTAATTCAACTCCTTTTGCCAAATCTGCATAAATTTTAGACTCCACCAATTCACCATTTAAGGCTTCACGAATAGACATTTCTTTTAGTTGCTTGGCACGTTCAAACAGTTCCGAACGCTTGTTTGCAATTTCAAAGTTTGTCTTTTCTTTTGCTTCCCTTTCGGTTGTTTCTTGCAACAACATTGCTTCGTCAAGTTGTTGCTTTAATTCTTCTACGGATAATTTAGTTTTCATTGGATATAATCTATTAATTGAACTTGCGGAAATTGAGGTTGCAACATAATCTCTAATTCATGTGGCAAAACGATACTGGCTTTTACAGGAAGAAGAGTAAGTCCAGATTCAAAAAGCACATTAAAACAGATTTCAGAGCAGAAATAGGCATCTTCGTTGTTTGTAATCAAGCCCATTGACGACATGATAGCCGTCTTTAAATCGTAACCTTTACCCTGTAAATTTTGGGCTATATAAAGGGCTTGATAATATCTGTCCTGACCTAAATCGTAAAAAGTCCATTCAGATAATTTACCCATATTCTCTTTGGAAACACTTCTAAAACCTACGCCTGTACCATTCCAAGACGAAAAACGTTGTGTTGGCAAATAGTCCGTAAAAAACAATTCGCAATGAATAGTATCGTGGTTCAATCCCCAAGACATTAGCGTTGTTTCAATGTTCTTCTTAGCTTTATAACTCCTAAATCCTATCAGTAAATTAGCCATTATTGCAAGTTTTTAAGTTGGGTATCAATCTCTTCTTTTTTCCCGTTCACTTCAGCAATTTTAGCGGTATATTGATTTTCTGCCTTTGCTAAGTCTGTTTTTTCGGAGGCTGGGCTTAATAACATATAAGCCACTATCACAATACTAATTGCAATGAACCACACGAGGAGTATTTTAACTTTGTAATTCATCTTTTTGAATTTATTAACGATGGTATGGGTACACTTGAACTACACTTTCAGCCTATTAATCGTTAATTGCTAATTCCTGCAAAATCTCAAAAGAACCATTTATTCCTAATGTTTTAATCACATAATTTGCTCCGTCTGCATTTGAAGTATTCTTATAGGTTTTGATTAATTCGGTGATTGATAATCCCACGTTTCTATCTTTACTTAATCTAAATTCTCCACGATTGTAACAAAATATAATCTTATGCAAATCGTCTAATCCAAACTTTCTAATTAGCACCGAAAGAAAAGCACAAGAAGTATGAATATTTGTTTCAGCATCCTGTAAGTCCTTTTTTGTAATTGAATCAATGGTCTTTCCGATTTTATTTTTAAACCAATTCACCTGTTTAACGGATAATTGTTTATTGGTAACTCCTCGTAATAAGGTATCATTTGCCGTTACGACTGCCATTTGCATCAAGCCAATATAAACACCCGATTTATCCACTTGCGAGGCTGACTTTGCGACCGAAACCGTATCATCATGTTCGACTGCCATTAGTCCGAAAATAAGGATTCTGGGAACTTTATGAATCTCACTTGCTTCAGTCACAAACTTATCGTAGGCTTTAAGTAACTCTTGTATTCTTGCCTTATTTTCTGCTCGTTTTTCCTTTGTAAATTTCTTATCGTCCTTAATGGTAATAAGCGGAAAATAACCTTTTGAAAATGCCTCCCCTCCTTCATAATTAAAAATCAAATTAGGAGATACTTTACCTTCAAAAGTCAATATCCTTCCCTCCATTTCTGCCAATGCTTCAGCATCTTGAGCGTAGTGGTCAGGTATCTCTGCCGAGCCTTTATTTTGATAACGCTGATATATATACGTCCCTCCAAAAATAACAAGGAGAAACGCAATAATCAATAGTGCTTTTTTCATTATAACCAAGATTTATTTTGGATTTGTCTGGAGTTAATATAAAGTGTTGTGGCTAATACTGCCAACCACACACCCCAAACTAAAAGTTGTCCGTAAAAAATAACATTTTCCTTTTTCATTAGATTTCTTCAAAAGTTTCTGAAATGATTTCTTCAATTTTCTTTAGTCGTATTTCCAAGTCACTCTGACTTGGTGAAGTATATCTTCTATTTTCTATAACCTGTAACCTGTCCAAAATTTCACGAAAATCTGTCGTTTCCTGTTGAGCCGAAAATCCTTTTTGATTAACTTGCTTATTTTCGAGTTCTTTTGATTTCTGCCACAAATCATACAGGAAATAAGCGAGTGTAAGCAATGCAAAGATGTTTAAAATTCTAAATACAGTTTTCATGCTTTTTTTGTTTTTAGGCTATATCCTTCCTCAAAATCTTCTGTTGATATTGTCCTTCCATTTTCTACTCTACCCATTGCGACAACCAATCCTTTCAATGTTTCTTTGTCCGTTTTTAGCGGAGTATCTAAGCTAATTCCTGCCCATTTTGAAACGTTATTCAAATACCCTGACGAATCATTTTCGGATGGTGGAGCATACTTGTAGATAATTTTTCTTAAAGTATTCGTTCCTCCATTAATATACAGGTTCAACGCATTTAAAAGTACAATAAAACTGCTTGGAAAAATACAAATTGAGCTTATTTTGGATAATGAAAAAAGATTCAATTTAAG
>JANXRS010000030.1 GCA_025356745.1 Arcicella sp.
ACCTTTTTACGACCATTGAAAAATGAAGCCGTTTTCAATGCATTTTCGTTGGCTTCTGCCCCTGAATTACAAAGGAAAAGTTCGTAATCTTCATATCCAGAAAGTTCTCCTAATTTTGTGGCTAATTCTTGCTGAATTGGAATATTTACCGAGTTTGAATAAAAGCCTAAATTACTGAGTTGTTCGGTTAATTTTTGAACGTAATGCGGATGTGAATGCCCAATAGAAATAACGGCATGACCACCGTAGAGATCAAGATATTCAACCCCGTTTTTATCCCATAATTTGCTTCCAAGCGCTTTTATAGGGGTGATGTCGTAAAGTGGGTAAACGTTAAAAAGATTCATTTTCTTATGGATATTGACTGTCAGCTTTCGGCTATCAGCATTTTTTGTATAATTTTTAATCTGCAATTTTAAAGGTTCAAGTAATTGATATTCACATATTTGTACATTTTAACAATACTTGAAAATGGTTAGTTATGCATTGAAAATCATTTCTTCTTTATTTCGCTCACCTTTGCTATTTAGGTCTATGTTTCCCAAATTTGTACCCTAAAGCACCATAAAATTGCCCAAACCATATACTTTGTTGGGCGTAGTCGATGTCGTTTCTACCAGTGGTATGCACATTATTTAAACGGACGAATCCTCCCATCACATCCGTTTGGAAGAAAAACCTTCGGGATAAATCAAAGCGGAGTCCAGTTTTGGCAGAAAGTCCGTAGCCTGCAAAATTAAAATGGTTATTTAATCCAACACCAAAGAGTTTTACATCCGAACGTGGAATCAACGTTCCTGCTCCTACACCCACGAGCCAATCAACTCCTTGAATGTTATTTTTTGCCTTCCAGATACAGTCGTAACGGTCTAATTCTATATGCAAATAATTGAAACCATCCGTATGTTCATAAGTCAAAAAATCTCTTGCAATCACGAATGGTTTATGGTCAAAATCGCCAACGTAGGCAGGATTTATCGCATTTACATCAATGGAAGGATTAGAATCTTTGGTTGAAATATGCCCTGTGATACTCGCACTTTGTTCATCCACCATCACATATTTCATGTGGTCAGAACCAATGGAAATAGCCCAATGGTCATTGAAAAAATAGCCATATCTGAAATTGTATTGAGGAATGGAAATACGAGTAATATCTAAATATTCGGACGTACTAAAAGGTATTGGTAAATCATTTGCTACAACATTATGGAGCGTAAAATCATAGCCTACACCTTTGAAAGTAATATCAGATTTTGCGTATTCCGAACGGTTATAACCCCAGAAAAAATAGTGTTCACCTTTACGGCTGTAGGGTTTTCTATCTTGTCCTAAACTGTTGAATATTAATAAGTTAAATAATAGAATTAATACTAGTGGTTTTTGCATTTTGTGGTTAGTTGTTGATTAGTTATGGAATATAAATTTACATTCCAACCGACTTTAGCCGCAAACCAACCGTTTCATCTAAGCCAAACATTAGGTTCATATTCTGAATTGCTTGTCCTGACGCTCCTTTGGTTAAATTATCTATCACACTGGTTATCAATAAATTACCTTCGTGAACTTCTAAAGAAATCAAACATTTATTGGTATTAACAACTTGTTTCACATCCACAGGTGAATCGCTTAGGTGTGTAAAAGGATGTTCAGCGTAATAGTCTCGGTAAAGCATTTTGGCTTCTTCCAATGTTCCTGCAAATTTGGTATAAATATTCGCCATAATACCTCTCGTGAAAGTACCACGATACGGAATAAAATTAACCGTTGGTTTCGCTCCTTGAAAAGAGGAAATCACCATGCCAATCTCCGTAAGATGTTGATGCGTGAAGGCTTTATAAATAGAAATGTTATTGCTTCGCCACGAAAAATGCCCCGTTGGTGAAAGACTTTGTCCCGCCCCCGTTGAACCCGTAACCGCCGACACATGAACATCGTCATGAATCAAACCCGCCGAAGCCAGAGGCAACAAAGCCAATTCAATGGAAGTAGCAAAACAACCTGGATTCGCCACATGATTTGCCTCAGAAATTTTATCCCGTTGCAATTCCGCCAAACCATACACAAAACCTTCCGATTGGTCACGAAAATCAGTGCTTAAATCAACAATTTTAACAGCCTTGAATTCGGGATGAGCCGCTAAGAATTTCTTAGATTCTCCGTGTCCAGAGCAAAGAAAAATAACATCAACATCCGTATGTAATTCGTCTGAAAAAGTTAAATCTGTATCGCCCAATAAATCGGTATGTGTACTGTAAACTGGTTTTCCTGCTTGCGATTTTGAATTTACGTAAACAATTTCTGCTTCGGGGTGATGGATAAGGATTCTGAGTAATTCGCCTCCTGTATATCCTGCACCGCCTATTATTCCTATTTTAATATTTTTCATTTTTTATGCTTATTTCGCAAAATCCGTCACCTTCCGATGAATCATTGTCTGATTTGAAACTATCTTCGAGAATCCTCTTACATCATCGCCCGACCACGAATTATTCATCTCTCCGTAAGTTCCAAAAATAGACGACATTAAATCAAATTTTGATTCAATTCCAATCATTTGGTAGCGATAAGGTGCCAAATGAATATCCACCGTTCCCGTTACGTTTGCCTGCGTATCAGCCAAGAAGGTTTCAAAGTTACGCATTACAGGCTCCAAGAATTGTCCTTCGTGGAGCATTGTCCCGTAAGATTCACCCAAAGTCTGTTTCCAGTATAATTGTTGTTTCGTAAGCGTATGTTTTTCCAACAAATGATGAGCCTTGATAATCAATAAAGGAGCGGCAGCTTCAAAACCAACCCGACCTTTGATGCCAATAATGGTATCGCCTACGTGAATATCACGACCAACGCCATAAGCACCCGCAATGTCCGACAACTTACGAATGACAGCTACGGGCGAAGAGATTTCTCCGTTAATGCCCACTAATTGCCCTTTTTCAAAATGTAATTTTACCGTTTCCTCACCCGTTTTGGTAACTTGAGTAGGCCAAGCCGATTCTGGTAAATATCCGTTGGAAGTCAAGGTTTCTTTTCCGCCAACCGACGTTCCCCAAAGTCCTTTATTGATAGAATAAGCAGATTTTGTCCAGTCACGCACAACCCCTTTGGCTTTAAGATAATCAATCTCGGCTTCACGAGATAATTTCATGTCACGGATGGGCGTAATAACCTTACAGTCTGGCACCATAATTTGGAAAACTACATCAAAACGCACTTGGTCGTTGCCCGCACCCGTACTGCCGTGTGCAATGGCTTTTGCACCTAATTTATTGGCATATTCTGCCACCGCTGTTGCCTGAAAAACACGCTCTGCCGACACTGAGAGGGGATAAGTGTTATTTTTCAAGACATTACCATAGACCATATATCGAATACAATCGTTATAGTATTTCTCGACAACATCCAAAGCTACATGGCTCGTAACACCCAAACCGTAGGCTTTTTGCTCAATGTCTTTGAGTTCATCGGGCGTGAAACCACCCGTATCCACAAGGGCAGAGTGGACTTCATAACCACAATCATCGGTTAAATATTTTACACAAAAGGAGGTATCAAGCCCTCCCGAAAATGCTAAGATTACTTTTGGTTTACTCATTTTTTATATAAATGTTGTGTATTTTTTGTTTTGGGATTTCAGGTTCTTTTATAGTTTACTTTTCGATTTTAATTTGAAAGAGTATAATATTTCCTTTTTCCTTTATCGAATAAATCATTAAATTCTGACCAAAAAGTTTCCCAAAAAGATGATTCCCATTCGTTATAAAATATTCTTTTAGGTTGGTTATCAAAGAATTGCTTAACTTCTTCTGCCACTTTCAAGATTTCTCTTGCGTATGTTTTTCTATCAATTTTAATATTTATAGCCTTGAAACAAACAACGTCTTCTGAATTTATGCTAAACTGTTTATAAACATTATTAAATGTTACTCTATTATCCTCATGTATTAAATCCCAATCAATACAAATCGGGCAACTTAACATTAGTAATTGTCCACAATGTAATATTTTCTCACAATATCTTCCTTCTTCGTGATGATATGGCTCAATACTTCTTAATAAACTAAGAGCAGAGGTAGAGATTGTCCAATCTAATCCATCCTTTTCGCCAACTATAACTTGGTTACCTATGATGATTTCAAACTCTCCATGAGAACATAAATCTGTATGACTTGAATCTTCTGAATCAAGCCAATTTTGGTTTAGTATTTTTATGGAAAAGATTGCCATCCCTGTTTTTTATAATTTGCCTTTATTAGTGTTACAAGCCCGCCATCGTTTGGTGTTTTCACCAACGACACTTGCAAAAGCAATCGAACGAATATATTTTATTTGTAACTATTTGATAATCAGTCTTAAATCTATTCTTCCGGTTGTTGGTGGAAAACACCAACAAAGGCGTTAAGCTAACAGATTACTTCACTACGTTCGCAATGAAAGAGCTTACAGACACCTACACCACCTGCCTCTTAACCTTCCGCACCTGCATTCTCAAAAACATCTTTTCCTTAATAGATTTCAATCTTTCCAAAACTTTTACGTCCTTCAAAAAATTCCATTTTTCGTGTTCTTCTTGCTTTTCTTTTAAAGCTTCCGCTTCTCGTTTTGCCTTATTTTTTTCCCACTCAGGGTCAAAAATCATGCCCGTACATAAGCAATGCTTGCGTTCGGTACGAGTCAGTACGTCATAATTTACGCATGATTTACAACCGTTCCAGAAGGCATCATTTACGGGCAATTCCGAGAAAGTAGTTGGTTCGTAGCCTAATTCAGAGTTGATTTTCATGACTGCCAACGAAGTCGTAATTCCGATAATTTTTGCATCGGGATAATTCGTTCTCGACAATTCAAAAGCTCTCATTTTCACGGCTTTAGCAATGCCATATTTTCGCCATTCGGGCTTTACGATAAGTCCAGAGTTTGCCACAAATTTGCCGTGTTCCCACGTTTCTACGTAGCAAAAACCAATGAACTGCCCTTCATCGTCAAGGGCAATAATGGCTTTACCTTCCTGCATTTTATCACGCAGATACTGGGATGAACGCTTGGCGATTCCCGTACCACGTGCTTTGGCGGATTCCTCCATTTCAAAGCAAATAGCGTCGGCAAGGGATAAATGTTCAGTCGTAGCGACTTGAACAGTATAATTATTAGTTAAAATTTCAGAATTTAATACTTTTTCCACTTTAATGATGAGGTTGCTAAAATTGTTTTTGTTGATAAAACAAGGTGATAAGTTGCTATGGCTCAACGAATTAAGCCGTAGTTTGTTATTAAAAACACGAAAACGATTTCGAGAAATATATGTCGCATGGACAAACGCAATAGTTTTAGGGTATCAAACCCTACGGAAGAATGTACACCTAAAGATGGGTGTGGGGATGTATGAATAGGATATAAATTTTACTTCGTATGGCATTTTCTGTCATGGATTTTTCGACCTTGAAAACCTTTGAAATCGAATAATCATGCAAAGTTTAATAAAACAAAAGGGAAGATGCAATATTTTTTTTCAATATTTTATCAATAGCTGTGAACTTTAAGTAGTGAAGTATAAGTTTTATAGCATATTTACAGATTTTTCTTTATTAATATGTATATACTTAATGACCTAAAAATCAACAAATTAGCCATTTTTATGAATACAAAAATTTGGATGTTAACATTTTTTTGCTTAAAATTGATTGTTATTTTAATTTAATATCTTAATAAACCACAACAAATTATTTAACATTAAAAAATGTCTGTTTCTCCCAAAGTACATACCAATAAATTAACCGCCGATGACCTTATTTATGGTTATATGAACGGCATTTTTCCGATGGCAGACACTGACGGAACACTATATTGGTATTCACCTGATCCACGAGCAATAATTCCCATTGATACGTATAAACCGCCAAAATCTTTACGTCCTGTTATTAATAAAAAGACTTTTGAAGTTCGTATAAATACCAATTTTGAAGGTGTTATGAGAAATTGTGCTGCCGCTCGCAAAGGTGATTCTGAGACGTGGATTTCCGAAGAAATTATTGAAGCGTACTGTGAATTAAACAAATTTGGCAAGGCATATTCTGTTGAAACGTATATAAATAACCGTTTAGTTGGAGGACTTTATGGCGTATCCATTGGAGGGGCATTCTTTGGAGAATCAATGTTTCATACTGTACCTGACGCTTCAAAAATTGCCTTTCATTATTTAATGAAAATTTTGAAAAATCAAGATTATGAACTCCTTGATACCCAATTTATTAACGATAATGTCAAACGTTTTGGAGCTATTGAAATTCCGAGAGGCGAGTATGTAAAAGCATTGAAAAGTTCGCTCGAAAAACCTTGTTTATTTAGAGAGAAGGGTTTGTGGATTAAGGATTAACTATGAAAGACAAGTTTAAAAAAATTATTTATCTGCTAAAATTATTAAGGTGGATAGCGAATCTACTCTGCGTTTCAATAGTGCCATAGTCTTAGTTGTCCTAACGCAAATTGTAACAATCTTATAATTTTGGACAGAGATAGGATTGTATGTATTTTTGTAGGATAATTTCAATCTTTTATCTAAAATATGTCTAAACCAATTATTGTCATAAAATTCGGAACAGCCTCAATTACGCATACAACAGGCGAACTTAATGAAGATATTTTGCAAGAAATTGCTCGCCAAATTTCCATACTTCATACTGATTATCAAATAGTTATGGTTTCTTCGGGAGCTGTTGGGGCGGGTCGTGGATTTATTAAGAATTATAGAGGAACAATTTCTGAACGAAAGGCTGCAGCTGCGATTGGCAATCCACTTTTATTGGCAAAATATACGGAATATTTTTCAAAATACGGAATTACGGTTGCTCAAAGTCTATGCGAAAGGCATCATTTTGCCAATCGAAACCAATTTCTACAATTGAAAGAAACTTATCAAGAACTCTGGAGAAATGGTGTAATTCCAATTGCCAATGAGAACGATGTAGTAAGCAATTTAGAACTAAAATTTTCGGATAATGATGAACTTGCTACCTTAATAGCAACAGGTTTTGGGGCTAAAACTTTGCTTTTATGTACGTCTGTCGGCGGACTTTTGGATGCGGATAAAAACATTATTACTCATATCTCAAAGGTAGATTCAGCCGTTTTAGGATTGGCGAATGATGATAAATCTTCCTTGGGTCTGGGTGGTATGATTTCCAAATTGACCTATACGCAATTGGCTACACGGATGGGTACGCAAGTAGTTATTTTTGGTATGAAAAAGAAAGACGGAATTTTACAAGCCATTAATAATCAAAATGGTACCGTTTTTTCTCCGCAAGAAGTGGCGTTGAATGCTCGCCAAAAATGGTTGGCTTCGGGGAGTTTAATTGCTGGAAAAGTGCAGGTAGATTCAGGGGCTGTTAAAGCGTTGGAAAATCGCAAAAGTTTGTTGGCAGTGGGTATTAAAAAAGTAATTGGCAATTTTGAAAAAGGGGAAGTTTTTGAGGTTTTAGATGAAAAGAAAAACGTCATTGCCATTGCCCGTGCCAGAGAAAATTCTGGGATAATTTTAGATAATTTAAAGACTCAAAATTTTGAAGTAGCAAATGCAGATGAGATTGTGGTACTTTGACAATTGAGCGTTGAGTATTATAAAAAAATTATAAATAAAAAGCATTTTTCATTTTCAATATATTGTTAGATTAGGCATTCCATGTGTATTTTCATAGTTAGAATTTAAAGGTGAGCCAAAAATTATCATAAAATCTTAATTAATTTTTTTAAGATATTTATTACTTTTAATTCGAAAGGAAGGAAACAAATTGTAGCAAAGTATCAAACGCCTTCAAAATAAATAAATCATGAAAAATATTATTATTCTAATTGTAATAATAAATGCTGTCATTTTCTCCTGCAAAGGTCCAACTCCTGAGCCTGATTCAACACCCATTAAAGAACCTAACGGTGCTTTGGTAGTTAAATTTACCGATTCCCGATTGGAAGGTGTAAGTCCTGACATTACCCTATCGAATGATGATATTTTTGCCATTTCCATTAACATAAAAAAAGCTCCTGATGGTAGTAAACCTGTTAAAATGGCTGTTTATATCACGGAAGCATTTGCGAAACGAGGAATATTACTTTTGGATAATATAAAATTGAAAGAAATTGATGAACAGACAAAGAGCATAGAGTTAAGTTTACCTCCCATTGGAACGACTATTCATCGAATCATCTACATAGATATTACCGATAATAAAGGTAAAATTTCCAGAAAGGCTGCAAATATTTTTTCAACAGCATCTGAACAAATAATTTCTTGGACAAATATAAATTTGGGTTTGCAATCAAGTAATTTACCATCAAGATTTTCTTCTTCAACAGGTGATATTTATACCACTTGTGACCTAGATTCTAACCTCAACTTTGTGGATATTACCTACGCAACAATCGGTTCATCCTCCATTAAACCAACTTTTTTATCGAACCCTAGGAGAGGTGCTTTGGGATTGGGAGTAACGGCGAGTGATAAAATTTGTACAAATGTTTCTGTAGCTGGTGGTACGCCTACTTTTTATGCTCCTATCAACGTTCCGATTGAATTTGAAACGGTTAATAATCTATTTTTGCAGGGCTTATCCATTCCAAATATTACTCAGGATTTGGCAATTGAAGCGGGAAAAATTTATATGTTTCAAAATTTGAGAGTAACAAAAAATGGAAAAACAGTGGTTCGAAAAGGAGTAATTAAGATAAATACAATCAGTAATTATTTCCCTACAACGGGTGGGAATATTGTATCGGGATTGGTTAATTTTGATGTGAAAGTGCAGCGGTAATTTTCTACTATTAGTCCAATAAGTATTATTCTACCGCTCACCGAAATAACATAAATGTACCTTTATATTGAAATTCTAAGCGGTCGGGGAAAGGACTAATTTTATAGATGTACATTCCTTCTGGTAAGGCTTTATTGCTATCTGTTCCGTCAAAAGGAGAATAGTTACCTTTTGAGTAAAAAACCATATTGCCCCAACGATTATAAATTTGAACTTCTGGATTTGGATATACTTCCAATCCTTTCAATTCCCAAAGATCGTTTGTGCCATCGGCATTTGGCGTAAATGCAGTGGGAATATATAGTGGTTGATACACCACAATATTAACTTTTCCAACGCCTTTGCAACCTCCACTTGAAGTAACAGTGAGAATATACTCCGTAGTTTGAGCAGGACTCGCCACTGGATTTGCACTTGCAGGATTATCCAAGCCCGATACTGGTGACCACGAATAGGTCATACTTTGTTCAATAAAGCCTTTCAAAGTGATATTATTGCCTTTTCCCAATAAAATATCCGAGACTAAATCTGGTTTGGGGAAATCTTGAATAAAAACTTCTTGCTCGGATGAGCCTTTTAAGCATGGTAGAGAGCCATCTAATTGGTAGAGAATTTTATGCTTTCCGAAACCTAATTTTTTATAATCAAAAGTTGTGGCAAAAACTCCGTCAATCTTGAAAGCTCCTCCAGATGGTGAACCTTTCAAGAGTATAGAGGGATAATCTATTCCACAAACCGATGGAATGGAATCAATAGTTACGGAAGCTGTCTTAAAAAATTCAATTTTCACCACGGGCGAAGTTGCCATACAACCTTCATTATCCGTAATTTTTACTCGAAAATCTCCCTCTGCTACTACGTCCAATCTTTCCAAAGTACTCACAGCATTTCCTGCTAAAAGCCATTGGTATTTTTTCATTCCCGCAGGGGCAGATAAAGTAGCAAAATCGCCTTGACAGAGTTGGAATTTTCCCGTATTAGTAGTGATAATTGGCTTTAAATCAGAAACAGAAATGATGCGTTTTTCTACTAAACTTGGACAACTACCATTCTGAGTAATTTCATACCTAATTTCATGTTTTCCTACTCCTGCCGTTGATGGATTGAAAGTGCCATTATTAATATCAGTGATTCCTTTTCCTTTGAATTGGCCACCCCTAGGCGTTACAATCAAGTTTATTGAAGAATCCGACAAGCTACAAAATGGTGGAACTGAATCCAATTTTACGATAATTATGGAAGTATAATCCAATTTGTAAGGAGTTGATTTAGCAGAACACCCGTTGCTGGTAGGGCTTTGGTCAGTTATTCCTAATTCATAAGTTCCTGCCTTCTTAGCTACAATTTGCACACTTTGTGGAATAGACATTTGCACGTTATCAAAAAACCAAAAATATTGAAATCCTGTTTGAAAAGTAGTTTTAAGGATAATGGAGTCTCCTTGACAGATTTGAACTACTTCTCGACTTGGCGTGATTACAGGGATTGGAGGAGAAGACAATCCAACAATATTTAGTTGATTTGAGATTCTGGAAATACCCGATTTATCAACGGCTAATAAATGATATATCCCTATTTCAGTGGTATTTAAGGTGGCATTATCAGCATAAGGTACTGCCGACCACCCTGTATTACGTAAAATTTCCCATTTATAACTAACCAAAGAGGCATCACTCGTTGATAATGTTATACTTCCGTTGGGGCATATACCTGACCCATCCTTTGTAATTACGATGGTCTGTGAGTACGTCAGCCAAGAAATGCACAACAAAAGGAATATTAAAAATATGTTTTTAAGAAGTATAAATTTAGGCACAATTGGAGATATTTTTCTTTTGAAGACAGAATATTTTAAAAATCAGCGATTAGAAAGATATATGTAAATATATCATTTTCAACGTTTTTTATCAAAATATGTTGCAGATGTAATTATAAAAAAATAATCCTCAATAACAGATTTGAGGATTATTTTTTGTTCAAATATCAGTATTTTTTACCAATTTTGAAAGTTCGGTAGGAATAATTGACCCGTTGCTACTACATCGGTTGAGATACGGTTGCAATTAATTTTAAATATTTCCAATCAACTTGGATAAACCCACTCTCCTCGATAATCTCTTCGTAATAATTTATTTGCTTCGGGGTCGTTGAGGATAATTTCTTTTTCCCCATCCCAATCAATACTTCTTCCTAATTTCATGGAAAGATTGCCTAATAAAGCTACATTTGAAGAACGATGCCCAATTTCAATATCCGAAACTGGCAATTTTCCTGATTTAATACTACTTAAAAAATTAGCCCAAAGTTCTTTAATATTCTGGTCGTCGGGTTTATTTAGTTGTGGATTTTCGTGAATAATTGCTTTATTTTTATTTTCTGGATAAAACGTCCACCCATCTTGCCAGCCCATGTGGAAAGTACCTTCAGTTCCGTAAAAATAACAGCCTACATTAGTCTTTTCGGCTTGGTTACCCGCAAACATTCGATGTTCCCATTCAAGGGTAAAATCTTCAAATTTCCAGACTGCCACTTGGTGGTCGGGCGAATCGGTATTGTCTCGTTTTATAGCTCTACCGCCCGTTGAAAATATTTTTTTAGGATATTTTTCTTCCGTCCACCACATCACTTGATCCATCCAATGAATGCCCCAATCGCCCAATTGACCATTGGCATAATCCATGTATTGTCTAAATCCTTTTGGGTGCATTCCTGCATTGTACTTATGCAAAGGAGCAGGACCACACCAGAAATCCCAATCTAATCCTTTAGGCGGTTCGGTTTCGGGAAGCATTTGCCCTGCTCCTCCGCCGTAATGCACAAAAGCTCTCACCATACCAATTTTTCCCGCTTTTCCCGACTTCAAAAAGTCCATTCCCGATATGTTATGTGGGGATACTCTCCTGTGCGTACCTACTTGCACAGTTCGCCCAT
The DNA here is from genome assembly GCA_025356745.1 of Arcicella sp. Lineage (GTDB taxonomy): Bacteria > Bacteroidota > Bacteroidia > Cytophagales > Spirosomataceae > Arcicella. The sequence continues at coordinate 11,736 of JANXRS010000030.1, forward strand.
GCTTGCGAGCAGCATTTACCATGGCTCGACCTTCCATAACAGTATGCCCAACGGGTTTTTCCACATAAACATTTGCCCCACTTTCGATGGCAGCAATGCAACAAAGAGCGTGCCAATGGTCGGGTGTGGCGACAATTACGATATCAGGTTTTTCTTTCGCCAACATTTCTCGATAATCGTGGTACATTTTGGGTTGGTCAGAAGTTAGTTTTCCTACTTCATCACGGCATTTTTTGAGTTGGTTTTCATCTACATCGCACAGAGCAACCACCTTGGATTCTCCTGCTTGGATAGCGCACCGCAAAATATTCATTCCCCACCAACCCGACCCTACCAAAGCCGTTTTGTATTGGGCAAAATTATGACTCAAAGCGGGCAGAATCGGTAAGGCAGAAAATGCTAAACTTGTAGCGGTGGTTTGAAGGAAATTGCGTCTGTTCATTTCGTTTTTTTTTCAAAAATAGAAAAAAGATATTACGTTTTTATCCTGTGTTTGTGTAAAAGCTTACTACTTGATATTACTATTACGCAAACAGATTCAAAAACCTCAATTTCATTTTTTTCAAAAAACTGTTTACCTTTCAAAAAAAAAGTATTCTAACTGTGTAAACTAAAACATTTTAGAAATCATGAAAAAAAGTATCGTATTATTAAGCTTATTGATAGCTTTTTCTTTTGTAGCAGTATCCTTTGGACAAGATGAAATTGATTTCGGTAGAACAACACCTGTAATTTCAACCACTGGAAGTCATGGTAATAGAAATCATGAAAAACAAATAATATGGAAGGCAGTTTACGTAAATCAAAAGACCGTTATTATTAAATTAATGAAAACTATCGATTGTGCCTATTTACTAAATATCGCTGCATTTGATGAAAGTGAGCAATTAATACCAATCAATAAAATTGATAAAACACAATTTAAAAAATTGAATATAGCAACAAAGGAAAGTATTATTATAGAATTTAAAAAAAACATCAACGAAAACACAAAAATTAAATTTAAACTTGAATGGGATTTGAAACAATGTAATGATACTAATATTTTACCTAAGAGTAATAGTGCTAGAACATTCGCTCCCTCTTCAAAAACAAGCGAGCCTTCAGTAAGCTATAATTCAGAAGATTACTTTTATTTTCAAGTAAAGAGAATAAGAGACAAAATTAAAGATGTAAAAATGCAAGATTCTCCCAATAACGAGTAAATAGTTTGACCCTTTTCAGTACAAAACCTCAATAATAGTATATTTTCGAGGTTTTGTACTATTTTTGGAGTACATTTTTTAAATTACTCCCATGAAAATCTTGCACCTTTTAATATTCATTCTTTTTAGTTTTTCATCTTTTACTCAAAACCAACCTTCTTCCTCGAAAGGTAAAAAGATGATTGATGAAGGTTATCAAAAATTTCTTAAAAATAATTATACACTAGCCATTTTGATTTTTGAAAATGCCGCAAAACAATGTCAAATTGATAAAGATACCGCCGAGATTCTCCATGCTTTTAGTATGATTTATGGCGTTTTGAACACGCAAAGTAAACAACGAAATTTTCTCCAATATGAAAAAGTGTTGATTCCTTATTTATCTAATAAAAATAGTCAAGGAATCAGTATTTGTAATTGTTTAGGAGGAGCTTATCAGTCCAATTCAGATTTTGAAAAAGCCCAATTCTATTATGAATTAGCCATTAAAAAAATAAAAAGTCAAAAAAAAATTGATGACGAGTTGTTATACCATAGTGGAGTAAATAATAATTTGTTAGCAGGCTTACAAGTATTGCAAGGAGATTACGAAAAAGGCCTATTTAGTTATCAAGAATCACTCAATAGTTTTATTAAAATTAAAGAAAAATTGCCCTCTGATTGGTTGGAAGTAAGTAAAGGATATTCTTTCATTTCAGATTTATATTTAAGGCAAAAACAATATCTTCAAGCAAACCAATTTCTACAAAAAGGTCATCAATTCATCCAAAAAGAAGATTTTGATTCTCAAATTAGTTATCATAACACGATGGGGATCTTGCTTAAACCCAGTGCATTAAATAGATCCGACAGTGCTTTATATCACATCCAAGAAGCCTTGAGATTGCAAAGAAAATTCAATCTTGAAAACAAAATGGGCAGAACTTTTGAAATTTTGGGGCAATTGCAATACGAAAATAAAGAATTTAGTGTTGCCCAAAATAGTTTTGAAAAATCCCTCAATTATCGTTTACCTCAGTTCACTTTTCAAAATATCGCCTCTTCTGAAAAAAATATTGGCATGGCTCTGTTTCAACAGAAACAATATTTATTTGCCCTCAATCACTTTCAGAAAGCCCTTCAATATATCTCAACCGATTTTAAATCCAATGATTTTACTGATAATCCTAGTATTTCAAAATTGAAATATAAAAATGATGCGATTGAGATTTTGAAGGAAAAAATGGCTTCTTTATTGGCAATTTATCGCATTGAAAAGAAAACCATTTATTTAAAATCGGCTTTTTCAACAGCAAACACTTCTAAGCAACTAATTGATTATCAAAGAAATAGCTTTCAATTGACAGGTTCAAAGCTATTTTTGAGCCAACAAGCTCACGATATTTTCGGTTTAGGAATTGAAACCGCTTATCTACTTTTTGAATCTACAAAGGATGAACATTTTTTAGCCGAAGCGTTCAGATTTTCGGAAAGTAATAAAGCTGTTGTTCTCTATGAATCCGTGAAGGCTTCTCAAGTTTTTAATTTTCAAGGCGTGCCAAATGAGATGCTAAAAAGTGAACATAAATTGATAAAAGATATGGCAGTTTTTGAAAATCAAATATATCAAGATGTTCAAAATGAAACGCAGTGGCGTAAAAAACTTTTAGAAACGACCGATAAATTGAAACTATTGAAAGATGACTTTGAGAGAAACTATCCTACTTATTTTAAATATAAATACGATACAGAACCTATTACAATTCAAGAAATTCAATTAAAATTAAAGCCTGACAATCAGGGATTAATTGAATATTTTATTCAAAATAATACCCTGTTTACTTTCTTGATTACGGCAAAAAATATTCATTTTTTTAGACAAAATTTACCCGAAAATTTTAAGGAAGATATCATTGATTTTAAAACTAAAATTACTGAAAAATCAATCGATGAGCATTACAAAAACTTGTCTCTTGAGATTTATAAAACTCTATTTCCCGATAATATAAATCGTATTCTTAAGGCTGAAAAAATAGAGACAATAAAAATCATTGTTGATGGTGAACTCAACTATATTCCCTTTGAAAGTCTGTTTGTTAAACAACCTAAAAGCCTAAAAGAAATCAATATTTATCTGCTCGAAAAATACATTATTGGCTATTTGCCTTCTGCAACGATAAATTGGAAAAATACCATTCCTAAAACAGACCAATCTATTTCATTGAAATATCTCGGTTTTGCTCCCAATTATAAAAAATTATTTGATTTGCCTCAAAATCAAGCGAATGTAGCTTTTTTATCTAACTTGTTTGAAGGAAAATCATTCGTAAAAGAAAAAGGAACAAAGTTCATTTTTGATAAACAATCTCAGAATCGTACAAAAGTATTACATTTATCCATGCACGCTGGGGCATCTTCAACCGACCCCATGGAATCCTATTTGGCATTCACCAAAGATAGCCTTTTTGTGCATGATATTTATGCCCGAAATATCCCCACCGAATTAGCAATTTTGGATGCTTGCGAAACGGGTGTAGGTGTGCTGAACAGTGGCGAAGGCGTAATGAACCTCTCACGGGCATTTATGCACGCTGGTAGTCAGGCAGTGGCAATGAGTTTATGGAAATTAACCAGTAGTTCCGAAACTTCGGAAATCATTCGAGATTTTGTTAGTTTAGTGGAAAATGGCAAACCTAAAGATGAGGCTTTAAGAACTGCTAAACTTAATTATTTGAGTAAATATCGCCAAGATTTAGTGCTTTCCCATCCATTTTATTGGTCGCCTTTGATTTTGGTAGGCAATGCTGATGCCATTGTGGAAAGGTCTTGGTTTTGGTGGATTTTGAGTGGCGTGGGAATCATATTTTTGATTGGTTTTTGGGTTTTAAAAAATAATAAACTTCTGAGCTTGTTTACCTTTAACTAAATAATCCATTCACTATTTGAGAATCGGATAGATTAAGTATATTTATGTGGCTAATTAACCATATAATTTATATAATTATGAATCAAACCGAATTTAGGTCTTTCTATAACGATTGCTGGAAATATTGCAAGCCCCGTTTAAGAAACCTGACAAACAATCAAGCCGATATTGATGATGTTTTTTCCGAAGCTATTTCACGCTTTTGGGTGAATGTGCAAAGGGGGAAAATCGCCCATGCTGATAATCATTTCGCTCTGGTTTATGTGATGGCGAAAAATATGTGGTTGGGTAATTTACGGAAAGAAAAACACTTTATCGGGGTATCTATTGATGCCCGAAAAGGCGAAGATTTTGAAATACAATTACCTACCGAGGAGCAAAATTTTTTGACCAAAATGATTCAAGAAAAAGACGATTATCAACAAGAAAATAGTATTCACAATGCTTGGGGGAAATTGGATGATAAATGTAGAGATTTACTGAATGCAACCATTGTTTATAAAGAAAAACAGGAAGAATTATTGAGCAAAATGAATTTCAAAAACACTGATACTGTGAAAGCCACGAAGTATAGATGTTTACAATACTTGAAGAAATATTACTACGAAATTGCCGCATAAAAATCATGAAAAATAACGACAATACGAACATTATCGAAGCTTATTTAAACAACGAATTGGCAGGAAATGAACAAATTGCTTTTGAAAATCGGATTGAATTAGAACCCGATTTGCTGGAAGAAATTGTGCTTCATCGTCAGATTCGGGAATTTGTGAAGGAAAACGAAATCCATAACCTTAAAAGTCAAGTAAAAAATTGGATATTGGAAGAAAAAGAGGACGTAAAAATGAAAAAAATAGCCTTTTTTTCAAGAACAAATCTCCTCAGAATTGCCGCTTCATTAGTATTGATTTCGGGTTTGGCTTGGCTTTATTTTAATTCACAATCATCTGGTAATCAATATTTTGCAGAACTCGTTCAACAGAACCCTAGCACACTTCAAGGTAATGACGATAGAAGTAATTGGACACAATTGTTTCGAGAAAAAAAGTACGCTAAGGTAATTTCGATTTTAAATAAAAAGGAAATAAAAACTTCTGAAGAGGTCTATTATTTGGGATTATCTTACGCTGCCGAAACCAATTATTCAAAAGCCATTATCCAATTTTCTACAATCATTTTGCAAGATAGTGTGTATGCTGAAAAAGCCAATTGGGCCATGGCATTGGTCTTTTTAAAACAAAATGATGAGAATTTAGCAAAGCCTTTATTAGAAAAAATTTCGGATAGCGATTCTGAATTTAGTGAAAAGGCAAAAGATTTGTTATAGGAAAAAATAACTAAATTTTTATTCGCCAGATTTCAAGATTTTTAGGATTAAAATTTGACATTAAATCCTAAAATTTAACGAATCGAAATTCAGACAGTGTCGCATAAACAAGCATATAAAATAATTTTAATATCCTGATAATCAATAAATTATTAGGATATTTTTGTTTTTATTCAAAATTTTTCTAAAAAGGTGTTTACCTCCATTCACTTTCTGTATTCATACATCAGAAAGCAAAAACCAGAATCGGCTGAAAGGATTAGGTTTATTTTTTAAATTATTATACCATGAAAAAATTATTTTCGATTATCGTAATGTTATTGTTTATTACCAATGTTTTTGCTCAAGAAAGAACAGTTGCAACGCCCAAAACAGAAGCCCTACAAATGCAGGATATTACTTGGGAGACTAATGTTGGCAAAGAGTGTTTTTGTTGTAGTGATAAAGTTTACAACTTGCCAAAACCTCCTCCAATTTCTGGTTCATCGGTATTGAAATGTACTGAAAAAGCTACTTTCACAACCTTGAAATGTGAAGGAGCCGTGATTAAATGGAATGTCTCGCCAGCAGTTAGTTTTACTGGACAAGGCACAAATTCAATTACGCTTATGCCCCCCTTTAATGCGATAAATTACTCTATTTCAGTAGTAATTAAATGTGGGAATAAAGTAGTTGAAAACAAGATAGCAGTTCAAGTTCAGGAAGATAAAAAATGTGTTGCCGACTTCAAAGTTTTATCAATCACTGCAAACTCAGCCAATAACGGCTATGAAGTATTGGCAACTCCTACTACAGGTGCTGGTTATATGCATTTTTGGCAATTATTACAAGTTTCATCATGCAGCAATGGCACAGTGACGGGTTCAAGCGGTGGATGGTATCTATTTATTAATGTAAATGGTTCAATCAGTACTTCAAATTTAGCCATATCAGGCGGGCCAACGGGTTATGGTTATCAATATTCAGGGCTTGGAGCGGGCGTTTGTTATCAGATTGTTCATTATATTTATTGCTGTGGACAATGGAAAAAACAAACTAGTTGCTTCTGTACACCAACACCTTCTGCAAAGAAAATGTATAAAACTAGCGAATTAGAAATTAACTCAAAATTGGAAGATGTTTTGGAAAAAGATTTACCAAAAGAATTAAAAGCTGCCATGAGAGAAATTAAGGACTAATATTCTGGGATTTTAGGAAGCAATAAAACGCAAGAATAGTTACCCTTTTAACTTCCCGAAAAACTCTATTGCGGGTTAAAACTTTCGGGAAGTTAAAAGGGTAATTCAAAGTCAAGATAAAAGAAACACCAATTGTCACCTCATTCGTATCATGAAATTTTTAAACTTATCACCATGAAAACGTTATTATCGCTCCTTAGTTTATGTTTCGTTTTTAATATGTATTCCCAAACTGATAGCACGAATGCCGAACCCGAAATTAAGTGGGAAAAATCTTTTGGCTTGGGTCTGAGTTTGAGCCATACGCTTAACATAAATCCTCCTGCCATTTCTGCTCCCAAAGAAGGTTTTGGCAGTACTGTCTCGGTTGATGCTATGCTCAATTATATCAAAGAAAATAGCCGTTTCCAGATGAGAAATGATTTATCTTGGACGATGGCATTGTATAAAGCTAATAGTCAAATGCCAACTCAAAATACCTCGGATATTCTTTTGACTAATCACGATTTTGCCTTGTCGTTCCAAAAAAGTGGTAATTGGTATTTTAACTTAATTTTAAATACGGAAACTTCTATTTTGACCCTTTTTGAGGATAATTATCTTCGTGACCAAAATGCACTCGGACCCATTCAAAGTTTTTTGAATCCTTACGCTGTTACGATTAATCCAGGCATTAAATATGAAATAAATAAGGGTTTAGGCATTTCTATTTCACCTTACGTATTGAAAATCAGGGGTGTGACGAGCCAATCCATTGCCGACAAAGATATTTTTTTTCAAGATAAAGACAACAGAATTTTGTCGGATGGACATTACAAAAAGACCTTTCAAGAAGAATTGGGAGCAGGTTTACAAATTTGGATAGATAAAAGAATTGGCAAATGGCTTGCGATTAATTACAAGATAATTGCCAACTCAAATTATTTAGAAAACATATTCAAAAATGGCACAATTACGGGACAGTTTACTACTAATTTATTTGTCTACAAAGGCTTTGGCATTACCCACAAGGGGCTTTTGAAAGGTAATTTTGCTCAATCTCCCTTTAAGCCATTTTACAATCAGGTGATTGTATTGAGTTATAAATTTGCAAAATAAAATTGTCTGAATTATGCAAATAAGAACGTCCGACTACATTTTAAAACCTTTCAAAAAAATGAAACCATATATTTTTTTCCTTCTAATATTTGGCTTACTCATGGCTTGCGAGTCGCCCGATGTATGCATGAGTAATTGTTCCAATAAACGCCTTCGTTTTATTGACAATGGAGTCAATTTTAATCGAATTATTTATGATGATAATAATCGTCAAATCAATTATATTAAAGGTATTGTTCCTTTTACTACTTATTCTTACAACAATTTGGATGCTAAGAAAACTCAAGGGACTAACATTACAACGTATGTTTTAAATGATGGATTAGTCCCCCATTTTTCATTGGTAATATCCTCTGCCACATCATTGTTAAACCTAGTAAATTCATATAGTTATGATGCCGCAGGGCAACTAATTTATAGCAGTGAAACGCAAACGCCTCAAGTTATCAATTATTCATATACTTGGCAAAATGGAAACTTGATTTTAACCTCTTTCAAAAAGCAACCTGGCAATATTACTATCTATCTCAAGTATGAGTATTATACCGATATTACTAACAGTTTGGGCAATGAATTTGTAGGGCTTCAATTGTTTGGAAAAAGCTCAAAAAATGCAGTAAAACGTATTACACAATCATTTAGTAACGGCAATCCAATGATTATTACAACCTTTGAGTATAAGAAAGATTTGTGTGGTTGCATTACCTATTCAAAAGAGACAGATAATAATAAAGTTATTACAGACAAAACTTATATTTATGAGAAAATTATTGAATAAATCAAGCATTAATTTAACAACTAAGTATAAAGTAGGGGGCTTTTGCTATTTGCAAATGTTCCCTACTTTAGTTTCTCAATTTATCACCAAAGTAGCTGTTGGAGAAGATAAACCAGTTGATTGAGGATATGGATCAACGGAATTCAGTTTAAGAATATAAGTCTTTGTGTTTACTTTTATTTCGGTTAATTCAGTAATGTCCATTTCTTTCTCACATCCAATACAGACTTTCAAGCCATTAAATTTCTCACTTCCTATCTGCAAATCAAGCATAACAATCGCCTCGCCAGCCCGAATACATTGCACATTTTTCGGACAACGACTGTCTTGAATATTTATTAATTTCACAGTAATTAAGCTTGAATTATCGCTTAAATTGACTGTTTCATTTGCTTTTAATTGGAAATTCTCTCCTAATTTTTTTGAGGCTGCAATTTCTTTGTTAGCACAGCCGATAGTAACAAAACAAAAGAATAAAGATATTATTAATAGATTTTTCATTTTTTTAGCGTTTAAAAACTGTTTTGTAATAACTGTTTTTTTCATAAAATGGTTGTAATGATGTACAGAAATAATATAACGGTAATAATTATGCTTAAATTACTTAAAAAAGAAAGCCCTCAACCAATGGTCCGAGGGCTTTACATACATGGGGTTAAAGTTAGTCTTCGCTCGCATTGAAAACTTTTCATCTTTTTTATCCCATTTTACTCTTTACTTTATCTTTTATGCTTACAGTCTCTTTTGTCTGTCAAACATTTCAAGCCGATTTAATTAGTAGAATTAGGGTTAAAATGATTAACTCTGATTTATTTATGTTTTCTAATGCGTAAATAATTCAAATGAAAATCTTCTTTTTTCTAATACCTACTCCTACTTTTAAGTCATGAATAATAAATATTCATAACTCATCATTCTACTTCTTACCACTTTTTATTTCAACTAAATACGGTACACATTTGGCTTCGCTACATGAGCAAACTACTTGCTGAATTGTTACAGTGTAATCGCTGTAACAATTGTTAGCATTAAATACACGCACGGTGTATGCTTTACCTACATTGGTAGCTGGATTCTCAATACCAGATTTCACAATTCCGTTTACAGGAATATCTATTGCATCTACGTATTTCTTAGTGCCTGTGTAAGATCCTCCTTCAACAATATCATATTTCAATCCTGTGAATAATCCTGCTAATTTAACTGCTCCATCGTTGTTAGAAATGTCTTGATTACAAGTTGAGTTTTGAGCTGTTGCAGTGATTCCTCCCATTGGTTTTTCATAAACGATTAGGGTCGACATTACGGTTGCGGTACATCCATCACTTGTAACTGTTACTGTATATACTCCTGCATCCGTTTTCTTAACATTCAACAGTTGTGGATTTTGTAAAGAAGACGTAAAACCTTGTGGTCCAACCCATGCGTATGTTAATCCACCCGATACATTCAAAATCAAGTTTTCACCTTCGCAAACTGGTCCACTAACTGCAGTTGGTGTAAATCCTTTAATTACAGTTATTTTACCTGTCGTTTCGCATCCTCCGTTAGTAACAACTTTCACATTATAATCACCTTCTTTCGTTACAGTTATTACTTGACTTGTTGAAGTGAATGAATTTGGTCCAGTCCATGAATAAGTCTCACCACTTATTCCTTTATTGACTGTCAAATCCGTTGATCTTCCATTACATAAGAATGGTGAACCTGAAATAACTACCGTTGGATTTATCGATTCTATTACGGTAAAAATACCTTTCGAGATACATCCAGCTACATCAGTTATTGTTACGTTATACGTTCCTGCGGTTGTTACTTCTATACTTGAAGTTGTTGCTCCCCCTGTCCATAAGTACGTTGCTCCTGCTCCGCCTGTAGCTGTTAAAGTTACTTTACCACCTTTACAGAATGTTACGTTTGCAGTGTTGATTACGGCTGGCGTTACGATTATAATTGCCGTTGATGTTGCTATACAACCTGCTTTCGAAGTAACTGTTAAGGTATAAGTACCCGTTGTACTTGGTTTCGTAATGATTGGAGATTGTTCTGTTGAAGTAAACCCACTTGGTCCCGACCATGCGTAAGACTTTATACCCGATGTTGCAGTTGCACCACCTGTTAAGCTAGTTGAACCGCCTTCACAAACAGTTGCTCCACCTGCATTGATTGATAACCCATCATTTACAACTTTCACCGTTCCTACTGCACTACATCCTGCATTTGTTACCTTTACTTGGTACGTTCCTGCCTCAACATTTACTGCTACAGTTGTTGCCGTGAAGTTACCACTTCCAGTCCATTCAAATGTGCCAGTGCCGTTTGCGGTCAAGGTTACTTTACTACCTGAACAGATGACAGTATCACCAGAGATTTTGACCGTTGGATTATTCTTGACAGTCAGGGTGGCAGTTGCCGTTCCAGTACAACCACCTTCGGTTGTTCCAATTACGGTGTAATTTCCTGCTACTGAAACCGTTGGAGTCGCACCTATTGCGGTGAATGTTTCTGGACCAGTCCATGAATAAGTTGCACCACCTGTTGCTGTTAAGGTTGTTGTTGCACCTCTACAAACTTCTGCCGACGTTGCTTTTATGTCTGCCACAGTTTTAATTTCAACTGTTGAAGTTGCTACGGCTGTACATCCATCTTTCGTTACAATTACTGTGTATATTCCTGCATTGCTTACAATCACTTCCTGAGTTGTGCCTGTGAAGTTATTGGGTCCAGACCATGAATAAGTATCTACTACACTGCTTTCTGCTTTCAACTTACCACTTACTCCTGCACATAATGTAATTGGATTTACTGTTACTGTTAGAGTTGCTTTAACTGTTACGCTTGTCGTTGCTTGGGCTGTACATCCTGCAGTTGTTCCAATCACTGTATAAACTCCTGCGTTAGTAATGCTCACTGTTGCACCCGTTGATGAGAAGCCTGTTGCTGACCATGAATAACTATCTGCTCCTGATGCCGTCAATGTACCTGTTGTTCCTGCACAAATTGATGCCGTTGAGACTGTTAAAATCGGAATTGCTTTAACCGTTACTGATGTTGTAGCTATTCCAGTACATTCTCCTCTTCCTTCTACCAAGACTGAATAAGTATAAACTCCTACTGTTGTTGGTATCGGTGTTACTGTTGGATTTTGTACGGTTGAAGTGAAGTTATCGGAACCTGTCCATGTAAATTTACTACCTGTTACACCGCTTACATTCAAGACAATTGGCTGTCCAGAACAAACTGCTGCAATTGTTGCAATCGTTGGCACTGGCTTATCATTTACTTCAACTGTAAACGTTGCGATGTATTTACAACCATTAACTTTATCACTAAAAGATACATCATAAGTACCCGCCGTTGTAACCATTATTGTTGGCGTTATCTCTCCATTTGGAGTCCATTTCCAATCCTTTCCTGTTGCTGTAAAACTCGTTTCCAGCGTTGCCGTTGAACCTTTACATATTCCATAAATAATGGGCGGAATTAAGATTATTGGTTGTACAGTCACAAGGGTTGTTGCTGTTGCAGTACATCCATTATTTATAACTGTTACTGTATAAATTCCTGCATCATCTCCAGTTGCATTTGGAATAGTTACCTCTGCTCCTGAGGCTGAAAAATTATTTTTACCACTCCAACTGAAGGTGTCGTTTCCAGTAGCAATCAATTTTATTGTTCCACCCGTACACGTTATTTCGCTTGTGGCAGTTACCATTGGAAGTGGTCTCACAGTGACATTAGTAGTTGCAATAGCTGTACAACCATTATCATCAGTTACTTTTACTTGGTAAAGACCGCCATTAACATTGGTAGCATTGGTTGTTACTATGGGATTTTTGGTGCTTGCTGTGAAATTATTTGCTCCTGTCCATGCGTAAGAAGCAAAGGCTGGATTAACGTCAACTTTAATTTCCGTTCCTAAACAAACTTCTGCTCCTATGGCAGTGGCTATTGGCAAATCATAAACAACTACTGAGGTCGTTGCTGTGCCTATACATCCGCCTCCGCCCGATACTGTTACTAAGTAGGTATAAGTACCTGCTGTTGTTGGTCTGGGAATTACCGTCGGATTTTGTTGGGTTGAGGTAAAACCATTTGAACCACTCCAAGCATAAGTATTTCCAGTCCCGCCACTTACATTCAACACAATATCTCCGCCTAAACAAATAGGTGCTACCGGCATAATCGTTGGATTTGGACTGGTATTAATCGTTACACTCGTGGTTGCACTGGCTGTACATCCATTTACGTTCGTAACCGTTACGGTATAAATTCCTGCATTTGCAGTTACTGCATTTTGAATGGTTACATCAGCCATTGCTCCAATAAAGACTCCTTTTCCATCTCTCCAGCTATAATTTGTTCCACCAATTGCTTTAACTGTTATTGGTGTTCCTGTACAAACTGGACCAGTGTTCGTTGCCGTTGGAACTGGTAATTCATTGACAATTACCGATGTAGTAGCAGTTGCCGTGCATCCATTTACATCAGTTACTAATACCTTATACGTTCCAGCATCACTTGATACTGCATTGGTAGCTATAGTTGGATTCTGAGATGATGATTTAAACACATTATCTTTTGTCCATGAATAACTATTAAATGCTGGTGATACTTTGATGACAATTGGTTGTCCCACACAAACCGTTGTTCCTGTTGCAGTTGCGCTACCAGAAACTCCTGAACATGAATTTGGAATAACAACATTGAAAGGGAAATTATGAATCTCATCACCATTATGAATTAATGAAAGAGCAATCACTTGTCCTTCTATATTTGCTCCACTAATTTTGTTCAGATTTGCGAAGGGTGCTAATACACTTCCTTCTAATACACTCCCTCTAATAATTAAATTAGAGGCGTTTGGAAAATTGAATAATGTATAACCTGCCGTCACAGATGACAAACCTCCCATAGATGGCACCGTAAAAGTAGCTGTTGAGGTCCCCGTAACAGTAATATTAAAAATTAAAGGCGTTGTTGAAGAAGATCCCCCATTTGAATAATTTATGTTTGTTATATTATTAAAGTCATTTAGACCAATATTTACAACATTAGTTGTTCCCGCTATCAGTTTTAGCGTTACTGTCCCTGATGGAGCTCCCGATAAAGGATTACCATTTTGATCCGTAAAAAACAGGTTTTGAGTTAATGAAGCCAACCCCACGGAGTTTGATTGTAATTGGTTGAACGCCGCACTAAAATCCAAAGAAGTTGAACTACAAACAGGATTATTAGTAGCACTTACTCCAAGTGAAGGTGCACTACTATTCAAGTTAATTCTTGGAACGCTATTATAAACATTTGAAGCTGTAACTTGGATGTTTGAAGCAGCACCATTAGGGTCTGTGTACCAAACAGTATTACCAGCACAATTACCAATTTTGAGATACCCCCCAGAATTTATCGTTAATCCACTTCCAGAAGAATAAATTATTTTACCTGCCACAACAAGACCAATCTTTACTCCTCCAACTATGAAAGTACCTGCCGAATTATTAGCTACTCTGTAATCTCCTGCCAAAGTCAAGTCTCCACCAATAGCTACAGCACCTTCAGTTTCGTTCGTGATTAAAGTCGCATCGTTTTTAACAAATATGTTAAACCCTCCTGCTGGGGCTGTAGGGTTCTGAGCCAGTGAGCAAAAACTCACAAAAGAGATCATCAGAAAAAAGAATAATTCTCTCAATCTGATATTTAAGAGATTTTTATTCGTAGTACGATTTCCGAACAAAGCAAGGCTTCTACTGGCGATAAGAACCTTACTAATGTTAAGGCAAAGGCTGCTCGTAACCAAATTTAAATAGTCATAGTATCTCTTTAAATTATTAGAGCCTTTCAAAATTGAGAAAAATCGTTCTCCGAATAACTTAGATAAGTTCGAAAGAATTCCATCAAATCCCCACAAAAAAAATCTTGTGAAAATGTACTTGAAAAGATTGATACGGTTATTACGGCCATACGCCGATTCCGATTTTTCCCCAGTCTGAAACTGTTTCGAATAGGAAACTACGCTATCATAAAATGAAAGCATTGTAGCAGTAAAGTTTTTCATAGTAGAAACTTCATTGATTTTATTGGGCGGATTGTTTGGGTATCTATCTTCAAGCAATCACAAGAGGTGACTGAACTAAAATTCATTTCAAAAAATAAAAACATGAGGCTAACGATACCGTGAGGACATAGGAATATCATGAGCAGAGAAAATATAAAAATTTTCAAAGCAGACATGCAATACCCTGATAATCAGGATAGCAGAAACGAACTGTTTTAAATTGTTTTGTAAGGAATCAAGCGTAGAAAGGTCTGTGCGGCAATAACCAATCAAAACGTGCTAATTCATTAAATATAAGATTGAATAATATGAAGTAAGCAAACTTCATTCACGAAGTGTTAAGAATAGTAGTTATTTTCTATTTTTCAGAAAAAAGCATGAGAAACACGAAATTCACAAGGGCGGTGAATAAAATGGTGAAATCTACTTTAGTACTTCATTTGGCGGAAATACTGAAAATTAGCGAATTTTCAAATTTTGGTTGTGTGGCTTTTGAATTAGGGGATTAGCTCTGCGTCAATTTTATCTCCTAGGCGAAAAATTGGATAGATAATTAAACGCTAATTAGAACTACTGCCACAAATAGAATCAATTATTTTTATTAAACAAAATATTTTACAAGTAATTTTAAATTAATGTTCTTTCAATTTAATTTAGGTAGTTTTAAAGGCTCTAACATAACTATAAAATAAAACGATTTCAACTCATTCTTGGACTTAAATTTTCAAACCTCAAATGACCCAAAAATGGAAAAAATTACGCAATTTCTAATTTTGATAATTATCATGTTATCTTGCAATTCAACGGAATCAAAAATTACTATTTCCCCAAATCCTGCAAGCAATATGAATGAAAATAATCCTAAACGCACTTTCTTGGCTCTCGGTGATTCTTATACTATTGGCCAAAGTGTTGATGAAAAAGACCGTTGGGGTAGGCAATTGATTGATTTACTGAAAGATGAGTTCAATATCACAAAACACGAAATTATTGCCCGAACTGGTTGGACGACCGCAGAATTGATTGATGCTATTGAAGCCAGAAAATTGACAGAACACTACGATATGGTATCTTTACTGATTGGCGTAAATAATCAATATCGTGGACAAAGCCTTGATACATACCGAGTTGAGTTTCGACAATTATTAAGTATTAGTACAAAGTTTGCAAAGAATGATGCAAAGAAAGTAGTGGTTTTGTCTATTCCAGATTGGGGAAAATCGCCATTTGCAGAAGGCCAAAATAAAGAAAAAATTGCTTCTGAAATTAATGCTTTTAACCTTGTGGCAAAAGAAGAATGTAAAAAAATGAACATTACTTTTATGGATATTACGGAAATTACTCGTAAAAATACGGATTCATCTATGTTTGCATCTGATGGTTTACATTATTCTGGAAAAATGCACCAACTTTGGGCAAATGAGGCTTTACAAACAGCGAAGGGCATTTTGAAATAAGTATAGAAGTCAGACGTAGTCAGTTGTAAACAAATTCCATTTGACTATCATTTGACAAAATAATACAATTTTATACAACAAAACTAAAATGTCTGAAATCAACATTGATCAAGCTAGTCCAATTCGTCAGGGTGAAGAATTAAATCGCAACGTTCTAAACGATTATTTGAAATCGCAACTAACTGATTTTGAAGAAATTACTGAAATAACGCAATTTTCGGGAGGCTATTCTAATCTGACGTATTTGATAAAATCTGGTTTAGAAGAATACGTTTTGCGTCGTCCGCCATTTGGAGCAAATATTAAATCTGCTCACGATATGGGACGTGAATTTAAGGTTTTGTCTTTGCTGAAACCGCACTATCCAAAAGTACCGCAACCCATAATTTTCTGTGAAGATGAATCAATTATGGGCTATCAATTTTATATGATGAAGCGAGTAAAAGGCGTGATTTTCAGAGGAAAAGATGCTATTAAACTCCAAGTTCCAGCAGAAAAAATGCGACAATTATCTGAGAATCTAATCGATAACTTGGCAGATTTACATTTATTAGCTATTGAAAAAACGGGCTTAATCAATCTTGGAAAACCCGAAGGCTACGTTATCAGACAAGTGGAAGGTTGGATTGGAAGATACGAAAAGTCTCAAACCGATAATATTCCTGCAATGGAAAAAACGGCCGAATGGTTACGCACAAATATGCCTCGTCCACAAATTCCTGCCTTCTTACATAATGATTACAAATACGATAATGTACTGTTGAATCCAGATGATTTAACGGAGATTTTGGGTGTGTTGGATTGGGAAATGGCCACCGTTGGCGACCCATTAATGGATTTGGGTGCCAGCCTTGCTTATTGGTGCGAAGCTGGCGACGGAGATTTTCTTAAATCATTTAATATCACATGGTTAGCTGGAAATTTAACTCGAAATGAGGTAGTAGAAAGATATGCTAAAAAGACAGAAAGAGACGTTTCAGATATTCTTTTTTACTATGTTTTCGGACTTTACAAAAACGTTGTTATCATGCAACAAATCTACGCACGATGGAAGATAGGACTCACCAAAGACCCCCGTTTTGGTGGATTAATTTATGGCATTCATGAATTGTCAAAAATGGCTATTCGGGCAATTGAGAGAGGACAATTATAGGTTTACTATAGCTTGAAATGATATTTCAAGCTATAGTATTCACTTCCAAAACTCAGCATCCAGAATCAACGTCAAAGCGATTCCTGACACAATTCCTGACACAATTAAATTCCAATCATGCTTCTTTACCCGAAAAACATCTAACATTAGTGAGCTGATTACCAATACAATAACTACAATTAATAATTGCCCCACTTCTAATCCAAGATTAAAAGATAACAAAGGCTGCCAGATACTTTGCTCCCTTCCTAAGAGACTTCTTAAATAACTAGAAAAGCCCATTCCATGAATTAAACCAAAAAGCATGGCAACTGGATAACGAAAAAGGGAAGATTTTTCGGTTTCATAGGTATATTTAGAGGGTTTATGAAAAAAGTTAATCAAACAAGTCAAAATAATCGTGATTGGAATTAATAATTCAATCAATTTTGTGCTGTATGTGATAATGTTTAAGGTTGCTAATGCCAAGGTAATGGAATGTCCTATTGTGAAAGCTGTTATTAAAAATGCCACCTTTCTCCAATCTTTCAAACGGTGAATGGCACAAAGAGCCACTACGAAAATAATATGATCGTAGCCCTTTAAATCGGTAATATGTTTAAACCCAAGAGATAAGTAAAGTTGAAAGTCAGACATTTTTGAGTGTGGTTATTTTATTAAATGTTCTACAAAATTATAAAATATATGACGATATTTTCTTTTATACACATGACTATTTGATGATTAAATTGTAAATTAGTATTACCTAATTATTAAAGATATTCTTATCCATTTAAAATACACAAAATATGAAACCCGACTATATCATTATAGGTGCAGGTTCGGCTGGTTGCGTACTGGCAAATCGTCTTTCTGAAAATCCGAAAATTCATGTTCTTTTGATTGAAGCAGGTGGCAAAGATAAAAATATGAATATCCATATTCCTGCGGCCTATTCTAAATTGAATTATGACAAAACCTTGAACTGGGATTTTTTTACCGAACCCCAAAAACACGTTTTGAACCGAAAAATGTACCAACCTCGTGGCAAAACCTTAGGCGGAAGTAGTTCAATAAATTGTATGGCATACATTCGTGGAAATCGGGAAGATTATAATGATTGGGAACGTTGGGGAAATAAAGGATGGGGATATGAACAGATGCTACCTTATTTCAAAAAATCAGAGAATAATGAGCAATATGAAAATGAGTTTCACGGTCGTGGAGGTTTGTTGAATGTTACTATCAATCGTAATATTACGCCCTTAGCTGAAGCATTCGTAAGAGGCAATGTAGAATGTGGAATACTTGAAAATCATGACTTTAACGGAAAAAATCAAGAAGGTTCAGGTAAATTTCAGTTTACTATTAAAGATGCTAAAAGACATTCTACGGCTTCAGCTTTTTTAGTTCCTGCTTTGTCTCGACCTAATTTAACAGTTTTGACCAATTCATTAACGAAGCAATTAATACTTGAGAATGACCGAGTAATTGGTGTTGAATTCATCAAAGATTCATCAGGAAATACGGAGAAAGTTTATGCTGAAAAAGAGGTAATTGTATCGGCAGGAGCGTTTCAAAGTCCACAAATTTTGATGCTTTCAGGTATTGGCAATGCTGACTATTTGAAAGGTTTTGGCATAGAATCGAAATTACATTTAAAAGGGGTTGGACAAAATTTATCTGACCATCTTTTTGTCAATATGAACGTATTTTGTAACCAACGATTAACTTATAACAATGCCGAGCGTTTTCCTTGGGTTTTGGGAAATGCGTTCAAGTATTTTGTCCAAAAACAGGGACCTTTGACTTCAAGTCCGTTGGAAGCCTGTTCATTTTTCAAAACCCTCCCCGACCTCGACCGTCCAGATATGCAATTTCACTTTGCTCCCGTGATGGGCGAAGATATTCACGATTTGGCGAGTTTACCGAAAACTGAAGGATTTACCATTTTACCAACGATTATTAATCCCAAAAGTCGTGGATATGTTGGACTACATTCCAACAAAGCCACCGATGCACCATTAATTGACCCCCAATATTTTTCAGATGCGAAGGGTGAAGATTTAGCTACGATGTTAAGAGGCGTAAAAAAGGCAAAAGAGGTACTTTTATCCGAGGCTTTTGCTCCCTTTAGAACTGAAAATGAATTAAATTTTCCAAGAAATGCCAACACCGACGAAGCATTGATTCAGCATATTTTGAAGACCTGTGAAACCGTTTATCATCCCTGCGGAACGTGCAAAATGGGCGTAGATGACATGGCGGTGGTATCACCTAAATCCTTGAAAGTTATAGGCTTGTCTGGTTTAAGGCTAGTTGATGCTTCCATCATTCCAGTAGTTATTTCGGGGAATACCAATGCTCCTACGATTGCGGTGGCAGAAAGGGCGGCGGATTTAATTTTAAATTCCTGAATTAATTAAGCCCGATTATCGTTAATTTTGTTTAGGATTTTAAGCAAAATATTTTCTTACTTAAATTCCTAAAACTCAAACACTATGCTACCAAAACTATTCTTAGAAAATCTTTGCCAAAAGCACTCAAAGCCAAATACTTTCCCCTCCACGTCGGTTGTTAAGGAATTGTTTACAGATATTGTGTTCACTTTATTTCCAGAACAAACGCAAAAGCATTTTAGCTGTATAGATGAATTGCAAGAGGCTTTTGACCAAATAGAATTACGTTTAACACGCATTTTACGTTCGATGCAACAACATTTGGAAAGAGATGCAAAAGGCATTGCCAGTGATTATATTCAAGAGATTCCGAATATTTATAATGTTTTATTGACTGATATTCAAGCTATTATGGCGGGTGATCCCGCCGCTCAAAGTGAATATGAAGTTATCAGAGCGTATCCAGGTTTTTATGCCATTACTTTATACCGTTTGGCCCATGCTTTGTTGAAATTAGATGTGCCAATTGTACCGAGAATTTTGACGGAATATGCTCATTCTAAAACGGGAATTGACATTCATCCCGGAGCAGAAATCGATGGATATTTCATGATTGACCACGGCACGGGCGTTGTAATCGGTGAAACAACGTACATCGGCAAAAATGTAAAAATCTATCAAGGTGTAACGTTAGGAGCTTTATCAGTCAGTAAAAGCATGGCTTCGATGAAACGCCATCCAACCATTGAGGATAACGTGGTGATATATTCTGGAGCAACAATTTTGGGAGGTGAAACGGTTGTAGGAGCCAATTCTGTCATCGGGGGTAACGTTTGGTTAACTCGTAGTGTACCCGAAAATACCAAGATTTATCATCAAGAACAGATTAAAATTTTACAGTAAATTATCGCTATTTTATGACAATATTAGATTTAGTGGGCAACACGCCCATCGTTGAATTAAACAGAATTAATCCGAACCCTAACGTTAAGATTTACGGGAAATTAGAAGGACATAATCCAGGTGGGTCGGTCAAAGACCGTGCGGCTCTGAGCATGATTAAAGGGGCAATTGACCGAGGAGAAATTGAATCAGACATGAAACTGATTGAGGCAACTTCGGGCAATACGGGTATTGCTTTGGCTATGATTGCACGGCTGTATAATCTTGAAATTGAACTAGTTATGCCCGAAAATTCTACTCGTGAACGGGTGCTTACCATGGAAGCTTTCGGGGCAAAAGTGATTCTCACTGCTGCCGAAGAAGGTATTGAGGGTTCACGGGATTATGCAGAAGCACAAGTAAAAAAAGGGGGATATTTCATGCTTGACCAATTTGGAAATCCTGATAATTATTTGGCTCATTATCGTACCACAGGACCAGAAATTTGGAAAGATACCAACGGAGAAATAACCCATTTTGTTAGTTCGATGGGAACAACGGGGACCATTATGGGAACGTCCATGTATTTAAAAGACCAAAATCCGAAGATACAAATTGTGGGTTGTCAGCCAACGGAAGGCTCAAAAATCCCAGGAATCAGACGTTGGTCTAAGGAATATTTACCGATGATTTTTGACGCTGCACGAGTGGACAGAATCATGGATATTTCAGAAACCGAAGCTCGTATAATGGCAAACCGTTTGGCAAAAGAAGAAGCAGTTTTTGGCGGAATGAGTAGCGGAGGTTCGGTAGCTGCAGCCGTAAGATTGGCTGAAGAATTAGAATCTGGAGTTATCGTTTGTATTATTTGCGATAGAGGCGATAGGTATTTGTCGAGTGATTTGTTTGGGTGATTTTCCATTCTCTCATAATAAAAGTCTTGCTGGGTGAATTAGCAAGACTTTTTGTCTTTAGAGCACATTATTACTATAAATATTGTTCTAATTTTATCTATCCAACCTCGAAAAATAGCATGAACACAATAGAAAATATATTGTTAAACAAGCAAATAATACTCTTCGATGGAGTTTGTAATTTTTGTAATGCTTCCATCAATTTTATTATTGATCACGACCCCGAAAAACGCTTCACATTTGCCCCCTTACAATCTAAAATTGGGCAGGATATCCTACGTAAATTTAACAAAAATACAGAAGATTTTGATTCTGTTATCTTATTAAAAAACAACACTTTATATCAAAAATCTGATGCTGCTTTAGAAATCACTAAATACCTGTCTGGTTTCTGGAAATACCTTGCTATTTTTAAGATATTCCCCACTTTTTTCCTTAATTTTTTCTATGATATTATTGCCAAAAATCGTTACCGAATCTTTGGAAAAATGGATTCATGCAGAATTCCTACATCCGAGTTGCGAGAAAGATTTTTAATAGAGAATAGTTAATAGCGAATACAGAATTGTTAATTTTGTGGTAAATAAATTATGAGAATAGTTAAAGATTAGTCCGATAGTGAACCGTTTAAATCACAGACGCATTTCTTTATATTTCCTTTTTATACTTTGGAATAAAACTATTTTCTATTCACTATTAAATGTTAACTAAATGAAAAAAGCATACATTTTCCCTGGTCAGGGTTCTCAATTCAAAGGTATGGGCAAAGACTTATACGATAATTCAGCCACTGCAAAAGCTCTTTTCGAGCAAGCTAATGATATTTTGGGCTTCCGAATTACTGATATTATGTTCGATGTAACAGACGAAGAACTCAAACAAACTAAAGTTACCCAACCAGCCATTTTCTTACATTCCGTAATTTTAGCTAAGGAAACACCTGATTTTCAACCAGATATGATTGCGGGTCATTCTTTAGGCGAATTCTCTGCCTTGGTTTCAGCGGGTTCTTTAACTTTTGAAGATGGTCTAAGATTAGTCTCAGCCCGAGCCTTAGCCATGCAAAAAGCTTGCGAAGCCAATCCATCAACCATGGCAGCGGTTTTAAATTTATCCGACCAAGTAATTGAAGACATTTGTGCCTCAATTACGGACGAAATCGTAGTGGCAGCCAATTATAATTGCCCAGGACAAGTAGTAATTTCTGGTTCAAATGAGGGCGTGGCGAAGGCAGGAGAGAAATTGAAAGAGGCAGGTGCAAAACGTGTATTACTTTTACCCGTTGGTGGAGCATTTCATTCACCTTTGATGCAACCCGCCCGTGAGGAATTAGCTACTGCGATTGAATCAACGCATTTTGAGCGTCCATCTTGTCCGATTTATCAAAATATAAATGCTCAACCTTCACAGGATATTACAACGATTAAAGCTAATTTAATTGCTCAATTAACGGGAGCGGTTCGCTGGACACAATCGGTACAAAATATGATTGCTGACGGTGCAACAGTTTTTGTGGAATGTGGACCGGGAAAGGTTTTGCAAGGATTGGTAAAGAAAATTAATGCTGAAGTTGAGACAAGAAGTATTTAATAAATCAGGCTATATTTTGAATAAAAAAGATAAATATATGGTTAGAATCCATATTGGTTAACACTTACTTATTCATTTAATTAGAAATACTTATTAGTTAAACTCCACATTCTCAATATTTTAGCTTTTAAGTAAAATAAAAATTACTTTTTTTCTAAATTTGACTTGACACATAAAGATTAAAAGCGTAATTTTGCATCAGAAATCCAAACAACGTAAGTAAGAAGGAAATCAGATTGACCGATGGTGTAATGGTAACACAACGGTTTTTGGTATCGTTATTCATGGTTCGAATCCATGTCGGTTAACACAAAGCCTCTCATTTTTGAGAGGCTTTTTTGTTTTTATGCCCAATCAGCTTTTTAAAGTAGAAATAGCTTATGTTATTATCTAACGAGAGATGCTTAGATACCGTAAAATAATTAAAGCTATAAAAAAAACAAATAAATGCCTATAATGAAGCTTTATATTTGATTAATAAATTGGTTATCAATAACTTAGCACAAAAATAAGTTGTCATAAAATCTAATTAATTAATCATGAAAAGAAATATTTTTTTTCTCGTTTTTATCCAGCAACTTCATTTATGTCGTACTGATTAGATTATTTCTTCTTCTTACGACTCTTATATAACCTCGGATTTGATTGAAATTCTTTTTCCTCCAATTCCTTTTTGTCTTCCTCCTCACGAGTTTTGAAAAGATAATCATCATCATCCATAATGGGCGATTCTTTTAGGGCTTTCCAATCAAATTTTTCATCAATTGGTGTTAATGCTTTTTGTGGGTCGAAAATACGTACATCTTCATTTATAGCATCATAAGGCGTATAATCAGCTTGGTTAGTAAAGAAATCAGAAAGGTCAGTTGCTCCTGCGTCGTACTGATTTAAGTAAGGTACACCCAAGACATTCCACATCGTTTTGAAGATACTACCAAAACTAAAATGTAAATGACTGATGTAATTCTTTTTGGCAAAAGGTGAATAAATTTGTAGAATACTACGATGTGCATCCACGTGGTCAATGCCACCTTGCGAGTCATCTTCTGTAACAATAATCATCATATTTTTCCAATAGGGCGTATGACTCAAAAATTCCACAACTCGGCCGACCGCTAAATCATTATCTGCCATGTAACTTTCTCTGAATGGAAAACCTGCCTTCGGTCTTTCGCCCGCACCGTGGTCGTTTGGAAGCATTAAGGGTACTACTTGAGGCATCGTTTTACCTTCGCCGAGAAACTTTTCTTTAAAATCTTTGATGAATACATCCGCTCTAAATTGGTCAGGAATTGCCATATTATAGGTTGGAAATTTCCACTCCGTATTTTTATACATTGCATTGGGCAAAGGATAATTTACGCCGTACATTTCACCGCCAAATTTCATCGTCGAATCATTAAAATTTCCTTCTTGTTCCGTTGTAAAACCGTAATTATGAAAACTGATATTGTGACGTTCAAAATGTTCCCACATCGAGCCATCTTGGTTATAATCTTCAGGGTAAAAACTACCCGATGAACCGTTCAAAGCAAAATGTCCTGGGGCTTTTGAGTCCTGCTTATAGTCACGTTTACCTCCATAGGCAGCCGACACGTGTGTTTCAGTCCATTCATTTGGATAAACACCTGACAACCAGCGGTGTCCATCGGCAGAATGGTCGGAGTCAACATAGAAGTTATCAGCCGTTCCAAATCTTTTTGCCAATAACAAATGGTTCGGCATAACAGTACATTTGGCAACTTTTTGGGTATTGTCTTTATTTGAAAATGTAGCGTTTATGCCATATCGAGCAATAGATGGGTCGCCATTTCCTTGTTTTATTTGCCCAAAAACTTCATCGTACGTTCGGTTTTCTTTGGAAATATAAACGATGTATTTTATAGGTGATTCTTTCTCTTTGGGATAGCTTGGAATGGGATTATTTCCATCTCTTCGTTGGTCTTCAAATTTAAAATTATAGGCAATTGTTTTGGCTGTTTCCGCTGCTAAATCTGCATCTTTCGGAATATCCAAAATCGTTACTGAACCTTTCATTAAACTACCAATGTAACTTCCCTCCGCTCCTACTTTAAATTTTGAACCTCCATTAGCTCCTGACCCAAAACCTTTGGCATTTGCCACAACTAATTTTTTATTATCCTTACTAACTTTCAGCTTGGAAGGAAACCAACCCACGGGCAAATGAGCTAAAACTTTCATAGAGGCAATGTCAATTACACCTACTGCATTAATGCCCGATTCTGCCACATAAAGCCTTTTTTGGTCGGGAGAAACTGCCAATCCGAAAGGAATTACCCCTTTCCAACGACCCAAACGATTGTCTAATTGTAGATTAATTGTGTTGGTAATTTTCCCTAATTTTGGGTCAATTACGGAGATATTATCATTATTGCCGTTACTTACAAAAACAAATTTATCAGTTGCTACCAACGAATTTGGACTTGACCCGCCCACTGCTGGGATACCATCAATCATCTCGCCAACTAATATTCCCGTTTTGATTTTGTTGGTAACTTTGGGTTTCCCAGCCATATCATACGCCCAAACAGAGAACGATTCAGGAGCATTTGGATCGCCTAATCCTGAAACTTCTTTATCTTCAATTTTCACGCCTTCACGCATCTCTTTAGTATTAAAGCCAAAAGCAGGTTGTTTCAAATAAGTTTCCTTTTTCGTAAGGTCAAGATTTTTGACTAAACTATATTCAAACATTCCTACGTTGGCTACATAAAGCGATTTTTCATCGGGCGAAAGCGTAATTCCGAAAGGATAACGCCCCGTTTTTACATTATCAATTACGGTCTTTTTCTTCACATCAATTATTACAATTCTGAAACCAATTTGGTCGAGAACATATA
The DNA here is from genome assembly GCA_025356745.1 of Arcicella sp. GTDB lineage: Bacteria > Bacteroidota > Bacteroidia > Cytophagales > Spirosomataceae > Arcicella. Next base: position 37,520 of record JANXRS010000030.1, read on the forward strand.
GTTTTGAACCATCGGCTGTCATGGTCATATCTCCCAAATAACCATCAGAATAATCTTGGTTATCTAAAGAAATATTACAATTTATCTCACCTACTTTTTTACCCGTTTTTATCTCAAAAATAAAGACTTTATTCGTTTGTCCACCCGAAACATATACAAGCCGATTATCAGGAGAAATTGCCAAGCCCATAAATACAGCAGAGAGTAAGTTATCGTCCGTTTTAGGCGTATTTGGAATTTGATTAATTTGTGGTTTACCCGTAAAAATATTTTGTAAAATACTGATAGAGAAAGGATTAGTACCAGAATTAGCGGTTATGATAGTTTTACCATCATGACTCATCACCATACCGTAAGGATGCGGAGCGATGCGGTATGTTTTCCCCATAGGTTTAATAATTCGACCATTTGGAATGATAGTTTCACCCGCAGGATTAACCACGCAATAACGATTTTCGGCAGGAGCTGAAATACGCCATTGTGCATGAGAAAAAATTGGAAAAGTACAAAAATAGATAATCACTAAAAATCGTTTCATTGGTTTTATATTTGTTAGAAACGAAATTTAGGGCTTTGCTTTTTGATTGGCTAATTTTTGAAGTTATTATTTGGTTAAGTTTCAAAAGGTTACTTTATTTTTAAACTTTATTAATCCTTTATGGGAGTTTTTTTTAATAATTTATCATCTAAGTTGTCGAAGAAAAATTTCAACGAAGGCGAAGATTATGGTTAAAAACATCAGCTCCAATCTTGAATATATTATCAGATTAGGAATTCAAGATAGTATTCATTCGAGGGAAGAAGAATATGCTTAATTTTTAAATGCTTTCTAATTGAAATTAGAAGGCATTTAATTTTACAATTTCACCTGATACCCAATACTTCGTCCACCGCCTTTCATCGTCAAAATCTTCTTTTCCACCAAATCAATTAAATCTCTGGTTGCGGTAGCTTTTGAAGTTTTGGCTATAACCAAATATTTTCGGGCATTTATGCCACCCACAAACTCATTCTCACCTAATTCCAACATTCGTTTGATAACTTTTTGTTGTCTATCATTTAGTAATGATTTATTCAAATCAAAAAAAGCTGCTTTTTTGATGGAGAAAAGAATAGTTTGATTAAAATCCCGCTGTGCATCAATAATAACTTGGGAAAAATATTCAATCCAATCATTAATTTCATTAGAACTTTGTCCTTTTTGTAAAGCTGAATAATATCCATTTTTATTTGATTCAATGGTCTTGGAAATACTCATCAAAATTGGGCGATTTAGGGCTTGCGAAAGCGTTTTCTCCGCAATAATTCTACCAATCCTTCCATTTCCATCTTCAAAAGGATGGATACTTTCAAAATATAAATGAGCCATTGCTGAACGAATTAAAGGGTTTTTAATCGTTATTTTTGATTCATTAAACCACTCAAAAAAGAGGCTCATTTGTTTGGGTAAAATTATTGAAGGAGGTGCTTCAAAATGCACTTTTTCTCTACCCATTGCTCCAGAAACAACTTGCATAGGTTCTGAGTGCGTTCTCCACTTGCCAATTTCAACCGAATAATTGCCTTGCATCAAGAGTGTGTGCCAATTAAAAAGCATTTCTTCAGATAAATTTTCCGCATAATTTTCTCTCGAAGAAATCAACAAATTAGCAATTCCCAATGAACGCTGGTCTTTGATAATAATAGATTCAGTTAGATAACCCAAATTTTTACGAATAGATGAAATCAAATCAATTCGACTAATAAATTCGCCCTCAATTTCAGAGGTTTTAATGGCTTCATTTACCAATAAATTAACAATAGAATCTTCTTTAATTCCTTGCGAAGACGACTTCATAAAACCCTCACTTTCTCCAGAAAGTGTTATAAATTCTATCCACAATTTTTCAAAAAGCGATTCATCATATTGAAAATTTGTCCAATCTGTTTGTTGCCAATTATATGTCATGAGCCGATTATTTTACTTATTCGGCTCAAATATAACCATTTTTTGAGCCGAATAGCCTCAAAACCTCACAAAATCGTTTTTCCCTTATTAATTCCGTAAATTTGTGTTTTATCCTTATTAGTACAAAATATATTACAATGTCATTTGAATCATTAAATCTTATCGAACCCATCCAAAAAGCCTTGACGGCAGAGGGTTATACAACGCCTACGCCCATTCAAGCTCAGGCAATTCCAATTATTTTACAGGGAACAGACCTTTTAGGAGTAGCTCAGACGGGTACGGGAAAAACAGCGGCTTTTGCCATTCCGATTCTTCAATTATTACACAAAAACCATACTTTTCATAAGGGTAAACGTTCGATAAAAGCCCTCATTATTACGCCTACTCGTGAATTAGCCATACAAATTGATGATAGCTTTGAGTCGTATGGTAAATATACTGGACTTACGCACACGGTTATTTTTGGAGGTGTAAAACAAGGGAAACAGACCGATGCTTTACAAAATGGCGTGGATATTTTAGTGGCAACACCAGGGAGATTATTGGACTTAATTAACCAAAGATTTATTTCTTTGAAAGACATTCAGTTGTTCGTTTTGGATGAAGCCGATCGTATGTTGGACATGGGTTTTGTTCATGATATAAAGAAAGTACTTGCCATTCTTCCTGAACGTCGCCAGTCTTTGTTTTTCTCAGCAACGATGCCTGTTGAGATTCAGAAACTATCAGATAGCATTTTGTACAAACCTCAGAAAGTAGAAGTTACGCCCGTTTCATCTACGGCAGATACAATCAAACAAGCTCTTTATTTTGTTGACAAAAACAATAAGAATGCCTTATTATTGGACATTTTGGAGGATAAAACGATTGAAACGGCTTTGGTTTTTACTCGTACAAAACACGGGGCGGATAAAGTAGTAAAAACACTTTTGAAAAGTAATATTAAAGCCGAAGCAATTCACGGAAACAAGGCTCAAAATGCTCGTCAGCGAGCTTTAGAGAATTTTAAGGCAAAAACAACTCGTATTTTAGTTGCTACCGATATTGCCGCCAGGGGAATTGATGTAGATGATTTGGCTTATGTTATTAATTTTGAAATGCCTAATATTCCCGAAACTTACGTACATAGAATTGGTCGTACAGGTCGTGCAGGGGCAAATGGAACAGCTTTTTCATTCTGTGAAACGGAGGAAATTCCGTATTTGAAAGATATTCAGAAATTGATTGGCAAAAAAATACCAGTTATCGAAAATCATGATTATCCAATGAGTACCATGCCTATTGTGGATGTGCCAAAACCAACGCAACAACAGCATCAAAATAGAGGTGCCGCCAAACCAAATGAAGCGAATAAGGGGAAGAAAGTTTGGTTTAAGCGGAAGTAAATAGTGCTTAATAATTTGATTTTGTATGAATAAGATTAAACTATTTTTCTGACATTTATAAGTTTTATACAAAAAACATGGAAATAGTACAAAAAATTATATAATTATATCAAGTAATATTTGTGTCTTTCCGTGAAAAATTTGTTCTATCTTTAAACATTGAGTTTCTTTGTAGTCGTTTTTAGTGGTGGGTTTTAAACTTATAAAATCAATCACTAAAAACCATCAACATAGAACTAAAGAAAACGAATGTTTATAAATGCAATTGCCAGCTTTTTGCCCGAGCAAATTATTACCAATGCCTATTTTGAACAACTTAATGGACTGACTGACGATTGGATTACGGAACGTACTGGTATTCGTGAACGTCGCAAAGCCTCAACCCAAGAAAATACGCATACGATGGCGATTGAAGCGGTGGATAAATTAATTCCCATTCTTCCTTATGACATTTCTGAAATTGACCTAATCATTGGAGCAACTTACACGCCTTACGATTGTATTTTCACCCTGGGTCATGCTGTTCAGCATCACCTTAACGTCAGTGAAATTCCTGTAGTAACTATTTCTTCTGCTTGTTCATCTTTGCTGAATGCCGTCGAAATTGTGGAAGGCTATTTTGCTTTAAACAAGGCAACAAAAGCTTTGATTGTGGCATCTGAACATAACACCGCCTACAACAACGAAGACGACCCTAAGGCAGGACATCTTTGGGGAGATGGTGCTGTGGCGTTATCTATCTCGAAAACAAGGATTTCTGAAACTGATTGGGAAATAAAAGACGTTCTTACGGCTGGAGCTGCTAACGTGGGAAAAGCCTCTGAAAGTGTTACCTTAAAACCGCTGGAGAAGGGAATAGTAATGCCCTATGGAAAAGACGTTTTTATAAATGCTTGTACCTATATGCCTAAAGCCAGTTTACAAGTTTTGGAACGTAATAACCTTACAATCAGCGACATAAAATATATTGCTCCTCACCAAGCTAATCTTAGAATCTCTAAAAATGTGGCTGGAACCTTGGGTGTTTCAGAAGATGTGATGCTTTCAAATATTCAGTACTTAGGAAATACAGGGTGTGCGGGATGTGCCATCGTCTTGGATGAAAATAAACATAAATTTGTGAAAGGAGATAAAATTATTGTTACCGTTTTTGGGGGAGGATATTCTTACGGAGCGATGCTTTTAGAAATATAAATTTTAATATACTAAATGGTTTATCGTTTAAACATTTCAAGTTAGCATCTGCCCTCAGTCGCTTTGTTGGATTAATTATTAAGTGTTTTTCATTACTGGTTTAATCGTCAATGATTTTATATTTATCATAGAATACAGACTTCTTTGACAGTAAAATCTATTTCAAAAGATTCTAGATAGTTAAATTAATAGCCGATTCAATTAATTTTGGGTCGGCATTACTTTTTTTGTACCTTACGATAATCAAATTACTCAACAATCTAAAAATTACAAAATTAACATGAAAAAAATCATTACTTTAATGGCATTGATTGGGTTTGTTTCGGCAAATTTACAGGGGCAAAATACTACAGCCTTAAAAGCCAAAATTGCCCAAAAAGCCGAAAGTCTAGAAGCCAAAGTAGTGGCTTGGAGAAGACATTTTCACCAAAATCCAGAATTAGGTAATCGTGAATTCAAAACAGCCGAAAAAATAGCTAATCATCTTAAATCCTTAGGAATTGAAGTTCAAACGGGCGTTGGGAAAACGGGTGTTGTCGGCATTCTAAAAGGTGGAAAACCTGGTCCAGTTGTGGCTCTACGGGCAGATATGGATGGCTTACCTGTGAAAGAAAGGGTAGAAATCTCTTTCGCCTCAAAAGCTATTGGCGAATATAATGGACAGCCCGTAGATGTTATGCACGCCTGTGGACACGATACGCACGTGGCGATTTTGATGGGAACGGCTGAGATTTTAGCTTCCATGAAAAATGAATTGAAAGGTACTGTCAAATTCATCTTCCAACCCGCCGAAGAAGGGGCTCCCGAAGGCGAAGAGGGTGGCGCCGCTTTAATGATAAAAGAGGGAGTACTAGAAAATCCAAAAGTAGATGTAATTTTTGGATTACACATTAACGCCCAAACTGAAGTTGGTAAAATCCGATACCGTCCAGGAGGAACCATGGCGAGTTCTGACTGGTTTAAAATAAAGGTCAAAGGCAAGCAAACGCACGGGGCAAGTCCATGGCAAGGCGTTGATCCCATTGTAACAGCTTCACAAATTGTGATGGGTCTTCAAACAATTGTTAGTAGAAATGCGCCACTTACAGAATCAGCGGCAGTCGTTACGGTCGGACAAATTACGGGTGGAGTCAGGAGTAATATTATTCCTGAGGAAGTGAACATGAATGGAACAATTCGTACGCTCGACCCTGCCGTGCAGGACATGATTCATGCTCGTATAGCTCAAATTGCCACAAATATTGCTCAAAGTGCAGGAGCAACGGCGGAAGTGAAAATTACAAAAATGTGCCCAATTACATTTAATGATATTGCTTTGACTGAAAAAATGATTCCGACTTTGGAAAGTGTTGCAGGTAAAGAAAATGTTTCTATCACAGCTGCGGCAACGGGTGCAGAGGATTATGCATTTTATCAACAAAAAGTACCAGGTTTATTCTTCTTTTTGGGGGGAGCGACCAAAGGAAAACCTGAAAGAGAAACTGCCCCACATCACACTCCTGATTTTTATATTGATGAAGCTGGCTTTGTTTTAGGCATGAAATCCATGGCAAGTTTAGTGGTTGATTATATGGAAAATGTAAATGTTAAATAAGGTTTATACAAAAAGGAAAGCTTCGTATAAAACGAAGCCTTCCTTAAACTAAAGCAATATTTTATATGATTATCTTCTTCTTTTCTTCCGTTTTATACGAGGATTGTGAGAATTTGACGTACTGGCTACTGCCTCTTCAGAACTTTTTATTTGCTTAATTTTTTCCTCTAAATCATCAATTACACGGGCAGATATTTTTTTACTAGCATCGTTTGCTTCATTCAAAGATTTATATGCCACTTGAAGTTTATCATAATCAGACTCCAATTCACCATATTTTTTACTTAAAGATTCAAAGTCATCTTTTCCGTCTTCTTGACATTTTACATAATCTTCGTTTTTACGTTTGAATTGGCTTTCCATACTGAAACGATAACTACTCAATTCTGCATTTTCTTGACGCTCCTTTTGTACTTGTACTTCTAGCCTACGGGCTTGGTCGTGAAGGTCAGTGATTTGTTTAGTATCTGTACAACTGGTTATACCCGCAAGTAAGGTTACTAATAAAAATAGGTAAATCTTTTTCATAAAAAATATTTTGGTTATAAATTATTCAGGTTGAACGCATTTAAAAATGCAATTTTGAGTTTAAAATCAATGAATAGTACAATTTTATAACTGTAATTTTGCCAGAAATAATAAATTGATGAAAATTTGAATCTGGTTTTAGGTTTATGTTAACATAAATA
>JANXRS010000032.1 GCA_025356745.1 Arcicella sp.
CGTTGTTGGCGTTCATCTAATTGATTGAAATAATTGCGTTCTTCGAGGGTAATTTCCATATAACTAAAAATCAGTATTGAATACGAAGATACAATATTTTGAAAATTAATCAGACCAACTTATTATTTACACGTTACTAAGATATTTCTTTAAAATTATAAATATAGAAACCACAAAATTTTTTCGTCAGATTGTAATTATTATTCATGAAATTGGATAGCCATAATCCATGGATACTTTTCGGGAACTTGTAAAAGAAATTGCTCCAGAAATACCAAATAGTAAAAAGCAAAATCTTTTAAATGTTTACAATAGAATAATCCTTGTAGAGCATAGGTTGGTGATTGCCTATGATAGTATCAATTTATGCTGGAATCATACCCACGATAATACTGCTGAAATTGACCCAAACTTAATTTGAATTTTTAAAGGAAAATAATATTTTTTGATTGAATGCTTCACACCAAAAAAAGGACAGTAAGTTTTGCCTACTGTCCTTTTTTAAGAAGAAAATACAATGCTAATTCAAGCAATTTTATTTAATTAAATTTTAAAAGTTATTTTCCATCGCCAATAGGTGAATAATCCTTAAAAGTTTTCATCGGAGTTGCTTCTACTTTTTTGCGATAATCTGCCCAATTGACAGCAAAAAATTTATTAATTTTTTCGATGGAATCTTTTGTTAAAACTTCTAATTGTTCCACCAGAGTTAGGTCATCTTTGGTTGGAGCAATTTGCTTTGAACTAATATATCTCATGGCTTCACCAATTTTTCCTTGCGGAGTCACTTGATATGGTCTGCCGTAGCCTTGTTTTTCCATTTTTTTGCCAATAATAATCTCCCTTTTCGTTTTGATAGAATCCTGAATAGTTTTACTTGCCTTCGCCAAATCTTCAAATTCTTTACCTTCTTTTTCTTTGGCTTGACTCTGAATCGTCTTCGCAATTTCCTCGGCTTCCGTCAATCGGTCAGTTGCTTCGGTCAGTTGCTTAATTGACTTTTCCATACGATTATACAAAGCTCTTTGTGTTTCTTTTGTTGCTTTGGAAATGACTACTCGTGGGTCATCTTTTACTTCAATAGTCGTTGAATCTTTGGCATCGCCACACACAAAAACGATTTTATACTTTCCTGCAAAAACATCAATTCCATTCGCATCAGGGGCATTCTTTTTTGGTTTAGGAACGCCAGGGTTACGAATTCCTTTTTCGGTCATATTCCACATAACAGACTGATATCCAACTGAATCTGGTTTGTGTTGAAGCGTTCTGATAAGTTTATTTTCGGAATTATAGATTTTCACATAAACGGTATCATATTTCATTGTTACCTTTTTTGTAGTATCTTTTTTAACTTCAGCAATCTTTGTATCCGTTTTGGTTTTAGCATCAATTTTATCCGTTGAAGATTTTGAAACGGTATCTTTTTTCGGAGGATTATAGAAGTAATTTAACTTAAAACCTTTCTTCCGATTCTCGCCAGAATAATTGGCATCACCCGCAAAACTTGCTCCTGCCGCATCTCTATAATTTGCCATGTAGCCCGTTGCTTGGTTAAAAGCGGCAATTTTTTGGTTTAACATTTTACCATTATTTGAAGCAATTTGTCTGAGCGGACGAATATCATCTAATACATAAATTGCTCTTCCGAAAGTGGCAATCACCAAATCAGCTTCCCGTTCTTGAATGGCTAAATCCATGGTGGAAACGGGAGGGAATCCTGCTTTCCATTGGGTGAAATTTGCCCCTTCGTCCACACTTACCCAAAGTCCTTGTTCGGTACCAACAAACATTAGTTTTGGTTCAACCATATCCTGTTGAATAGTTAAGGCATAACCCGTTACCTTCTTATCATCTACTAAACGAGTCCACGTTTGTCCGAAATCTTTCGTTCTGAAAACGTAAGCACTCATATCTCCTTGACGGTAATTATTGGCAACCACAAAAGCTTCTGAACCATTGAAAGTAGAAGCCCGAATTTGAGGAATCCAAGATTCTTTAGGTAAACCTGTGATTTTCGGCGTAACGTTCGCCCATGTTTTACCGCCGTCTTGCGTTACTTGCACGTTACCATCGTCCGTTCCTACCCAAATTACTCCTTGTTTTACAGGAGAAGGGGCAATGCACAAAATAGTGTTATGATTTTCCGCAGAAGTTATATCAATCGTCATTCCTCCACTTTCGTCGGAAGCCTTTTGTTGAGTTTTGTTATCAGTGGTTAAATCACCAGAAATGGTTTCCCAATTCATGCCTTTGTCCATTGATTTATGCAAAAATTGTGAGCCGTAATAAATTGTCTTCTTGTCGATTGGGTCAAGTGCAATTCCTGCATTCCAGTTGAAACGTAAACGAGTTTTGAGGTCGGGGGCGGTTGGTTTAATGGTTATATCTGCTCCTGTCTCAGTATCATACCTTGCCAAACTTCCGCCCTGCGACATCGCATAACCGTACCTCGCATTCTCATTATCAGGAATTACATCAAAACCATCGCCTCCCAAAACGGTTTGCCAATGCCAACTTCTAATCTCGCCATTTTGCCAAGTATAGGCAGGTCCACGCCAAGAACCATTGTCTTGTAAGCCACCATAAACGTTGTAAGGCATTTCATTATCCACATTAACATGATAAAATTGACCTAACGGAAGGCTTTCAGCATACGACCATTTTTTGCCTCTATCTCTGGAAATTGCCACACCGCCATCATTCCCATTAATAATAAAGGTCGGGTCTTCGGGATGAATCCAAAAGGCGTGATGGTCAGGGTGAACGCCTTCGTAAGGAACAATCACTTTGAAAGATTTACCGCCATCTTCACTCATCGAAATCATCTGAAAAATACCATAAACACGATTTTCATTTTTAGGGTCAACGGCAATATCCCAAAAGTAAAAAGGACGGTTTCCTTTGATGGTTTCAGCATCATCATCATTGATTTTTTCCCACTTAAAACCACCATTGTCTGAACGATAAAGGGCATTTTTTGCGGATTCAATTAGGGCATAAACCCTATTAGGTTCAGATTTGGAAACGGCAACGCCAATTCTACCTAAATCTCCTTCTGGAATACCATTGAGCTTATTTGTGAGTTTTGTCCAGTTCTTTCCACCGTCAATAGTAACATAAAATCCAGAACCTTTTCCACCCGATTTAAAGTCGTAAGTTGTGCGGTGATGATCCCACATTCCCACAAATAATTTGTTTGGATTCGTTGGATCCATAACCATATCACCCACGCCCGAATGTTCGTTGGTAAAGAGAATTTTCTCCCAAGTTTGTCCTCCATCAAGGGTCTTGAAAACGCCTCTTTCGGGGTGGTCGGCAAAGGGATTCCCAGTTACGCCCACATACACAACATTGGGATTTGTTGGGTCAATAATTACACGGTGAATATTTTTGGTTTTCTCCAAACCCATTGATTTCCAAGTTTTTCCACCGTCCATTGACTTGAAAATACCTGCACCTAAATTGACAGAATTTCGAGGATTTCCTTCACCTGTTCCCACCCAAACGACTGATGGATTGGATTGTTGAACGGCAATTGCCCCAATGTTAATGATTGGATTTTCGTCAAAAATAGAAGTCCAAGTTGTACCTCCATTTTCAGTTTTCCAAACGCCTCCCGAAGCTGCCCCTGCATAAATAATGTCAGGATTAGCCACAACGGCATCAATAGCCGTAATTCTTCCCGACATAGCCGCTGGACCAATGGCACGAGCTTTCATGTTTTTGAATAAATCGGTTTTGAGTTTTTGGGCGTTTGTTTGAGAGAAAGGAGATAAAATGGCGATACCAATTAGTAGCGATTTAGTAAAAAGTAATTTCATGTATTTTTAGTTTACGATAAAAATCCAATTTCGATAAAAATTAGGGGAATGTCAAGAAATAGCTTTGTGAAATTAAAAATGGTATACAGATTTCAAGATTTTTTTTGAAATCTGTATACCATTTTAGCCTAACTTAGACCTATACTAACTTACATACATCTAATAATTTTACCACTTTCGTTCTTGACAATCATATATTCCCCAATGATAGTATTCCCATCCTCAGATTTTATTACTAATGAAAGGTTACTGCCTGATAAATTTCCTTCATACTGGACAATTTGAGGTTCGGGTAGAATTGCATTAATAGGCATATTTCCTGAATTTTGTGTGTATGTTCCTTTTCTAAAAATAGATTATTACTTAGTATTACTTTTTTACTAATTGTACCCGATGCACAATTAAAATCAAGGGTAACTTGCGTGTCTGACACTAATACAGAAATACCCTGTCCTCCCCATCTCCCTGTAAACAGAGTATCAGGAATTAAATTTGTACATGATACTAATAAGATGATAGTTGCTATTAATAATAAATTTAAATTTCTCATAAGAATAATATTTTTACTAATGACGAATTTGTACCCAATTTGGGTGTAGTATTTCATTTTTTAACAAAATACTTAATTTTATATTTTCAAAACCAGAATTTATAAGGTTTAATGTAGAATATATAAATAAGTTTAGCTTCTTTTGAAAGAACAATAAAAAAACTTAAATTTAATGATACTTTTTTGATTTCTACCAAATATGGTAGCCTATTACGTAGACATTACTTGACTGGGTAATTTATCAATAAATTATCTAATCACTAGCTTGGAAATGGTTATTGTGTAGACTTAGCTTCAAATTGTACTGAAGAGGATTTTATTTCTAATGTAAAATTAAAAGCTGTGGTAATAAATCTGATTAACAGTACTTCGGCTTGTGTTGGAACTGGTTATTCAGATTATACCTCAACCGTAGCGACCGCAAATATTGTTGCAGGAAATACGTATGGCTTATCTTTTAGTGCGTCATTAGCCAATCCACAGTTAGATGCCATAACCGTTTGGATTGATTTTAATAGAGACAGTACTTTTAGTTCAACCGAAATAGTGTTTATAGACCCAAGTGCGTATGTGGATGGTGGTACAGCAAGAACTGGAACATTTATTGTACCGACAAATACCGAAAATGGAGATACTCATATCAGAGTAAGATTAAACTATGCTGCTGTAACAACTAATCCTTGCAGAGGTTTAGGCTACGGAGAAACCGAGGATTATAAAATTACTATTTCTGGGGGAATTGTAAATCCTAGAATTAAAAGTGTGGCATCTGGAGATTGCAACAATGTGAAAACTTGGGATTGTAATTGTGTGCCGACTACCACAGATGATGTAACCATTAAAGGAGGACATACTATTTTTGTGAATGGAATTTATGGACAAATTAAAAAACTCATTTTTGCGGGTGGAGATTTATTCTTTGTTAACAGTGGATTTTTACAGTATTAAGTCTAATATTCTATAATCAAAACGACTTTAAATGCAATTGAAGGGTACTTTGATTGTAGAATATTTTAAAAACTTACCATAGACTTAAAACCATTTTTTGAAAAAGCCCAAACTTTAATTTACCTTTGACAAATAATTAAAAACCCATTCAAATGTTTAAATCAAGATTATTTTTCGTTGCTTTTTTATCAGTATTAATTTCAAGCTGTAGGAGTGAAGAAACGCTCACGCCCGAACAAGAAAATCAAAAAATAGAGGAATATATTTCTTCAAAAAAACTAATTGTTACTGAGAAAATACCCTCTGGATTACGTTATATCTTGACAAAAGCGAACCCATCGGGTGTGAAAGTGGCAAAAGGACAAACCATTTATGTCAATTACGCAGGAAGATTATTGACAGATAAACAATTTGATGCAGGTAATTTTTCCTTCGTTTTAGGATCGGGAGGAGCAATTGCTGGTTTTGAAGAAGGAATAGCAAAAATGAAAATTGGAGAAAAGGCAACGCTAATTTTTCCCTCAGCATTAGGATACGGCTCAAGAGGTTCTGGTTCAAGTATTCTAGGATATTCTCCCTTAGTTTTTGATATTGAGGTTATTTCAGCGAAGTAAATTAATACATAACAATTTCAATTACCTATCCAAATAAGCCTTTTTCAATCTTCTACTGAAATAGGTCGAAAATTGATTTTCCCATTTTTATAAAATTAAATACAATGACCAAAAAAATATTATTTTGTTTGTTAATACTCATCGCTCAAAGCTCACAGCTCTTTGCCCAAGATCCTTGGATTGTGAAAGCCGATAAAATTAATCCAAATAATTATTATGGTGTAACCGTTGCCAATGGTATGATTGGAATTGTTTCATCACCCGAACCTTTGAAGGTGAAAGACGTTGTGCTGAACGGTGCTTTTGATACCTACGGACGTGGACGGGTATCTAATATTCTGAAAACTTTTGAATTCGCTAATATGGATTTGGAAGTAGATACACGCCGTTTAGGACGGGCTGATATTAGTAATTACGAGCAATCGTTAGACATGAAAAATGCTATTCTGACGACTACTTTTGATTATCAGGATAAAGTTTCAGTTAAATATTCCGTGATGGCATTACGTCATTTACCTTTCACCATGATGATTGATGTGGAGGTAAAAGCCAAGAAAGACTGTGAAATTACACCTCACAGTGTGATGTCTGCCCCCGATATGTTACGTGATGTCAAAAACGCTTATGCCCTCATTGACCGTCCGCACGCTTTGATTCCTTTGATGACTTCGGTGGCAAAATCTCCAACGGGTAAACATACTTTGGCAGCCTCTAACTCTTTTATTTTCAGCGAAGAAAGGGGTAAAGAACCGCAATTGATTCACGAAGAATGGGATTACGGAATGCACCGTTTGAAATTCACGAAAAAGATGATTGCGGGTGAAACTTATGCATTCAGCATTGTGGGTTCAACGATTTCAACTGAACAAACGCCCGACCCACAAAACGAAGCAGAAAGACTTACGATTTATGCAGCTTTGGAAAAACACGACCGTTTATTAAATCGTCATAAAGAAGCTTGGGCGAAATTATGGACTTCCGACATTAAAATTGAAGGCGATGCAGAAGCTCAACGGGCGGCTCATTTTGCGATGTATCATTTATATTCTTTCTGCCGTGAAGGTCAGGCGTATAGTCTTTCGCCAATGGGACTTTCTGGTTTAGGATATAATGGTCACGTGTTTTGGGATACTGAAATTTGGATGTACCCCGCCATCTTAGTTTTGCATCCAGAAATGGCAAAATCACTTTTAGAATATCGTTTTGAACGCATGGAATCTGCCCGAGCTAATGCAAAATCTCATGGATATAAGGGCGTAATGTTTCCTTGGGAATCGGATGATAAAGGACAAGAAGCCACACCAGTTTGGGCTTTAACGGGTCCTTTTCAACACCATATCACAGGTGATGTTGGTTGGGCATTTTGGAAATATTATGAAGTAACGAAAGATAAAGAATGGCTCAGAACTCGTGGATACCCAATGTTAAAAGAAGTTGCGGATTTTTGGATAAGCCGTGCAGAAAAGGGAACGGACGGAAAGTATCATATTATCAACGTTGTCTGTGCAGACGAATGGGCGGAAAATGTGGACGATAATGCCTATACCAATGGCATGGCAAAAGAGGTTTTAGATTATGCGATGGATGCCGCTGATGAACTGAAAATTATTCCAAATCCAAAGTGGGAGGAAGTAATGAACGGGTTAGTAATTTTGAGAAATGCTGACGGTGTAACGAAAGAGCATGCGACTTACAACGGTGAAACTATTAAACAAGCTGATGTAAACTTATTGTCATACCCAATGCATCAAGTGGTCGAAAAAGAATTAATTAAGAAAGATTTAGATTATTATGAAGCCCGAATGTCACCCGATGGACCAGCCATGTCGCAAGCTGTTTTGTGTATTCTTCATGCTCGCTTAAACAACACGGATAAAGCTTTTGAACTTTTTACTAAAAGCTATAAACCCAATGAAGTTCCACCCTTTGGTGTAATATCAGAAACCGCAGGAGGTACAAATCCTTATTTTGCCACGGGTGCCGGAGGTTTTTTGCAAACGCTTTTAAATGGCTTTGGAGGTCTGGATATTGGCGAAGAAGGAATTACTCAAATCAAAGACATTAAACTCCCGAAAACTTGGAAATCTTTAACGATTACGGGGGTTGGAGTAGATAAAAAAACGATAAGTATTGTGAATGGGAAATAGGAATTTTTGAATTATGCTCGTTCTAATGAAAATTGGAACGAGTGTGGTTTTCAACTAAAATAAAAGTATTCATATTACCTTAAAAGCCAGAACTATTTTAGAAACAAAAGGCTCTCCTTCCAGTCAAATTAGACGAATGAAGCTATTTTAATAATTAAATTAAGTTAAACCTTGTTGGCTGTTATTCTCTGTTATTCAGAGAAGCAGAGAAAACAAATACGAATTCATTGTCCTTAACTGATACAATTTTTAGCCACTAATGATAATTCCATAAATTTTAATGACAAAACCTTAAGTCGTAAAAAAATGAAAAGGAACAAATTTATCGTATCAATATTAGCTGCATCAGCGTTTCCTGTTTCAGCAAAATCAAGTATCGAAAATGAAAATTTGAGGACTGACAAAGGTTTCAAAGTGAAAGCGGGCGAAGGTAGAATTCATGGACATATCAAGTTGAAAGGAGTTAACTCAAATATTCTGGATGTGAAAATATCAGGAAAAGATACTGATGGAGGTTTTGCCATGTTTGAGCAAACTTCATTATCGCAGGGGAAAGGTACACCTTTACATATTCATCCTTTCCAAGATGAAACTTTTTATATAATTGAAGGTGAATATTATTTTCAAGTTGGAGAGGAGAAGTTTCAATTGAGTGTTGGGGATAGTATATTTTTACCCAAAAAAGTGCCTCACGCTTGGACGCAAGTTTCAGAAAAAGGTAGAATGACAGTTATTTTTCAACCCGCAGGAAAAATGGAAGAATTTTTCGTAGCAGTCTCCTCTTTAAATCATGAACCAACTCCAAAAGAAATGGTACAAATTTTTATTGATAATGAGATGCAAATAGTTGGTCTTCCTTTAAAAATTGAGTAGTATGAATTTCCATAATGATATAGATAATGATAGGACTTAAAAATAATACCTATCCATAAAGCAGTATAGCTGTTTCTTAGAAATTGAGTAATTTATTTCAATTTTTTAACAAATTATCTTGTAAATAATGAAAATAAATAGTAATAAAATACTTATCGCTGCTTTGTTATTGGCTTCCTTAAGTTGTTCATCGAAAGATGAACCGACTCCTCCGCCTGCGGTCATACCTGTAACGCCAATAACGACTGTTACTCCTTCTATTACGGAACCAAACATGACAACGGCCAATGTAAAAACCTTCTTGGTGGATAAAGATGCCACGCTAGAGACGGTCGCAATGTTCTACAATCTCAAAAAATTAGCTAAAACCAAAATTGCCATTGGCCAGCAAGGAGCCTTTACTGATTTTTATCAAGATGCTGGCGGAGATTCTGACATTAAAAAGACTACTGGCTCAGATCCTGCAATATT
The DNA here is from genome assembly GCA_025356745.1 of Arcicella sp. Classification (GTDB taxonomy): domain Bacteria; phylum Bacteroidota; class Bacteroidia; order Cytophagales; family Spirosomataceae; genus Arcicella. The sequence goes on from JANXRS010000032.1 coordinate 9,428, forward strand.
GGGTTCAGATTTTATGTTTATTACTGACAAAATGAATGACGAAAAACCGAGTAATTGGTTTTTTCAACAAGAACAAAAAACTATTGATGCTGTAATTAAGGCATATAACAAAGGAGTTATCAATACTTTTTGTTGGCATCTACGAGAACCTATCGAAGAAAAAAGCTTTTATGTGAGTGAAATGACTAACGCTCAAAAAATGAATGGTTTCAAGAGTATTATGCCAGGTGGCACTTATCATGAGTGGTATAAGAAAAAATTGGATAAAATCGCTTTGGTGTTTGGCAGATTAAAAGGAAGTAAAGGCGAATTAATTCCCGTTATTTTCAGACCATTTCACGAGTTTGATGGGAGTTGGTTTTGGTGGGGAGCAGATTTTTGTTCGCCCGAAGAATATAAAACGATGTATAAATTCACAGTTGATTATTTGAAAACTACCAAGGGTGTTCACAACTTACTATTTGCTTTTGGTCCTGATAATACTTACGATACCGAAGCAAAGTATTTAAGCCGTTATCCTGGTGATGAATATGTAGATGTATTGGGCATGGACAATTATTGGGATTTGAGTGGTAAAGTAACAAATGGTGTAATGATTGCAAATAAAAAATTAGGTGTAATTTCAGATTTGGCAAAAGCAAGAGGTAAAATTGCTGCTTTAACCGAAACAGGTTATCAAATTACAAGTACTAACAGTCCAATTACGGGTTGGTTTTCAGATTGGGTATATCCTGCAACTACCAATAATAATGTAGAACTCAGTTTTGTAATGTTTTGGGGGAATGATAAAAATGCCTACTTTGTTCCTTCGCCAGCGGGTATAACTGCTCCTGATTTTAAAACGTATGTAGCAAAACCCAAATCCGTACTATTGAATGAATTGCCAAAAATGTATGAATTGCCAAAATAACTCATGTCAAATAATTTAACTTAAAAACCTTTTCAGTAATCAAACTGGGGAGGTTTTTAGGTTTTAATATTCAATAATTAAAATCAAATATGGGAATTTCTACCCGTTTAATAAATTATTGAAAGTAGTTCGTAGTTCAACAGAAACATTAACTTATTGAACAAAATAAGTATATTTACGGATTGACCTATTGAAATAATTTCAGAGGCAATTTTAGAGGTGAGATAAATGAGTTAATAATTATTCAACTATTATAAAATGAAAATCTTTAAACTAATCCTAACTTTCCTCTTTGGTGCAATTATGATTTTTGCTGGTGTCAATCATTTCCAAAATCCAGAAATTTATTTTCCATTCATTCCAAATTTTTTACCTGTTCAATTGATCAATTATTTAGCAGGAATTTTAGAAATTGTTTGTGGTTTAGGCGTATTTATTCCTTCATTCCGTGGCTGGGCAACTTTGGGAATATTGGTGTTAATGTTATTATTTTTACCCCTTCATATTGTTGATATTTTTAAACAAAAACCTTCCATTGGAAGTCATCAAGTGGCTTTAATTCGTCTACCCATTCAATTTGTATTAATTGCTTGGGCTTGGTTTATCAGTAAAAAATGAAAAATACTCAAATTCTCCCCGAAAAAACTAATCTTCACCCTCGAAATCCGCATCGTTTTCTGTATGATTTTAAGCAATTAATCAATAGCTGTTTTGAACTTAAACCTTTCGTTTTTATCAATAAATACGATTCTCAAACGATTGATTTTGCCAATCCGAAAGCGGTAAAAATGCTTAATAAAGCTATTTTGAATCATTTTTATAATATTCATTATTGGGATATTCCAGAAAATTATCTTTGCCCGCCGATTCCTGGACGGGCAGATTATATCCATTATATTGCAGACCTTTTAGCTTTAAATAATAACGGAATTATTCCTAAAGGAAAGTCTGTAAAAGTGCTTGATATTGGCGTTGGAGCCAACTGTGTTTACCCAATTATTGGTAGTGCTGCGTATGGTTGGAACTTTGTAGGTTCCGATATTGATCCCGTTGCGGTTCAATCAGCAGAGAAAATTGTTGTTGATAATGACTCACTTGTAGGTAAAATTGAGATTCGACTACAAATATCTTCCAACAACATTTTTAAAGGAATTATCATGTCCGATGAAGTTTTTGATGTATCCATTTGTAACCCACCTTTTCATACTTCATTGGAAGAAGCAACCCAAGGAACACAACGAAAAATCAAGAATTTAGGAGGTAAAAATACATCAAAATCTATCTTAAATTTTGGAGGGCAAAATGCTGAATTATGGTGTGAAGGTGGAGAGGAAAAATTTGTCATAAAAATGATTCAAGAGTCTGCTACTATCCCTGAAAGGTGTGTTTGGTTTACGAGTTTAATCTCCAAAAAAGAGCATTTACCCAGTATTTATCGGGCCTTAAAAAGTGTGAAAGCCCTTGATATTCAGACTATTGATATGGCACAAGGACAAAAAATTAGTAGAATTGTAGCGTGGACTTTTAAACCTGCTACAAAAAATACGTGACCTGTTGTGAATAATAAGTTAGCAGTTTTAAAATTATTTATTCTAAAGAAAATGGTTTAAAATATTTTTCCAGAATCAAATGGTATTGCCAAAATTACCTTAAAGTATCCAAATGTGTTGAATGCTTTGAGTCTTGGTGAAAAGCATTCTATGACAATTCTCTTTCAAAAACCTATCTTTGAGAAACCATTTATATTATGCCCCAAAAACTCAGCGAAATTATCAACCGTAGTTCCTTTAATCAAACCTTATTTGCTTCAGTTACTGCCTTTTTTACCTATATGTGTTTCTATCCATTTAGGCGAGCATACACGGCAGCAACGTATGAAGATTTGGTATTTATTGGTGTAAATTTTAAGATACTTATTATTACCGCACAAGTTTTGGGTTTTGCCGTTTCTAAAGGTTTAGGTATTAAGTATGTTTCGGAAATGTTGCCAGAAAAACGTTTACGTAACTTGCTGATAATGATTAGTTTATCTCTAATTTGTTATTTATTTTTTGCTCTCACATCTGCCCCATATAACCTGTTTTTTATCTTTTTAGCCAGTCTTCCTTTAGGCATGGTTTACGGTACAATTTTAGGATTTTTGGAGGGTAGAAAAACGACAGATTTACTGGTTGCAGTTTTGACGGCTTCCTTTATTATGGGTTCAGGCTTTGCGAAAAGTGTCGGCAAATGGGTAATGACAAGTCTGGAAGTAAGTCAGTTTTGGATGCCCTTCGTGGCTTGTGCCATTATGATTGTGCCTTTCGGGATTTGTGTTTGGTTGATGGGACAAATTCCTCCGCCCACCAACGAAGATAAGGAAAGCCGTACTGAACGAAAACCCATGCAAAAGGCTGATAGAAAGGCATTTATTAAAGAATTTGCGTTAAGTATGACCATTTTTGTTATCTCTTATGTCCTCCTCACTACCTTCCGAGAATTTAGAGATAATTTCACTCCTGAAATTTGGAAATTATTGGGTTACGGTAATAATTCAGCTATTTTCACGCAGACAGAAACGCCCATTGCCATCATCGTTTTATTGATGATGGCTTCCATGCGTTGGGTACAAAATAATTACAAGGCCTTCGTGATTATCCAATTATTAATGTTGGCAGGAGGAGTTTTAATTGGTGTAAGTACATTACTTTTTCAGCAAAAAATCTTATCGCCCGTTGTATGGCTCACAACTTTGGGTTTGGGCGTATATATGGCTTATGCCATGTGTAATAGCCTCTATTTTGAACGGATGATTGCTACTTTTAAGAAATCTGGAACGGTAGGTTTTTTGATAACTTTTGCTGATTATTACGCTTACATGGGTAGTATTTTGGTACTGTTTTATAAAAATTTTTTCCAAAAAAGTATTAATTATCTTGATTTCTTTATTATTTTATCCTACTGTATATCAATTGTTTACGTGATATTAGTTATACTTTCAATGTGGAGTTTGAGTGTAAAGAAGAAAGATGCTTCTGCTGTTATGCTGAAATGACTATCTATTTTATGAATCGATATAAATAGGGAGCTTTATTGGCATATATCCTGAAACTACTAAAAAAGGAATTTTTGAATTTTTGCGTGAGATAAAATATATAGAAGTAGGCACAGGAGCTGTAAATTTTAAAGATATTTTTGCTCATACACAAGACGTTAAATACATCTTTGTAGAGCAAGACCAAATTTATATGGACGATAAATATAAGAGTGTTAAATTGAGTTATAATTATATTAAAAATAACTTAATTTAAGAATTAGAAGTTAAAAAAGGCATATCTCAGTTGGTTGAGATATGCCTTTTTTAATATTTATCAACCACTCAATTAATATACCATCATTCTTTGTAAACTAGCTAAATTCTAAAGTACGAGCGAATTTACCCACATAATGTGTTTAAATATTTATGCGAATATTGTATTTTTGGGGTAGTATAAAGGGGGAGAATAAGGGTTTGAAAAATTCAAATTTTGGCTTTTTGGGATTTTATTATTAAATTTGTGTTCACATTTTTATAGTAAAATTGATTTCGACAGTTTTTTTTCCATTACGGAAAGTGACTTCAATGATTCAATTAATTCTTAACTAACAAGCAGTTAAAACATTTTTTTTATTTAATTTACTGACAATCAGTAGGTTAAATAGTTTGAGTTGCTTCTCCATTATGATTTTTAAAAGTGCTTATGTTACCGTATTTATTGCTCTCGTTAATTTAATCAATCCTTCATCAGACGATAAAGCCCATGTTGGCATCGCTTCGTTTTATGCTAAAAAATTTGAAGGAAAACGTACCTCAAGCGGACAACGCTATCGAGCCACTCAACGTACCGCTGCCCATCGAACTTATGCTTTCGGAACTTTATTGGAGATTACCAATCGTAATAATGGTTTGAAAACCATCGTGCGAGTAAACGACCGAGGACCTCATTCAAAATCAAGATTAATAGATTTATCCTACTTAGCTGCCAAAGATTTAGGATTAATTAGTTCTGGGATTGCCAATGTGACTATGAAAGTAATTTCACTTGGAAATGAGAAGGATGTTCAAGTGATTGAAGATGAATTGAAAGAAGAAAAAAGTGAAAATATCTCCATATTTTCAAATCCCAAGCCAGATTTTTTAGAGAAAAAATATCAATATATGGTTGTTGAGCAACAGGCTGATGGTAATTCAAAAATTGTTTATTCCGATGTTAAACCGAAATAGTAGTGGTTAGTAAAGTTGTTAATTAGTGATTAATTCTGCACTAAGTAACAACTTATGGAACCATTATATAACCATGCTTCAATAAAGCTATCTTTCTCTTCAAAAATCATTTCGGCCGTATTGATTTTTAATTTCTCTCTAATAAGCCATTATTTCTTTGATTTCAATGAGTACAGGGCTTGTTTTTTAATTAATCAAAATAAATATACAAATGATTAGGACCTTAGTATCCTCTTTTGTTTAAATTTCAGGTTGAACGCATTTAAAAATGCAATTTTGAGTTTAAAATCAATGAATAGTACAATTTTATAACTGTAATTTTGCCAGAAATAATAAATTGATGAAAATTTGAATCTGGTTTTAGGTTTATGTTAACATAAATA
>JANXRS010000033.1 GCA_025356745.1 Arcicella sp.
TGCGATACGCCCCTACAAAAATAAAATCATGAAAAAGAATATAAATAAATATCTCATTATCAGCATATTAGCTTTAATATTTTCATCAAAAGCATACACACAGGCTGTACAAAGCCAAAACAATGACATTTGGCTACATTATTTTGGCAAGAATATGCTTACCAAAAAATTATCGTTCACGTTTGAAACAACATTTCGTTTTGCCAATGGATTTTCAGAAAAACAGCAATATTTTGTTCGTCCTTCACTTGATTATCAACTAACGAAGCATTTGACGGGTAGTTTAGGATATTCACATTATTTGACTTATGTATATGGAAATCCAGCCATGAATAAAACGCCAATTCCAGAAAATCATATTTGGCTTCAAGCTCAATTTGTACATCAATTCGGAGATTTGAAGATTACAAACAGATTAAGAGACGAAAATCGCTATGTGGGAGTTGCTGTGAAGGATGTAGATGGGTCATATAATATTGACCGGTATGTCTTCAGAAATCGTTTTCGGTACATGCTTTTATTGAATTATCCATTAATAAAAGACGAAAAGAAAACCACAAAACTCTTCGGAATTTTGGGTGATGAAGTCTTTTTGAATATCGGTTCAATTACGGCAGTTCCAAATGCAGATAACAATGTTGGAGCAACTTTATTAAACCAAAACCGAATTATTGCGGGTTTTGGGTATAATATAAATCCACATAACCAATTACAAATCAGTTATATACATCAAAATATTTGGAACTTTCCAGATACTATTGAAGAGAGTAACCCAACCATTAGATTATCATATTACACTAATTTTTCTTTTGTTAAAAAATAAATTGGTATAGGCGTATAGCATACGCCTGTACTAAATAAAATCATGGAAATTAACAACAAATCATCCCTCCCAAAAGACGGTATTGAAGGACTTAAAGAGAACTTTTCAACCGATGCCATGTCTGGCTTTATCGTATTTTTATTGGCTTTACCTTTGAGTTTGGGTATTGCCAAAGCCTCTGAGTTCCCACCGATTATGGGACTCATTACTGCCATTATTGGCGGACTTGTAGTAAGTTTAATTTCAGGTTCACGCCTGACAATCAAAGGACCTGCCGCAGGCTTAATTGTGATTGTTGCTGGTGCAGTTGCTGATTTTGGTGGTGGCGAAACGGGTTGGCATTTAGCACTCGGAGCAATGGTTGTTGCAGGGATTGTACAAATCTTTTTTGGAGTTTTGAAATTGGGTAAATTAGCCGATTTTTTCCCACTTTCAGCCATTCATGGAATGTTGGCTGCTATTGGTTTAATCATTATTGCCAAGCAAATTCCAGTATTATTGGACGTTGCTCCAGCAATGACTAAGGGCAAAGGACCTTTTGCACTATTGGCTTCCATTCCAGATTTCTTAATGCACCTTGACCCAAAAGCCACTTTAATTGGTGTGATTAGTTTAACTATTATGTTAGGATGGCCTTTTATTAAGAATACGCTTATCAAAAAAATCCCCGCTCCATTGGTGGTTTTGTTATTGGCTATTCCTGCCGAATTATTGATGGATTTTCAGTCTACCGAACCTGCCTACGCACTTGTACATATTGGAAATTTATTGGATAATATTAAAGTGAACGTTGATTTTAGCGGTTTTGCTCAAACAGGAATATTCGTTAAATATGTGATTATGTTTGCCTTAGTAGGCTCTTTGGAATCTTTATTAACGGTGAAAGCCATTGATATGTTAGATCCATTTCGTCGCAAATCAGATACTAATAAAGATTTAATTGCCATTGGAATTGGCAATACATTGGCAGCTATTTTAGGTGGATTACCAATGATTTCGGAAGTGGCTCGTAGTTCTTCAAACGTAGGTAACGGGGCAAAAACTCGTTGGGCTAATTTCTTTCACGGTTTTTTCATCTTGGCTTTTTTACTCGCTGCCTCGCATTTAATTGAATTAATTCCAAATACAGCTTTGGCGGCCATGTTAATCACAGTTGGTATTAAATTAACTCACCCAAGAGAATTTATTAACACTTTCAAAATTGGAAAAGAGCAATTAGCCATATTTTTAATTACTATTTTCTTCACTTTATATGAAGATTTATTAGTGGGAATTGCCGCAGGAATTGCCCTGCAAATGTTAATCAATGTTGTGGAATGGGATTTATTGAAAACACTTTTTAAAGCTCCCACGCAAGTATCTTTTACTGACGATGAATATTTAGTAGAAATTGATAAATCAGCCGTTTTCAGTAATTATATGGGTATTAAAAGTAAGTTAGATGCTATTCCTCCTGGATTTAAAGTGACAATTGATTTGAAGAATACTAAGATGATTGACCATTCTGTGATGGAAAATCTTCATCACTTTGAATATGATTATAAAGCTTCAGGTGGACAAGTTTACATCATTGGTTTAGATAACCACGTTGCTATTTCAGAACATAAACTGGCAGCACGTAAGAATTAATAATCACCACACTAAATATAAAAATGGGTTGTATAACAATTTAGCTTAAATTGTCATACAACCCATTTATCTTTGTATTATTATTTTTTTTAATCAAAAAATCTAATTTTAAATAAATTTACTCAATACAACTCTTTAAATAATTTATTAACAATGAAAGTGAAATTTATAGGATTTTTTATCCTTTTGCTGATTAATCAATTTTCAAATGCTCAGAGAAAATTCAACTTAATAGCAAGCGAAGAACAATTTCTGAAAAATAATCTTCTACTCCTCGCTCGACACTATAATATTGATGCTGCAAAAGCACAAACCATTCAAGCTAAAATTTGGGAATTGCCTTTCTTCTCAGGTGAATTAAACCTCATTAATCCTACCGAGGGACGAGTTTTAGACGTTGCGGGTGGTGGTCAGAAAGCCCTAGCCATTCAGCAAATACTATATCTGGGTAATAAAAAGAAAAATCAAGTAGAACTCGCCAAAATCAATGAACAATTAGCCGAACTTGACTTTCAGGACTTGTTACGCAATTTAAAATACCAATTGCGACAAAGTTTTTATACAGTTTATTTTAACAATAAGAAAATTGAAACCACTGATTTACAGATTTCTCAAATATCAGAATTAGTAAAAGCCTACGCCGAACAAACCAAAAAAGGAAATGTACCTTTGAAGGAGTTAGTGAGGTTACAATCACTTTTGATTTCTTTCCGAAATGAGCGAATTGAAATTATCAACAATACCCTGCAAGAACAAAATACTTTGAAATTAATCTTGAACGAAACGGATGATATTGTACCTGTTTATGATGAGACTAATTTTATAAAATACACCAAAGAAAACCTTGGAACAGTAGGGGAATTAACAATAATTGCCCTCGAAAATCGCCCTGATTATTTGTTGGCAAATAAGAATATTGAATCCAATGAAATGAATATAAAGTGGCAAAAATCACTCACCAAGCCAGATTTAACCGTTGGACTTTCTTACGACCAAAGAGGTGGTGCTTTCAATAATCAAGTAAATGCCACGTTTGGAATCCCCTTAAATTTATGGAATCGGAACAAAGGAAATATTCAATTAGCGGGAGTGATTCTGCAACAATCCAAAGCGGATAAACAAAATTTAACCCAAAGATTACAAACTGAAATAGCCACCAATTTAAATAAATGGAAAGAAGCCAAAATCAATTATCAGCAATTACCAATAACCACGATTGCAGATTTTGATGAAGTTTATAAAGGAATTTTATTAAATTTTCAGAAAAGAAACGTAAGTATTTTAGAATTTACTGACTTCATGGAAAGCTATAATATGATGTCCTTACAATTGAATGAATTAAAAAAAAGGGTTGCTTTAACTGCTGAGGAACTTAATAGTGTTTTAAATTATAATACTTTTTGAAATGAAAAATAAATATTATGTCCTTTCTACTTTATTTCTTGGTTTGGCAATGAGCTGTACTGAAAAGAAAGTCGTTAAAGAAATCACAGAAAATTTTGTGTTGACCGCAACAATGGTTAAAACAACTACAACCGCACCTGCTTTAATAATTCCGTTGAAAAATCAGCTTAATTTTTATGGTAAAATCACAGCTGATAATAATAAACTCATTGAAGTTTTTCCAATTGTGGGGGGAAATGTAGTAAGAGTAAACGTTGAATTGGGGGATTACGTGAACAAAGGACAAATTTTAGCCATCATCCGAAGTACTGAAATTGCCGATTTTGAGAAGCAATTATTCGATGCTAAAAACGATTTATTGGTGACTAAGAATAATTTGAAAGTTACCCAAGAATTATTTGAAGGAAAATTAAACTCGGAACGTGAAGTAATGGAGGCAAAAAGTCAAGTTGAAAAAGCAACCTCACAACTCAATCGGATGGAAGAAACTTATAAGATTTATAACATCAAAGCAGGGTCAATTTATGAAGTAAAAGCTCCTATCAGCGGTTTTGTGATTGAAAAACATATTAATTCGGATATGCTTTTGAGAAACGACAAGACAGATAATATTTTTGATATTGCTCAAATTAATGAAGTTTGGGCGATTGCTAACATCAATGAAAGTGATATTAACCAAGTGAAGATAGGTGAAAATGCTTCGGTAACAACCTTAAGCGACCCCGATAAAATTCATTCGGGAAAGGTAGATAAGATTTTCAACATCATTGACCCAGAAACAAAGGCGATGAAGGTAAGAATAATTTTAAAAAATCCATCGTATTTGTTGAAACCAGAAATGCGAGCAACTATAAAATTATCTTATACCGAAGATAAATCAATGATTGCTATTCCTTCAGATGCCGTAATTTTTGATAAAAGCAAAAACTACGTCATGATTTATCACAATAAAAATAACATCGAAACTCGTCAAGTTGAAGTGTTCAGGCAGGTTGATAATTTGACGTATATTTCAAATGGTCTGAAAGTGAATGAAAAAGTAATTAATCATAATCAATTATTGATTTATGATGCGATTAATGATTAGTTGAGAAATGATATTTGATAATGTACAATTATTACCTATCAATTCTTAATTCTATTATGAAAGATAATATCATAAAATCAAAGAGTTTTTTATTTGCTATCCGAATAATAAAACTTTATAAATACTTATCCGAAGAAAAAAGAGAATTTGTGTTAAGTAAACAAATGCTAAGAAGTGGAACGGCAATTGGAGCTTTGATAAGAGAATCAGAACATGCCGAAAGCAAAGCCGATTTTATTCATAAACTTTCAATATCCTTAAAAGAAGCCAACGAGACAGAATATTGGCTAATGCTTCTAAAAGAAACGAATTATATTTCACAAAAAGAATTTGATAGTATTAATAGTGATGTAATTGAATTACTCAAACTATTAATTTCGATTATCAAAACTTCAAAAAATAAGATAATGAATAATTGATAGTTATCAATTATTCATTATCTACTGGCAATTATTAATTATCCATTATCCATTAATTTCGTGAACAAATTCATTAAAAATATCATTGCTTTTTCATTAAAGAACAAAAGCTTTACCTTCTTCTGGGTAGGCATTTTGGCGGTTTCGGGCTTCATTGCTTTTCGGAATATGCCCATTGAAGCCTTTCCTGATGTAACTAATACACAAATTATCATTGTAACTGAATGGAACGGACGAAGTGCCGAAGAAATTGAGCGTTTTGTGACCACGCCAGTAGAGATTGCGATGAATTCGGTTCAGAAAAAAACTAGCGTTCGGAGTATTACTATGTTTGGCTTATCGGTTATTAAAATAATTTTTGAAGATGATGTTGATGATTTATTTGCGAGACAACAAGTTAATAATTTACTGAGGAGTATAAAATTACCTGAAGGAGCTGAACCCGATGTACAACCACCTTACGGGCCAACTGGCGAGATTTTTAGGTACGTTTTAAAAAGTGATAGCCGTGATACACGTGAGCTTTTAACGATTCAAAACTGGATAATTGACCGTCAATTACGGGCTGTTCCAGGCGTTGCAGATTTAGTAGCTTTTGGTGGACAAGAGAAAACCTACGAAATCAGCGTTGACCCAAATCGCTTGTCAAAATATGATTTAACCCCCCTTCAAGTTTATGAAGCAGCCAGTAAAAGTAATTTAAACGTAGGCGGCGATGTCATTGAAAAGAACGGTCAAGCGTATGTAGTGCGTGGCATCGGTTTAGTGCAAACCATTCAGGACATTGAAAATATCATTGTGGATGATGCTAACGGAAACCCAATCTTAGTCAAGAACTTGGCGGATGTTCACGAAAGTTCAATGCCACGAGTGGGTCAGGTGGGATTGAATGGAAATGATGATGTAGTAGAAGGAATCGTAGTAATGCGAAAGGGTGAAAACCCCAAAGAAGTCTTGGAAAGAGTAAAGCTAAGAATTGAAGAATTACACGCCAAAATTCTTCCTAAAGATGTGCGAATGGAAACATTCTATGACCGTGATAACCTGATGAACTATACTACAGGAACGGTTATGCACAACCTTTTGGAAGGGATTATTTTGGTGACAGTTATCGTATTTTTATTCATGGCAGACTGGAGAACGACTTTAATTGTTTCTATTATTATTCCGTTATCATTGCTTTTTGCCTTTCTATGTTTGAAACTAAAAGGAATGAGTGCCAATTTATTAAGTTTGGGAGCGGTAGATTTTGGAATCATCATTGATGGTGCCGTCGTCATGGTTGAAGGGCTTTTTGTAGCTCTTGACCACAAAGCCCACAAAATAGGAATGCCTACTTTCAATAAACTTGCCAAAGGCTCAATGATTAAAAAAACGGGAGCGGAGATGGGAAAAGCAATTTTCTTCTCAAAATTAATCATTATTACTGCTCTACTACCAATTTTTTCTTTCCAAAAAGTGGAAGGAAAAATGTTTTCACCGCTTGCTTATACCCTCGGTTTTGCCCTAATGGGTGCTTTATTATTCACCCTTACGCTCGTACCTGTGATGTCGCATCTTTTACTGAATAAAAATGTAAAAGAATTTAATAATCCTTTCGTTAATTTTTGGAATAGAATTGTTGAAAAGGGTTTTGGGTGGACATTTAAGCATAAAATAGTTTCTTTAGTGGTGTCGTTAGTAATATTGATTACCTCTTTTATGTCCGCTACTTTACTGGGAACCGAGTTTTTACCACAACTCAACGAAGGTGCCTTGTGGGTAGAAGCAAAAATGCCCATGAGTACTAGTTTAACTGAAACCGTTAAAATGACGGCAACCTTACGGAAAGACTTACAAAGTTTTCCAGAAGTAAACGGGGTTCTTTCACAAGTGGGACGGAGCAATGATGGCACCGACCCCAGTGGTTTTTATTACGTTCAGATGCAAGTAAATCTAAAACCAAAGGATGACTGGAAACGCAAGATTTCGATGGATGGTTTGGTCGAGGAAATGGATAAAAAGATGAAGAAATATCAAGGAATTGGGTATAATTATTCGCAACCAATTATTGATAATGTAGCAGAATCTGTGGCAGGAATAAATGCCTCGAATGCCGTGAAAATTTACGGTGATGATTTGGAAAAATTAGATGAAGTTGCCAATAAAGTGCTTGCCCAAATCAAAAATGTGGATGGAATCAAAGACGTTGGAATTCTCAGAAATATAGGGCAACCAGAAATTAGCGTAGTTTTAAACCGTGAAAAAATGGCAGCTTATGGGGTTACGCCCGCCGATGCACAAGCCGTGATTGAGATGGCTGTCGGTGGAAAAACCGCTACACAAAAGTATGAAGCTGAAAAGAAATTCGACATTAGGGTTCGTTATCAACAGGAATATCGTAACGATGAAACTGATATTATGAACTTGAAAGTCCCCACCATTAGCGGAGCAAAAATTCCTTTGAAAGAAATTGCCAAATTAAACAAAATAACAGGACCAGCTTTTATTTATCGGGATAATACTAAACGTTTTATTGGTGTAAAATTTTCGGTGAGAGATAGAGATTTAGGCAGTACAATTGCCGATGCACAAGCAAGAGTAAATAAAAATGTAAAATTTCCGACGGGTTATTCTGTTGGATGGACAGGTGAATTTGAGAACCAAGTACGAGCTACTAAACGATTAGGACAAGTTGTTCCAATTAGTTTAGTTGGGATTTTCGTTTTGCTTTTCATTATGTTTGGTAATATTAAAGATTCTCTTTTAGTACTTTCAAATGTTCCTTTCGCCTTAATTGGAGGAATTGTTGCTTTACACATTACGGGCATGAACTTTGGAATTTCAGCAGGTGTTGGATTTATTGCTTTATTAGGAATTTGCATTCAAAATGGCGTTATTCTTATTTCGGAATTCCATAACAATATCAAATTCAAAATGACCCTGAATGATGCCATCGCCCAAGCCGTGAAAGCACGTACTCGTCCAGTGGTGATGACTGCCTTAATGGCATCCATTGGACTTTTGCCCGCTGCCATTTCAACGGGAATTGGTTCAGAATCTCAGAAACCCTTGGCAATCGTGATTATTGGTGGTTTGATCACTGCCACGATTTTAACGCTTCTGGTTTTTCCAATCATCTTCTGGATTTTTAATAGAACCAAGCACGAAGAGATAGTTTGATTGAAATAATAATCCTTCATAACTTCTAAAATTTTCAGGTTGAACGCATTTAAAAATGCAATTTTGAGTTTAAAATCAATGAATAGTACAATTTTATAACTGTAATTTTGCCAGAAATAATAAATTGATGAAAATTTGAATCTGGTTTTAGGTTTATGTTAACATAAATA
>JANXRS010000037.1 GCA_025356745.1 Arcicella sp.
TATTTATGTTAACATAAACCTAAAACCAGATTCAAATTTTCATCAATTTATTATTTCTGGCAAAATTACAGTTATAAAATTGTACTATTCATTGATTTTAAACTCAAAATTGCATTTTTAAATGCGTTCAACCTGAAAATAGATAGAAAAATGAAATTAGATATTCAGTCATTGCATGAAAGATTTGGAAATATGTTCGAGATAGAACTATTGAAAGAATTATTTGAGTATGGAAATTACATGGAAGTAGAAGAAGGTTTCACACTTATGAGACCTGGCGGTTATATACGAACTGTACCCATTTTATTAAGTGGTTCTGTCAAAATACTGAGGGCGGATTCAGAAGGTCGTGAGGCGTTGCTGTATTATTTGGGTGGAATGGACTCATGTGCTATGTCGCTGAGTTGTTGTCTCGACCGTCGTCAGAGTGAAATTACTGCCATTGCTAATGAAAAGACTAAACTGATTGCCGTACCCGTTGACAAAATTGAAGAATGGATTACGAAATATTCAACTTGGAGGCAATTTGTATTTATGACTTATCAAAAAAGATTTGAAGATTTGTTGGGGGTAATCGACCAAATTGCCTTTCAAAAGTTAGATGATAGACTTTTGGGTTTATTGAATCGCAAGTCAAAACAATGTGGTTGTAGTGTCTTCAATATTACCCACGAAGAATTAGGGAATGAATTGGCAACATCAAGGGAAGTCGTTTCTCGTTTACTGAAACAATTAGAAAGAATTGGAAAAGTAAGACTCTCACGTAACAAAATTGAGCTGTTGGATACTGCCAAACTTTAATTTTTTCTTGGCTTTGTGACAAATATCACTTTATAGCTTCTTATGGATTTATAGTTTTGCAAGACAAAAATTAAAAATGTCTTTAAAATTATGAGTTCAGTTCAAATATTTGGGTATTCGGCTTCAATCCTCATTGGGGTTAGTTTAGGTTTAATTGGCGGTGGTGGTAGTATATTGACCCTGCCCGTTTTGGTTTATCTCCTTGGTTTTAGTCCCGTGCTTTCAACGGCGTATTCCTTATTCATTGTTGGCACGACCTCTTTTGTAGGTTCAATTAATTATATGCGAAAAGGCTTGGTCAATTACCAAGCGGCTTTTGTTTTTGCCATTCCTTCCTTCATCTCGGTATTTCTTACCCGAAAGTACTTAGTTCCTGCCATACCTGATTCTTTATTTACTATTGCTGGCTTTGAAGTAACCAAGAATATTGGAATTATGCTCTTTTTCGCCTTAGTTATGTTAGCTGCTTCGTATTCTATGATTATGAGTAAAAAGAAAGAAGATGAAGAATCGGAAAAATTAAAATTCAATTATCCACTTATTGGTCTTGAAGGTGCTGTTGTGGGCATTCTGACGGGTATTGTGGGTGCAGGCGGTGGTTTTTTAATTATACCAGCGTTAGTTCTATTAGCAAGATTACCTATGAAAATGGCAGTTGGCACTTCACTTTTAATCATTGCCGCAAAGTCGCTCATTGGTTTTATGGGTGATATTTCAAACATAAATGTAAACTGGACTTTCCTTTTCCAATTTACATTATTATCCATTATTGGAATATTTATTGGTTCATATTTTTCAAAATTTATTGAAGGCGAAAAACTCAAAAAATCTTTTGGATGGTTCGTTTTGGTGATGGGTATTTATATCATCACCAAAGAAATATTCTTTAACTAATCTAAAAAAAATTAGTTGTGTAATAAATGTCACAGACTTGTCTTTTTTTAAGTCCTAATTTTATATCATCAAAATAAATAAAATAATATGTTTTTTCAACACGTATATGACAAGAGTTTAGCTCAGGGGAGCTATTTTATTGGATGTCAAAAAAAGGGCGTTGCCATCGTAATTGATGCAAAGAGAGATGTTGATACTTATCTTGAAATCGCCAAACAAAATAACATGAAAATTAATCATGTAACTGAAACGCACATTCATGCGGATTTTCTTTCGGGAACAAGAGAATTGGCTGCCATCACAGGGGCTGAAATGTTCCTTTCAGATGAAGGAGGAGAAGGTTGGTTATATGAATTTAATCATACTGGCTTAAAAGATGGTAGTTTGATAACAGTTGGGAATTTAACGTTAGAAGTTATACATACGCCTGGTCATACACCAGAGAGTATCAGTTTTTTACTTACGGACAAACCCGCAAGTCCAGAACCTGTAATGCTATTCACGGGAGATTTTGTGTTTGTAGGTGATATTGGTCGCCCAGATTTATTAGAAAAAGCCGCAGGAATTGCAGGAACAAAAGAGGCAAGTGCAATCCAAATGTTTGATTCAATTAAGAAATTTGATGCTTTACCAGATTATCTTCAAGTTTGGCCAGGTCATGGTGCTGGTTCTGCCTGCGGCAAGGCGTTGGGAGCCGTTCCAAGCACAACAGTGGGATACGAAAAAATTAGAAATTGGGCTTTACAATACGAAAATGACCAAGAAGGATTCGTAAAATATCTACTGGAAGACCAACCTGAACCACCAAAATACTTTGCCATGATGAAACACCTGAATAAAGTAGATCGTCCCTTGGTAACATCTGTACCAAAAGTTAAAAAACTAACAGGCCAAGAAGTAAAGACTGCAATGTCGCACGGGGTTAAATTGATTGACGCTCGAAATAAGGTGGATTTTGCGGCTGGCTTTATTCCTGATAGCATAAATATTCAAGGAAATAACGCTTTCGCTACTTGGGTGGGATGGTTTATTGATTATCAAGAGTCATTTATAGTCGTAGCAAGTGACGACCAAATCGAAGACCTTACTCGTAAATTGATGAGAATTGGTTTGGATAATGTTTTAGGATATATCTCTGATGTAAGTTCAGTAGGAGTTGAACTCCAACAAGCTGATATTATTAAAATTGATGAATTTAAAACTTATTTAAACCGTGATGATGTTCAAATAATTGACCTTAGAAATTCCGCTGAATACAAAGCTGGACACATTGAAGGTGTGCCGCAATTTTTTATTGGTACTTTACCACAAAACTTAGATAAAATCAGTAAAGAAAAACCGTTGGTAGTTCATTGTCAGAGTGGCGATAGAGCTACAATTGGTTATTCACTGTTAAAGAAATTTGGTTTTAAAAATGTCAAGAACTTTTCAGGAAGTATCAATGAATGGGTGAAATTGGGTAACCCAGTAGTAACAGAATCTGAATTTGCAATGGCATGAAAATAAAAAGTATTGTTTGAAAGAGATTAAGGAATTTGGGAAAATATTAAAATAACGTAAACTTTTCAGATTCAGAATCAAGAACATTACGGTTTCGCCTTTGGCATTTTTCACCTTACACATTCCTGTATGGTTTGCTGTTCCAATGGTATATTTCTCTTGATTATCCTTAAAATAATAGATAAATGAGCCATTTTTAGGAGCTTTGCCGATTACTTTTTCGTCTAAGTCGATATTCCATTACTATCAATCTTTGTCATTGATTTTCCAGATGGATCAAAACTACCTTCTGGTGTCATTTTACCAATGATGGAATTGTGATTCATAATGTGTCCCTTTGAATCAACCATGGGTGTTGTTTTTTGAGCGAATACACTTAAAGAAACAACGAATAAGAATAAGATAATTGCGATTGATTTTTCATTTTTTTGCAGTACGTTGCCACGATTGGTTAAATTTTTAAACTTTTTAATCTCAAAGCATTTAAAATTACAGACACTGAACTAAAACTCATGGCTAAGGCGGCAATCATGGGAGAAAGTAAAATGCCAAAAAATGGATATAAAACTCCTGCCGCAATTGGAATGCCCAATACGTTGTAAATGAAAGCAAAAAATAGATTTTGCTTGATATTTCCCATCACAGCGTGGCTCAAATTTTTGGCTTTTACGATGCCTTGCAAATCCCCTTTTACCAGCGTGATTTTTGCACTTTCAATCGCCACATCCGTTCCCGTTCCCATCGCAATTCCGATGTCGGCTTGTGCCAAAGCGGGAGCATCATTTATGCCGTCGCCCGCCATTGCTACTATCTTTCCCTCGGCTTGCAATCGTTTAATTTCTTTCAATTTATCCTCTGGTAAACAACTCGCTTTATATGAACTCAAATGCAATTCTGATGACACCGCTTTTGCCGTATTTTCATTATCGCCCGTCAGCATAATCACCTCAACGCCTTGTCGCATTAACTCCTGAATGGCATCCTTGCTGGTTGCTTTGATGGCATCAGAAATTGAGACAAAGCCCACAACGTTTCCACCTACAGAAATATAAGAAACCGTTTTCCCTAATTTCTGTTCAGCAATGATTTTTTGTTCAATATCTGATGGAATTACTGCCCCTACTTGCTCCATTAGCTTTTTATTGCCCAAACCTACTTTATTATTATTTACTGTTCCGACAACGCCCTTGCCTAAAACAGCCTCAAAATCCTTCACATTTACCAAAGAAACATTCTTGATTTTGGCATATTTTACTACCGCTTCGGCTAAGGAATGTTCGCTGTATTGATTCAAAGAGGCAATGTTTTGTAAGATTTCTGTCTCCTTATTTTCACTTGAAAATACTTTTTCTACGGTAGGTTTTCCTTCGGTAATGGTGCCTGTTTTGTCGGTAATTAGTACATTTACTTTGTTCAAACGCTCTAAGGCTTCGGCATTTTTTATCAAAACGCCCGACGTTGCCCCCTTGCCAACGCCCACCATCACGGACATGGGCGTTGCCAATCCCAACGCACACGGACAAGCAATTATTAACACCGCAATGGCATTAATAAAACCATAAACTAAGGCGGGGTCTGGTCCAAAATTTGCCCAAACCACGAAGGTAATGATGGAAATAATAACCACAATTGGAACAAAATATTTAGCAATATTATCCGCTAATTTCTGGATGGGAGCTTTGGAACGACTGGCATTATTAACCATCTCTACGATTTGGGAAAGTAAGGTTTCTGACCCAACTTTCTCAGCTATCATCACAAAAGATTTATTGCCATTTATCGTTCCTGAACTTACCGAATCACCCGTTATTTTATCCACTGGAATTGGCTCTCCCGTAATCATGGACTCATCAATGGTGCTTTCACCCTCAGAAATTTTGCCATCCACGGGGATTTTATCGCCTGGTTTTACCCGTAGTAAATCGCCTTTTTTAATGTCATGAATTGAAATAACGCTATCGTTTCCGTCTTTAACTAACGTGGCTTCGGTGGGAGCTAACTTCAGTAATTCTCTGATTGCTCCATTAGTTTGACTGTGGGCTTTTGCTTCCAATAATTGCCCTAATAAAACTAAAGTCAAAATAACGGCGGTTGCCTCAAAATACAGTGAAACTGTTCCATCCATGCTTTTGAACTCATTTGGGAATAGATTTGGGAATAACATTCCAACAATACTGAACAAAAATGCTACGCCCGTACCGATTCCCACGAGCGTAAACATATTGAGATTCCACGTGATAATTGACTTCCACGCCCTCACAAAAAACATCCAACAAGCGTAAAAAACTACGGGTAGGGTTAAGCTAAACTGAACATAATTCCACTTTTGCATATCCATGATTTTCATTAACGGATTGTTTGGAATCATGGATATCATCGTAATCAAAAAAACGGGAACGGTGAAAAGAATGGCTACTTTCATTTTCTTCCACAAATCGTCATACACCTTACTTTCATCGCTATCACTTGGTTGCATTGGCACTAAATTCATCCCACAAATTGGACAAGAACCAGGAGCATCTTTAATGATTTCGGGGTGCATTGGGCAAGTATATTGTGCTTTTTGGGCAACAGTTTGTTCTTGAACCAAGTGCATTCCACAAACAGGGCAATCTCCCGCTTTGTCATACATTTTTTCTCCTTCGCAGTGCATCGGACAATAAAATTTCCCTGTGCCTTTTACTGATATATTTGCGTTTTCAGCCTCTTTTACTTCAAGATAAGAATTCATTTTTGAACCCTCACTATCTTCAATAACATAGTTTCCTGCTTTAGAAAGTGCTGTTTGCAGCTTATCAGTAGTAATATGTTGTTGCATGGTAATCGTCGCCATTGGTGGATTCAGCGTTACTGCGGCAGACAATCCTTCCATTTGGTTAAGCGTTTTTTCTACCTTAGTGCGGCATCCATCACAACTCATTCCTGATACTTGATATATGTGTGTCATTTGTTTGATTATTTTACAAAAGAACGACATTATTTATTGGCATGGACACCAACCAATAATGTCGTTCTTAAAATCAGTACGTTATTTGTTACACAATTCTCACTAATTTTTATATAATTATCTGATTATCACTTTCAAACATCTTACTTCACTTCAAAATTTAGCATCATTCCATCGTCTCCGTGCTCAAGGTTATGACAGTGAAAAACGAATTTTCCTTGTTGCCCAAATTTCATAATAACTTGCACTTTTTCTTTTGGGGCTACCAAAACCGTATCTTTCCAACCTTTTTCTTGCGGAAAAATGGCATTTCGTCCACCAGAACGTGAGACAACTTGAAACTCAACTCCATGAATGTGCATTGGATGGGCTTCATCTCCCATTGAATTATCAAATTCCCATATTTCAGTTGCTCTTAAACTAACAGTTTCATCAATTCGATTGGCATCATACACTTTTCCATTAATCTTGTGCATTCCACCATTCATATTCATCATATCTCCCGACAGAACAAATGTTCTGGTCTTGGTTGAACCCGTAATTTTGGCAACTGGAATCAAAGAAGTTGGCATTTTGAAGGTATCAGATTCTTGATTTTTTACGATAAAATCAAGAATTTTAAAAGAATCTGTCCCCTGTGATGTTCCCATCGTTGAAAAAGTTTCGCTGATTAAATAAATTTGTTCACCTATTTTCATAGTCGAAAAGTCAATCAAAATATCGGCTCTTTCCCCCGAACTTAACATCAAAGATTTTACTTTTTCAGGTTGGGGTAAAATACCCCCGTCCGAACCTATCACATAAAAATCCGCTTTGTTGCTCAATGCCAAATTATATATTCGAGCTGAAGATCCGTTCAAAACTCTAAACCTGTAAAAACGAGTTGCTACGTTTAGATAAGGTTTGGTTGTGCCATTTACCAAAACAGTTTCACCCATATAACCCGACATAACTTCCATCATCGTAGGATTATACTTGATACTCCCATCAGTATTCAGTCTTTTATCTTGAATAATTAAGGGAATTTCGTAATTACCACTCGGTAAGTTTAAGGCTTTTTCTTCTGGGCTTTCCACGATAAACAGTCCCGCCAAACCTTGCATAACCTGTTTACCCGTCAGTTTGTGAATGTGGGGGTGATACCAGTTTATTCCTGCCTGTTGATTAATGGGGAATTGAAAATTGAAATTCTCATTAGGCATAATCATTCGCTCAGGGTGACCGTCCATATTGGCAGGTACGACCAATCCGTGCCAATGCACATTAGAATGTTCAGCCATTTTATTTTGAAATGCAATGTTCACGGTTGAACCTTTTTGTACTCGAAAAGTTGGTCCTAAAATACCATTCCGATAGCTCTTAACCCCAACTCTTTTACCCACAAGTAATTCATCTTGAATACTTTGTGCAATCAACGGGCTTGTTCCCGATATTGTTTCAGGGATTTTCAGGGCGTTTATAAATTCGCCATCGGAAACAATTGGAGCAACAGATTCTCCCATGTCCATTCCGCTCATGCAAGAGGATAACAGACTTTCACCCGCAATTAACGCAACCGTACTAAAGCCTAAATTTTTGAGAAATTCATTTCTATTCATAATTCTGAGATTTAAAAGAGTGTTGATGATTGAATTAACATACTTGTATTCAAAATGTTGTATAAAAATATCTCATAATGACTATAATTTAATAACCGTTTTTGGGGATATTGAAGTGGTTAATCAAAGAATTTATAAATCACCAAACGGAAATGAGATATGTGTTGAATACGTCAGAATTATACTAAATGGTTGCGTTAAATTGGTCAATTTTACGGCTCCATTACTTATTTTTAAATGGAAGCTCAACACTCAGATACTCCCAACTCAATTTTATATTACCTTCGTTTGCATGGGTCGGTAATACTTCATACGTGAGGGCTTCCATTAATTTTTCACTTTTAATGGGTTTTACGTTCATTCGGATGATGTCATTTTCTACTTTATAATCATCGGCTAAGTGCATATCCCACGTTTTACTCAAAATCAGCGTCCAGGTTTCTTTGTCTGGAATGGTAAAAAATCCGTATTTTCCTTTTGGAATAACTTTACCTTCAACCATGACATCTTGATCAAAATCTATCCAAGTGGCTTTGTGAGCTCCTGAAGACCACACTTGACCGTAAGCAACTAAGCCATTCCAGATATTCCTTCCTCTCACACTCGGTGAACCATAATCAATATGTACATGATTTGTGCCTACCATTGCCATTGCCGTCATTTTTGGGCTTTTAGGCTTCACAGCCGTCTTTGTTGTATCGGCTTTGGGTTGATGATTTTCGTGTTGAGCAAATACGCTGGTAGAAAGTGCTAAAAGGAAGTTTAATACGATATTTTTTTTCATGATTTTTATGATTGATTTGATTGATTTTTTCTGCTAACAAAAAATAAAATAAAGCCTGAACTGATGGTAAATAAGCCAAAAATGGAAAAGGCTCGCAATAACCAATTAGAGAGATTATCACGAGTTTGGTAATCCATCGTGTGCATCATCCATAAGAAATCGAAGATTCTCCATTTATTATTTCTGAATTTCTGAACCGTTCCCAATGCTGAACTCACATAAACGGTTGTATTGGAAGGGTGTTCAAAAGTAATAGCAAAAGCTGGCAAAGGTTGTTCACGATATTCGTGGTGTCCAGTGGTCGTAGTTAAATATTCCACTTGCTTTACTTTGCTAAAATCTGAATTAAATGAATGTCATAGACAGAAGTAATACTGTCTTTTTGCTTGATTTTTGGATAATATGTAGTGTGTAAGTCAATTTTTGTTTTTAATTAGTTACTGATTTTTTGATAAAACTACAAAAAACAAAGTTCTGAATGGTATCAAATGGTGTTTTATGGTTTTCTGTCAGACAAACTATTTTCTTGAAATAATTACCAATTGTTTTGACCAATGATTTTTTTGAATATTGTTTTATATCTATACCACTGCATTTGGTAGGTCCTTTTTCAGAGAAAGTACCCACCACCAATAACCCTGAATTTGCTACATTTTCACTAATTTTTTTCAAGTAATTTTCAATGTCCCCATTATTTGTTAAAAAATGAAATGCCGCTCTATCATGCCAGAAGTCATACTTTTCAAGTGGTATAAATTCCGTAACATCCGAAACAATCCATTTTACAAGCATTGCCCGATTTCCTAATCTATTTTGTGCTTTTTTTAGGGATAATTCCGAAATATCTAAAACTGTTATGTCTGTGTAGCCTCCATCCAAAAGAAAATCTACTAAGAGGCTATCTCCCCCACCAACATCAATAATTTTAGCGTTTTTAGGCACATTTAATTTGTCAAAAAAAGATAATGAAACGATAGGTTTGGGTTGATACCAACTGACATCAGTCAAATTTTTAGTTTGGTAAATATTTTCCCAGTGGCTTTTGCGATTAGATTTTTCCATGTCTTAAATTATTAGTTTGGCAGTTTTTCTTTGAAATATCCATACGTCCACGTACCCGCAATTGCACTTAACAAAGTAACAATAACCACCATGTATCCGCTACCGATTTGGGCAAACAACGGACCTGGACAGGCTCCCGTAATTGCCCATCCCAATCCAAAAATGAGTCCGCCATAGATTTGACCTTTTTGGAATTTCTTAGGATGAAAAACTACCGTTTCGCCGTCAATGGTTTTGATATTAAATTTCTTTATCAGAAATACTGAAATCATACCGACAACCACTGCACTACCAATAACACCATACATATGGAAACTTTGCAAGCGGAACATTTCTTGGATTCTGAACCAAGAAATAATTTCAGCTTTTACAAAGACAATCCCAAACATAATACCTACGAACAAGTATTTGATGTTGTCAGTCCAATTTTCTTTTTTTATCATATCATTCGGAGCGTCACAAACCAAAGGTTGTGTATTGCCTATCAGATTTGATGTAATTTGTGTATTTTTCATATTGAAAATTATTTTTTTAGAATATTTTAAAAATGTAAGGCAACAATAAGTGAGTCATTGTGAAACCGCCAACCATGAAACAACAAGTGGCAATCAATGAAGGAACTTGTAAATTGGAAAGCCCCATGATGGCGTGTCCTGATGTGCAACCACCCGCCCAGCGTGTACCAAAACCAACTAAGAAACCGCCAAAAACGAAGAAAATCAACCCTTTTAATGAGAATAATACATCCGTACTAAATAAATCTGAGGGCATCAATCCAGAAAAATCTTGAATTCCTAATGCTCTCAAATCGGTCATGGTTGCTTGTGAAAGCACAAATTCGTTTGGATTTGCTAATAAATTGGTGGCAATCATTCCGCCAAAGAAAGTGCCTAAGACAAACACTAAGTTCCAGATTTCTTTTTTCCAATCGTATTTGAAGAATGAGACATCGGCGGGAAAGCAAGCTGCACAAACGTGACGAAGTGAAGATGATATTCCGAAAGACTTATTACCAATCAATAAAAGTGTTGGGACAGTAAGCCCAATTATTGGACCAGCCACATACCAAGCCCAAGGTTGAGTGATGAACTGCATTATTTTTTCCATAAATATTTGTTTGAATTTTTAATTTTTAGTAATGATAATTGATAATAAAATTCAGATGAGTCATATTTACTTTGTTGAATACATAGCGGTCATTTTGATAAGTATCGCCAAATTCATCTTTACGAACCACCAATAGTAATGCACTCAATCCTTTGAGGTAATGGTCAAACTGATAAGTAAGACCTAAATTGACCTGCGAATAGCTCGGCATTCCATATTTGTTCAAAGGGAAGTTCTTAACATCAGGTAAATGATAATAACCTGAACTAAACTCAATTTTAATATGCTTTTCAGGTTTGAAAAAAGTGTTAATACTCATGGCTGTTACATCGCCTAATCCCTCATTCCTCTCACGAGGCATAAAAGTATAGAAAGGTTCTCTACCCCATTCTCTGGGCATTAAATATCTTCCCTTCGAGGTGATTCTTGTGGCGTTCAAAAACCAGTCAAACTTTTTGGATTGTTGCCCAAATCGTCCTGAAAACACATTTGCTTGATTTTCTGACGAAGTATATCCCTTTGTAATATCCAAATTTCCACCTTCTCCTACGGTATTTTGGTGAGTAAATTGCCCCCCAATAAACCAGTTTTTACCCATGTTACCCTTGGATTTCCATTCGATTTTTGCAAAACCAGTATTTAAAACATTGTCAATGTAAGTGTTCCAAAACTGTATATTCCATTGTTTTTTCTGATACAATACGCCCAAAATCCCTATTCCATTCGATTCAACATTCTCTTTATAAAGGGATGGTTTACCATTTTTATCCACACCCACGGGATATTTTCCAATACTTTCACCTACCTCAAACCACCTCACTGTTGAACGTGGAGAAACTCTCCAAATATACTCGGTATAAAAGGTTAAGGACTTACTTTCTTTTACCTCAAATAGAACCGATTCCGTGAGGGTAGGTCGCATTCGTCCATCTTGTGGATTAATGAAAGGGCTTTGTGGAATTTGTCTCCCAATGGTTAATAATGAATTTTTACCCACATGAATTTTTAAAAAAAATTCCTCTAATCGGTCTAAATCTTCATGGTCATTCGGACGTTCAACATCGAAAAGTCCAATTTCATAACGATTAAATTGATTCGTTCTTGAATCGGCAACTGCGAGGTCAGACGAAGCCAGATTAAACATAAAAAAGCCACTCATTCCTATTTGAAAATGCTTTAATATTTTGAGAGTTTCATAGCCAATTCCTGCACCTGTTCCCCAAGCATGATAATCGCTTAAATCAGTTTGATTATAAGTTGATGAAAAATATGACCTAATGTGACCGTAAAAACGCCCTTTTTCTAAAAAATGATTTAACGAATTCGTGTCTTTTTCCGATTCATAAACGTATATTCCTTGTCCGAATATTTTGCTTATGTTTTTTGACAAAAATAATAACAACAAACTTAAAAGTATCTTCTGTTTCATAGCTTTGTAATAGTGATATGCTATTTTTTTACAAAGTTATGTCTGTGAAAAATACTATTTTGTGACAAAAGTTACGCTCAGACAAATTTATAATCAACGCCTGAAACTTGGCTTAGTAATTCTTGCGAAGCATCCAAGATTTTAGCATCTTGTCTTAATATTGGAGTGATGGGAGAGAATTTTTGCAAATATTCTTTCATCATACTGTGCAAAGTAAAATCGGTATTTGTTCCTCCTTTCACGCCTTTCATTCTGCAAAGCATATCATTGGGGTCGCCTTCACGTTCACAAGCACACAATGTGTAACTTTTGGCTAAATCAAGAGGATTGTTGTCAATGATTACTTTTTGAACTCTCTGACCATTTTTTTCAAAAGCCTTAAATTCAACTTGCATTCCTTTAAAACGAATTAGCCAGCCGCCAAAACGCTTTGAAGCATCTTGGGCAAACACGTTTTGAAGTTCTTTTTCAAGCCAATCCATAATTTGTTGCCCAGTAGCTTTTGCCGTTCGGATGGTTGAATCAATGGGTAACATATCGTATAAATATCCTTCGGTAATGGCAACTTTACCATCCTTTCCGGTCGTTCTTGGTGGACAAAATCTAAATCCATTTGAAAGCACAACATCTGCCTTTACTTTCCATTTCAAAGCATCCACTATCATCGTATCAATGGTATTTTCAACCACAAAATTTCTATAAAGTGGGACGGTGCTATATCCAAGTACCTTGTTGATTTCTTCTTTATAAGGTTTTTCGATTTCATTAATCAAGGTAACAATTTCCTTTTTCGCTGGATATTTCTGCGGATTAACTTCAATTAATTCATAGTTATCTCCCGTAATTTTTCCGTCTTCAACCGTTAAATCTAAACGACCTACGAATGAACCAAAAGCACCAGGTTCCACAATTTTTGTATATTCTGTTTGGATTGGTTTACGAACTCTCTCGTGGGTATCAGCGCCAAAAATATAGTCCACGCCCTTGCAATCAGGGTTATTTCCCAAAGCAATTTGTTGAGAAAGCCCCAAATGTGAAAGTAAGATAACGAAATCGCATTGTTCTTGTTCTTTCAGAATAGCAATGTATTCTTTCAAATTTTCTTCGGGTTTCGTATAAATAATTCCCTTACTATACAGCGGTGATTGACGCAATGGTACAAGAGGGTCAGTGTATCCCAAAAAACCTATTTTAACTCCTAACTTATTCACAATTTGGTAAGGCTGAAAAATGAGTTCGCCCCTTTTTCCATCACCTAAATCGTGGTACATATTCGTGCAAATCTTGGGTGCAAGTAAGCTGCCCAATAATTTCTGCATATTTTTTTTGTAATATACCACTTCCCAATTGCCAGGGAGATACATATCATAATTCAAGGCATTTAGAAGTGGGACAAATGCCTGTCCTGTTGTTTTAACAGCGAGCATACTTCCCTGAAACATATCGCCCGTGTCAAGCGTGATGGTGTTCTCAGGATTTTCTTTTTTCAAGACATCCAATGCCGTCGCTAAATGAGCATAACCTCCTGTTTTTCGGAAGGTGAGTTTTTCGTTTTCCCAAAATAATTCATCATGAGCATGAAGTTGGCAATGAACATCGGTAGTTTGCAAAAAAGTAATTTTACCACTTTTCTTTTTTACAGAATCCAGATTCAGTGCTTTCAATGATATATTTTCAGATTGATTATTTGCCAATAAAGTAGCTAGACTACCCACAACGGCAGTGGCTAACAAGCCCTTTTGTAAGAAATTTCTTCTTGATTGCATTTTCGTTGTTTTTAAAACCCAGCTTTGATATATGACCAACCATCTTCCTCTTTTAAAACAATTTCAGCAATACCCACGGGGACGAATGTGGCAGTAGTTAAAATTTGAGATTTTTCTAATTTTCGTTGTTTGAGTGTATTTTCACAAACCGCAAATATGACTCCTTTTGAATTGAGAGACTGTATTTCTTTGGCAAAATGTGCTTCGTCCTGTTTCATAAATCCAATGCCATTATTATGAACCACAACTTCGATTTTAGCCATTTTCCAAAAATCCAAAACATTAGAAATTTGCTTGACGAGAGCCTTATGAACAAGCGTATCGCTTGAAGCTAAGTGAAATACAATTTTATGTTCCTTCTCTTTGGTTTGACCAACAGATTTATTAGTATATAAAATTGTCAGTAGAGACAACATTAACAGAGACTTTCTCATAATTGTGCGATTAACGGGTTTTTAACTTTTAAATTTTTGTGTTTTTCTTTCCACTCCTTGATGGGTTTGTAAGGTCCAAATTTGTGTTGATTTTCAGAAAATGGGTCAGCATAAGGACCGAAAGGATGATCAAAAGGCTTTCCCGCTAAATTAGGCCAATCCTTACTCAAATCTTTGGTTGGTCGTGGCATTGAATTTATGAAAGCGGCAACATCCCAAGCGTCTTGATCAGAGAGTTGCGTTTTTTCGTATGTAACGCCATAAGGCATATTGTATTTGACGTAACCCGCTAAATTTGAAATTCTGAATAATCCTGCTCCAATATTGTAACTGTTCTTCCCCCAAAGTGGTGGATATGTATAATTTTTACCATTTTCTGCCAACACTCCTTGCCCATCGTTTTGATGACAACTTTGGCATTTTTGTTCGTACACCACTTTTCCTAAAACGGGGTCGCAGGCTCTTTTTAAGCTTTTCATCTTGAAAATACCCGAACCACGAGGTACTTTTTTCTTTGGGACATCCGTTCCGAGCCATTTAATATATGCCAAAATAGATTGCATTTCATTGCTGGCTGAATCAAGAGCTTCACCGTTCAAACTCCTCTGAAAACAATCATTTACTCGCTTTATTTGATTTTCTTTACTGCCAGAACGTTCTCTAAATTTTGGATAGGTGGCTTGAACGGCTGCATAATTGTTACCCCAAGGTTGTGTTCCTACTTTCAAGTGACAATTTTGGCAATTCATACCATTAGAAATATGTTTTACTGAACCATTGGGACCCAAATAGTCGGCGGTGTGGGCAATTAATTCACGCCCATATTTTACTTTTTTTTGTTCTTCGGGTTCAAGTCTCATCATTCGCCAATCGGCAGGAGCATTCCAAAGATGAACAAAATTTGAATCTGGTTGAATATATGGTTTTTTAACTAACTCGGTTTCATCAGATTTTGAATTTGGGACTCCAAAAATGAAAAAATAAATTAGGGCAAACATGAGTATAAAAGTAACGCTTAGCAGACCCAACATTATTTGAAGGTTACGGCGGATTTTATCGGTTTTATTGTCAATATCAGATCTTACCATTTTGAAAATTGATTTTATTGAACAGAATTAAACAAATTTAATGGTTTTGATTAATTAACCTTTGTGATATTTGTTACATATCAACGAAAAAATAAAACAAATTCAATTTTTAGAGTAAATCTAACAAAAAAAAAGGACACAAAATTTTGTGTCCTTCCTATAATCTTCACTCAATCTACACTAAACAATTATCCTCCCGTCTGCCATTTCAATAATTCTATCCGAGGCTTTGGCGAAATCATTGTCGTGCGTTACGGCGATTACGGTTTGGTTAAATTCGGAAGTTAATTGCTTGAAAATATCAAAAACAATGCTCGTGTTTTTACTGTCCAAATTGCCCGTTGGTTCATCCCCCATAATTATTTTGGGGTTATTAATCAAAGCTCTGGCAATGGCAACCCGCTGTTGTTGACCGCCCGAAAGTTTGGAGGTATTTTTTAGGGCTTGGTCCCGTAAACCTAACATTTTCAACGTTTTATAGGCTTTTTCTTCGATTTCTTCCCTCGAATATTTACCCAATTTCAAGGCTGGAATCATCACGTTTTTAAGGCTACTAAATTCGGGCAATAGATAATGAAATTGAAAAACAAAACCAATTTTTTCATTTCTAATTTCAGCGAGTCGTTCTTTTTTTTGTTTCGTCAAGTTCTCCCCATCAAACAATAACGTTCCTTCATAGTCGGTGTCCATCGTTGAAAGTAAATAGAGCAAAGTAGATTTTCCACTGCCCGATTTACCCACCATCGTAACGAACTCGCCCCTTTTGATGTCAAAACTGATGTCGGTTAAAACCTTGAATTTTTCGGGTTCGTAAAAATATTTGCCAACGTTTTGGGTGCTTAAAATTATGGTTGAATCTGTCATTTTCTGAAAATTGAAATGGGGTCGAGTCCAGCGGCTTTACGGGCGGGAATGAATCCTGCAAAAAAAGTGACTACTAAACCAAAGATGATGCCTACCCCGAAAAATTTAGGGAAAACTCGAATCGGGAAAAAGCCAATATCGCCCCCAACCCACATATTTCCCATCAAAATTATCAGAATAAAAGCTAAAATAAGTCCAAAAAGTATGCCGATGATTCCGATGATAATAGCTTCTGAAACGAAAATTCTCACAATATCTTTACCCGAAAAACCAATCGCTTTCAAAATTGCAATGTCGTTTAGTTTTTCCATAATGGTCATATTCAGGATGTTATAAATCCCGAAAGCCGCCACCAACATAATAGAAAGGGAAATGGCAAAAGCCATCATTTTACGCATTTTGTTTGCCGCCGCCGCCGAAGCATTGGCAGTTTCCCAATCTTCCACATCGTAACCCGTTAAGTTCTCATACTTAGAAATTAAGGTTTTGGCTTTTTCAAAATCGTTGATATTGACGTAAATATCAGTAATATAAGAAGGGCTTTGCTTTTGTAATTGCTGGGCAACGGGTAGGTTAATATAAGACAGCGTTTTATCAACCGCTTTATTGCCAGTTTCCAAAAGAGCCACAATTTTCATCAATTTATTCACGCCCAAAGCTGATGTCACCGTTACATTATCGTTCATTTTCAGGTTAAGTTTTTCGGCAATTCCCACCCCCAAAATAATACCGTTTTGATAACCCGAAAGATTGGCGTATCCCCCGTCCACAAGGTAGGATTGAAGATTAAACATGGCGTTTTGCTCTTCGATAATCACGCCCGAAACCCGCCCACTTACTTCCGAATCGCCATTTTTATAAAAAACGTTGGCACTTACGTTCGGTGTTACGCCCATAACTTCGGGTTCGTTTTTTAGTGTTTTTAACAGAGAAATAGGATTGATAATTTTCTTGCTTTCCGACGTAATTTTGGGATTACTGATTAAATTGACCTTAGTACTATCGGGCGAATCAATCAATGATTTACTCAATACATCGTTTTTATAGATTCGTAAATGTGGTGTTGACTTGAATAAACCTTCGATGGAAGCCACCTCAAAACCATTCATCAACGAGTTCATAAAAATGAAAATCGCAATGCCCACCGTTACTCCCAAAGCGGCAATAAACGTCTGCTTTTTCTTGGAAAATAAATGTGTATAGGCTATTTCTGCGTTGATATTGTGTTTGTATTTTTTCATAATAACTCTTTTAAAATGGTATCGTTTTCTTTTAATCCATCTAAAATTTCCACCCAATCAGTTGAAATTATTCCTGTTTTTACGTTTACCGATTTTTTCTTTTCTATTAAAACTTTATTGCCATATCCTAAATAATTGCGAGGAATCACCAAAGCATTTTTTTTCTCACCTAAAATAATATTGGCTTGCAATTGCGTGCCAACGATGGTAAAATCAAGGTTTTCGATGAAAAAAGCTTTCACATAAAACGATTGTGTGGCTTCATCAAAAGCGGGAAGAATTTCGGCTATTTGAGCTTTATAATTCTTTTGAGGATTGGTATTGAGTTGAATTACAAGGGGGTGTCCCAATTTTATTTTGGACATATTGCTCTCGTCAATACTCAAATTTGCGTATATTTTATTGGGATTCCCCACCACCGCAATCACATCACCTTTACGCACGTAATCGCCTAATTCCTTTCTTTTTTTATAGATTTTCCCACCCACATAAGCCACTATTTTATTGTAATCAGCCACTGCATTGCTTACCTCATTTTGTTGCTGTTGAACCACCAATGCCTGATTGGTACTCACCAATAAATTCGATATTTGTTCTTCTTGTGCCTTGATATTTGCCTTTGTATTCAACACATTTAAAGCCGAATTTTCATATTCTACTTTGGCTATACTATTGGTTTCCAGTAATTTACGATAACGTTCCGCCTGTATTTCGTCTTGTTTTAGTTTTTCTTTGGCAAGCTCAATATTTATTTTTATCTGCTGAATTAAAGGAGCATTTTCAGATGAATTATTTTTAGCAATTGCTAATAATTTACCCGATTGATTGACATTCACGAGGCTTTGTTTGTTGTCGATTACCGCCAGAATTTTACCCGCATTTATTACCTCACCTTCTTCAAAATTCACGCTTTTGAGATAGCCATCGGTTTGAGCAGCCACTAAATATTCATCGTCGGCTTTGAGCGAACCCGTGGCAAAAACCATTTCAGTGATGTCTTTTCGCTGTACGGTGGTAGTTTCGGTTTTTTTACCACAGGAAATCATGAATACTGCCGCCAATAAACTGATAAATGAGTAAGCTATATTTTTCATTATTTTAAAGCATTGTTAATGTTGATTTTTGCCTGTTGAAATTCAATGTTCACCTTCGCAAGTACGTGAGCTAAGGTAGCGTTTAGTTCATCCGTAAATGAAAAAAATAGGTTTTCGGCAGGATAAATATTTTGATTAAATAAATTCAAATTTTTTTGGTAGGTATCCCTTTTGAGATTCGAAATCTTTTGGGTAAGTTGCTCATTATCAATTGCTTTTTGGTATTCCAATTGCAATTGTTTCTGCTCAAATTGTTGTTGAATTTGTTGTTTTTGGCCATTGAATTGGGCAATTTCCAAGTTAGTTTTTGCCACTTTATTTTGAGCATTTTTATTGGCATCTGGAATCGCATAATTTAGCCTCAATCCCAAATAACTGATGGGAATCCAACGGGCATTTCCATCAAAAAAATGGTTATTCGAGTTTTCTTGAAAAGCCAAACTACCCATTAAAGAAAGCGTTGGATAATAGTTTAATTGACTGATTTCCAGTTCGTTTTGAGCATATTTTATTTGGTATTCGGCTTGCTGAGTTTTTAAGGTATTCAGCGAAACTAAGCCATTTTCTTGCGTAGTTAAGTTCGTTTTGTGGGTTATCACAAAATTGGTTTCGGTGGTCGTTTCGCAGAGAGATTTCAATAAATTAATTTGTTGTTCGATGGTGTTTTGCACTTGCTGAATTTTATCTTGAATCATCAATTTATTGACTTGGGCATTATTTACATCCTGACTACGAATGATTCCTTGGTTAAATTTATTTTCGATAATTGTTAAAACAGAATCGGCATTTTGACGAGTTTTTACCAATAATTCTAATTGTTGCTGGTTTGAAACAATGGAAAAATAAACCCCAACCAAGGATTCTGATAGGGTTTTTCGGATAAAAACGTTATTGATTTCGGTTAATTTCTCGTTGGTTTGAGCAGATTGAAGTTTTGCCCAAGCGGCATGATTGATAAGATCAATTTGAGGCGTTACGCTCAGATTTTGGATATATTGTTGCCCCAATTTAGCTTCTTTAAAAGTACCCGCAACGCCCCCAAAAACCTCGGCAGGAAGAAAATTAACGGGTAATTGAAAATTATCAGTGATGCCATACCCAACATTTGCCCTCGGATTGAAACGATTTATTTTGGCATAATACGTCTGGAATTTTGCGAGTGCCATTTGTGCATTTCCCGATTTTAGGGCTATACTGTGTTGCGTGGCGTAGGATAAAATTTCTTCGGTATTTGAAATTTTTACGGTGTCTTGGGCATTTGCCGTCAGTATTGATAAGAATAATAGGGTTATAGTTTGTTTCATTTTCCTATTTGATGAGTAATAAATTACTGTCGATTTTGGCATTTACTCTGTGCTTTATATTTGGCTCAATTTTTACGTAATCTCCTGATAACAAAGCAGTTGAAATACCTTTTTCGTCTTCAAAAACTACTTCTCCATTCACACAAACCAATAATGCTGGTATTGGGGTAGTGTGTTCTTTGAGCTGATTACCTTTCAAAATTTGCAGTGAAATCACCTTGCCTTCTTTGGCAGAAAACATCATGTTTGTTTGCACGCCCTTGGTTTCAGGGTGGAGTTCTTTTAGATTCATTTTGGTATGGTTTTGAGCAAAAGTTATTGAGCTACAAAAAAGTAGCAATAGGAAAGTAAAAAATAGTGGAGAAGATTTCATCTGTTCATCGTTTAGAAAATGATAAAACAAAAATAGGTCAAGTTTTATGGGAACTGGCTCAGAAAATGACTCAGACAGGCAAAAGAGCTTCGGAAGCGGACATTAATTAATTTTCAGCGAGCCAATTCAGAAAATGAGAGGCTTTTTCCTTGCTGATAATCAACGTTTCGGAGAAAGGAATGATGAGTTTTACGGACAATTTACGTCCAAAATATTGGGAAACATCTTTTATGGCTTTGCGATTCACCAAAAACTGACGATTGAGCCGATAAAATTGCGGTGACATTTTGACCTCGAAATCATCCAATGATTGACTGATAAAATGTTTTGTACCGTCAAAAGTATGAATGTAAATCAGTTTGTTTTCTAATTGTAGCACCGCAATATCTGTCACTTGAACAGGTATTAATTTATCAGCTTTTTGGACAATGATGGATTGAATTTTGACGATTGGATGGGAATAATTGCTCAGAAAATTTTGAAGTTCAGTAAGCGGAGAAGACATTTTTTCTTTTAAAAGATGATATTTTGAAAGCGATTGAGAAATGCTTTTTTTATCGAATGGCTTCAAAATATAGTCTATTCCATTGGTTTTGAAGGCTTCGAGGGCATATTGGTCGTAAGCTGTACAAAAAATAATGGGAGCATTTATGGAAATTTTTTTGAAAATTTCAAACGATTGCCCATCGCCCAATTGTATATCCGAAAAGATGAGGTCGTAATCATGATGGTTTGAAAAATAATCAATTGCTTCTTTTACGGTGGGTAAAACAGCCATTATTTCAATTCCCATTTTGAGTGAAAGTAAATCGTCTTGGAGGTCTTCTGCCGTCAGAATTTCATCTTCGATAATAACAATTTTCATTACTTTATTAATTTTAGTTGAACCTGAAAATGATGTTTATCCTCGGTAATCACAATTGGAACGCCCGTATGAATTTTGAAGCGTTCATTAAGGTTACGAAGCCCCGTCTGTGAACTTATTTGTAAAGAAAATTGGGGTAAAATATTATTACTAACCTCTACCCAATTATCCTTCACTTTTACTTGAATATGAAGCGGACTTACAGCACTTATGGCATTATGTTTTATGGCATTTTCTAGTAAACTTTGTAAGGCAAAGAAAGGTATTCTATATCTCAATGCGTTTTTATCTATATCTACGGAATATTTTATTCCCTCTTGAAAACGCATTTTTTGTAAATCAATGTAGTCATTACAAAGTTGTAATTCTTCTTCAAGCAAAACCAAATCTTTATTCTGATTAATACTTATCCTTAAAAAATCGGATAATTTCATTAAATATCCTTCGGCAATTTCGGGATTTCTTTTCATCAATGACTTTAAAGAAGACAACGCATTGAACAGAAAATGAGGGTTAATTTGATTTTTCAATTGAGCTAATTGGGCTTCTAATTGGCTTATTTTCAGTTGATTATTCTCATTTTCTAATTGTAATTTTGTTTCCAGAGTATCAATCAACATATTAATGATAAAAATAATCGTGTTAACAGCGGTGATATTTACTGAACGAATCAACCAAATGTATTCTGTCCGAAACGTAACCAAATTTTTTATAAAAGATTGCACAGCCGAAACCAACAACACCAAGAGAACTGTACTCGCAAGCCATCGCCAGAAAATGTGGTTAAGATTTATAGGAAAATATTTTGTAAACAGAATATTGAGCAACCAACTTACCAATGAAAATGAAGTAATTATCAAGGCAACAAATGGTAGATTTGTAATTGGTGTACCCGTAGATAAAAAAATGGGCGTGGCAATCATCAATCCAATCACGGGTGAGGTAATTAGCATGATGGGCAAGCGTTTTTTTAAGATGGTTTTTATAGTCATGAATTTTTTTTCTCTGACAAAAGTAGCGGATTATGACTTATTTAAACCATTTTATGTAGGCAGTAAAGGTAGGTTCTAAATTATTTCAACCCACAAGTATTCAACCCCAGAAGTGAATACCATAGTATTGGACTCTAACTCCACCTTCTTTACTATAAAGTTGATTAACCAATAAATCATTATTCTCTATGTCACACAAATATAAACAAGAATCTATTTTATCTGTAAATACCTCATTATCAGATACCTATATATACGCTTCAAGTACAATTGATTTTTTTATAGCCTCTATTCTACTTATCTCTTCTTCCATTCTATCTGATAAATACGAAGTTATGTCTGGTAAAACTGCATCTGCGTTCAAATCATCAGGTAAATTACCATACAATTCTTTGAGATACCCAAGTAGCCATTGCTCACTTACATTACATACATGACAGATACCTGATAACGAAATCCGTTGTAATAATCAATACTTCGCTACGAATCAAGCGGCTATTTTAGCATAGTTACGTAGGGAGTCTATATTTGGATTATTTAATTGCTGTTCGGGAGTTATTGCGAACACGCTAAAAATTTAAGGCTCTTATCTTATATCGGACTGATAATAAGGCATTGGTTATAATTTCTTAAATCGGGCTTTAACAAGAGACAGAATGTTTCATGTAAAGCCTTTTTTCCTCTTTTTCTGAGATTATGTAACCACTCAAAATATCCCATATAGAAAGGTGATT
>JANXRS010000042.1 GCA_025356745.1 Arcicella sp.
TATTTATGTTAACATAAACCTAAAACCAGATTCAAATTTTCATCAATTTATTATTTCTGGCAAAATTACAGTTATAAAATTGTACTATTCATTGATTTTAAACTCAAAATTGCATTTTTAAATGCGTTCAACCTGAAAATAAATATGAAAAGAGGAATGAGACCACCCCATCCAGGCTCAATGATTCGAGATATAATTGAGGGTATAAAAGAAGAAACAAATCAAGAATTAACCATTAGAGAAGTCGCATTAGGCTTAGGTGTAACGCCTAAAACGTTGTCGAATATTTTGAATGAACACCAAGGAATTAGTTCAGAAATGGCGATTCGCTTATCTGAAGCTTTTGGGTCTAATCCAGATTTTTGGTTAAAATTGCAACGAGATTTTGAGTTATGGCACGCAGAAATACGTGTCAATCGTTCAATGATAAAGCATTTTTTGCCAATAGTAGGTTTTAATAATCCAATTGTATAACAAACTGTTTAGCAATTTAACAAAACAGTTTGTCATAGAATATAAATAACTGTTTTACTTTTTGATAATCCTAATACTCTCAACTGGAACACCATCTAATTGATAATCAATTAAATACATTCCAGAAGAGAAATTTTCGCTATTTAATTTCACTTGATATGTTTTGATATTTTTCTCTTCATCAATGACCGATTTCAATAGTCTTCCCGTCAAATCAAACACATTAATTTTCACTCTACCTTTTTTCAAAACATCATATTCAATTGTGGTTTCGGATTCAGTTGGATTTGGGAAAACCTTCAAAGGCGATTCTTTTGTAATCTCATTTTCATTGGCAAGTGGCTGACCAAAGACTTTTAATTGAGTATCTAACCAAGTTGTTCTTTGGCGAATCCAGTCTTTCATCCAAGTAGTTTCATTCTCATAAGTTGCACCAACGTAATAATTTGGCCATATATATTTTCCCAAAACGCCCGTCCACCTACTAAAATTTCGGTTTTTAGGTTCTTGTAGAACATTAGCTGTAGAATCTATCCAGTTATTAATTCTGTCTGAGCTAAAGGCATTTTTACGAAGAACTTCCCACCGTTTTGAGGCTTTAACTCTGAAAGTGGAATCAACGGCGAGGCGTTCCCACCACGTTGGTGCAAGGAAATAAGTATCCTTTGCAGGAATTGCTAAATTATTAATTTTATATTGCCAACCCGTAGTTTTATAGCCTTCCAGATAATCAGCGTTGCCAAAAGCTAAATTGTAATCCCAAGCAGGACCCATTTTTAATTTGCCACCTTTAGAGTCTTTATCTTTGTAGAAATACGTACTGAGGCGGTAACCATCCACATTTTTTGTAAATTCTGTAATTAGAAAGTAATCTACAAAAGAGTCAATATCAATCATATCCCGCCATTGAGCTTTTGGGGTTAGATAATCCGTTCCATTCAAAGAAGTTTCAAAATCGGTAACATATTTTTTGATATAATTAAATTGTGTATCTGTAATATCCGTAATTTTTGGGTATTCAACTTGAATAGGAATTGTAAAAGTTTGCGTACCAACGGTTAAAGTAGTATTCCAAAGTTTAGATTTTGTGCCTTCGGTTTTATCAATTTTTAAAATATATCCTCCTGTAACATTATCGCCTGTATTATCGGTTAATTTTAATGACGAAATATCCACTCGACTTTTATCTCTTTTAACTTTTTCCATTAAAATATAAAGTCCTTCATAGTTTCCATTAATCACCATTTCGCAATAACGTGAACGAGTTGCATAACGACCCATACGATTTGCAAGGTCATACGAAAGAATATCACGCATAAGCGTTTTATCGTTGTAAGTAGCATTCAAAACCCAATCAGATTCTTCGGGCATTCCCAATAATGCTATTTTGCGACTTTTCTGAGTGGAATCTACCCAAAGTTCAATACCATAAGGTTTTTTGGGAAATAATTGTTGAGAAGTTGAACCTCTTAATTCAATTCCTATTTTGCCTAAATATCCTGTTGGTTTATCTGTAACAGTATTTATTTTACCCACACCATTATAAATTACCTCCATATCTGCCAATATTTTGGGTTCATTCACAATGGTTCCTTGATTGGTATTGACTTTGATAATCGGGAGCGTGGAGGTAGAAAAGCTCACATTCTGTGCTTGAATTGACGCTGTTTTGAGGATAAATAATAGCAGGAAAGTATAAGTTAATTTCATGAGTTCGTTTTTTATATGTGTGTGAAAAGTAATTTTAAAAACGAAAGCCCTCGTTTAAAACGAAGGCTTTTATAAAAATGGATTAAATTCTTAGAAATCGTATCCTAAAGTAACGTAAGAAATTGGAGCTTTTACTTCCTTATTTTCCAAGCCCCAACCAATATCATATTTGATAAAATAGCCTAATAAAGTTGTTCTTACTCCCAAGCCATAACCAATCAAAAATGGATTTCTAAAATCAGTAACAGTTGCACGGAAAGGCAAGGCTCCTCCGCCAATTAC
The DNA here is from genome assembly GCA_025356745.1 of Arcicella sp. Taxonomy (GTDB): domain Bacteria; phylum Bacteroidota; class Bacteroidia; order Cytophagales; family Spirosomataceae; genus Arcicella. The sequence goes on from JANXRS010000042.1 coordinate 2,467, forward strand.
GCTGGTATTAAATCCATTTTTACGAGCAAATGGACCGACTCCTGTCCAAGCCGTTCCAATATCAGTAAAGGTTGTAAACTGTAAATTTTTAAAGAAATTACTGTAAATAGGTCCATCATAGATATATTTGGCAACAGGTATTCTCAACTCAAGATTGAAAGCTAAATGACTCGTACCCGACAATTTATTGATATTAAATCCTCTTAATGGTGTTGCATAATCCAAAAAGAAAATATCCTTATTATCAAATCTTGAATTATTGAATGGATTATTATTGTCTGTACGGTTCTCATACTGACATTCCAACCAATTATCCATGCCACCCATAACTGTTTGTTTTGGAGCATTTCCGAAAGAATGTCCACCCGAAAGACGACCCGCTAAAATGATTCCTTTACCAAATCTGAGATAATGACGTATGTCAGCGTAAAAACGGTCAAAACCATCTTTTGAATTAGTTAACCCAGTGTAATGGTCAAAACGAACACGGAAACGAGTACCTTCTAATTGGTTTAAACCGTGACTAATTGTATTATCGTATACAAATTCTACCCGTCCACCCGCATAATCCGAAAATCCATCGGGTGTAGCAAGGTTAGGGATACTCAGATCTAAGAAACGATTTGTTGTATAAGAAGGCGAAATCGAAACTCGAGTATTAGTATTAATAGGGTAGGAGGCTGAAAATATTAATTTATTAAAATGATATTTTTTGGGTCCCTGTTCATTATCATCCGAAATAGTACGACGGTCATAGCGAACACTATAATCAATGCGTTTTGCTAAATAAGAATATTGACCCCACAAATCAGTGTTCTTTAAATTTGGGGTAATAAAAACCCCACCTTGTAGATGATGATTTTCCAATAAATCGTTCATATTTATTGTTCCTTTCAAGCCAAAACCCCGTTGAGGAAGTGGATCAACAATAAAATCAAGTTCAGTATTATTTACTACAAAAGGGTTATTATAATCAATTGGTCCCCTAATTTTAATATTTTCTTTTCTATTTTGCTTGGATGAAATTATTTTTTCAACCTTATTTTTCTTTTCATTTTTAAGGGTACTTGCTTGACTATCCACACTTTTTTTGGTGAATGCCCCTGAATCAAACAGGTAATTATCAGTATCTATTTCACCTTTTTCCAACACAATTTTTGATTTTACCAGTGGCGTTTCCGTTGCCACAACTGCATTCGGATTATCAATTTTAGGCTTATCATTCGACATATTACTAACTTGAACAATCCCATATAATTTCACATTTCTGCCAGTATAAGGAAGATTATTTTTTACGGTAAAATCGGCTTTCTGTTTTAATGATATAATTTCTGAATTTCCTTCCAAGGTCTTCATAACTAAAGTATTAGTGCTTGGAGTGAAGTCAAAATCTTGAATGTCATTTCGTGAATTACTAACTTGAACCAAGGTTGAATCATTTGCCGTGAGCCGATAAATGTTACGAATTCCTTTCTCATCACTTAAAAAATAAACCGTATTTCCATCTGCAACAATAGGGTTTGAAATTGACCCAATCGAATCCGCCAAGCGTTTAAGTATTTCTTGTTTTGGCCTTCCTTCGTGGAGAAATAAATTAAAACGATTCGTTAATGTTTTGTATGAACCTTTATCAATGTCTAACGAATCTTTTAAACGGTTGGAGGTAAAAATTACCTTACCCGCCGAACCAACAAACCGTGGACTAAGATCATCATAAAGGTCGTTGGTTAATTGTTGAACTCCTCCCCTTGCTATATCATAAAGAAATAAATCATTTTGTCCTTTGCTGACTGCACTCAAAATTAGCGTTGTACCATTGTCTGAAACATCAAAATCTTGTACTTGGTCAAAGTCTTTCAAAAACTTTCTTGAAGCGAATTTTCCCGTTAAATCTTTTTCAGTAATATCATTATAAATATTCAAAATTACGTCGCCTTGATTCTCATAAATTACCGCCAAAGTTCCTCCTTTAGTCCACGAGAGTAGAGGAGTATTTAAATCAATTGATTGATTTAAGGTTTTATATCCCGAAGTCAAAATAGTCACATTACGTTTAGTTTTCAAATCTACTACCTCCACGCTTGACCTTCCCAATTCATTTTTAGAAATTGCTAAAAATGCTCCATCGGGACTAATTTTGAACTTGTTGACCCTATTTGAACTATTAAATTTTACTTCCTCAATTTTATAATCGTAGGTAGGATTAGTATAATTTGCATTGATATTTTCAGCCATAACAGCATAGTATTCACGCCATTCTTTTATGACTTTACTAAATGGCATTCCAAGGGTACTAGAAATGGAAGTTTGTTCATTTCTAATAATTCGAGTGAGGTTGAGGATATTGGAAATGTTGTCTTTCCCGTATTTTTCTGCCACAAAATTCCAAATAGATTGACCCACCAATGCAGATTCTTTACCAACGGTTTGGCTAGGTTTTTTGAGGGTTTTATTTAAAATAGCATCACGCACATAAGAATCCATTTCAGTACTCCAACCCTCTGAAATATAAGTAGTTATTCCATTCATAAACCAATCTGGAACACTCAAAAGTAAGGAGTTTTGCAATGATTCTTTAATACTTCCTCCATATAGCATATCATGAACATACACACGAGAAACCTCACGAATAAGTTCTTTTCTAAATGATAAAGAATTACCAGAATAAGCAATTTCAATCCGAGATTTTGCCAAATTTTCCTCTCTGATTTCACGTTCACTCGATAAATTCAGTCCAACATTACTTTGATTTAAGTCTTGAGTAGAAGTATAAACAAATATTTTAGTCCGACTAAATGGCGAATAACCCAAGATTTCGGTAACTCGGTCAAAGTCAGTTTCTGCTAATTGAGCCGCCAACGTAGCGATTTGTTGTCCCCCTTCATAGAAATAAACCTCAAAATTTTGAGAAGTTAATACCTGCCATTTAAAAGGACGGTATTGAATACGATTTTTTCCAAAAGGCTCTTGCGTAGGGAAAAAATTCTGAGCCTCCAAATGATGTATGGTCAGAATGAATAATATGAAGAGTAATATTTTTTTCATTTGATATTTTAGGTTGTCATTGGTGCTTTCATACTTAGATTTAATGCCCTAAATATAACGAAGCAAAACGATTTATATTGACTTCTGGATAAAGTTCTTTCCCATTTACTAAAAACTCAACAAATTGTTTCGCAAAAAATGGAGCAAGTGATACCCCTTTTGAACCTAAACCATTGAAAATGCCGATATTTTCTATTTCAGGGTGCATTCCCAAAAATGGACGACGGTCTTTCGTGGCAGGACGCACACCAGCTTGTTGAGACAATATACGCATCTGAGGCTTCATTAATTTTTGATATTTTTCAATTAAAATATTCTTCCCTTCTTCAGTAGGAATAAAATCTAAAACGTCCCATTTATAGGTTGCTCCGAGTCTGAATTTATTTTTGTCAAGGGGAATTACAAATACTCCTTGATTGATAATCTCCTGTAAATCAAGATTTTGTATTTCAATATCTACAATTTCACCTTTTACTGGATTGAAAGGTAAATAACTAAAATGAGGATTGAATTTCCCGTTAAATCCCTCACAAAAAATGGTAGTATCTTCGGTGATTTGAGAAAATACTTTACTTTCAATTAAAATAGTTCTTTCTAAAAAGTAGGCTCGAAAAGCATGGAGCATTACTTTTAAATCGACCCAACCAGCATGTTTCATTGTGATTCCTCCGAGGCTACTTTTGACAATTTCTTGGTGATTAATAGTTTCAAATGTTACACTACAAAAGTCAAAAAAATCCTCATGAACATGGTCACTTTTAAAAAACTTTTGGGTTGCTACCTCTGGAAAAGGATGAAAAAGAGGCATCGGATGAAAGAATTTAGCGTTCAATTCTTTTTCCAACTGCGGATAAAAATCTTCTAAAAAAGGAAATATTTTATCCGCTAACCAAGTTTTAACCAATCTTTTACCCGTAACAGGATTATATATTCCAGCCGCCACTTTTGAAGACGAAGGAATATCGGGAGAATCAAAAATTTTAACATTTTGTCCTGATTTTACGAGAAAATAAGCAAGTACAGAACCAGCCAATCCTTGACCAACAATATTGTAATTTCTAATAAGTTTAGGTTCAATAACCTCTTTCATTCGTGTGTGTATTTATAAAAACAAAAAGCCCAATGATTGTTGGGCTTCTAATAATCAATAATCATAATCTAATCCCAAAACACTTCTCAATTCATTTAAAGCTGGATTTTTCTCGGCTAGAAACTTAAACTTATCGGCTTGCGTGTAGATGAGAGTCGTATTCTCTTCTTCAGCAACCACTGTTTCTAAATGAATGGTAGAATTCTGTAATTCTCTTCGTAAAAAAGTTAAAACCTCCGTTCGTAAAGTGGTAGTTAAAAGGTCAATTTGAATTTCGTTATCCACTTCTAAATGGATGGTTGTACTTTTTAAAGTAAATTTCCTGTTTAAAATTACATATTCACTGAATCGTCTTCGTGCTTCTAAATCCTTGATTAATTTATCCCAAATAGGTTGTAGTTGATTGATCGTAAAAAGTTTATTTTGCTGAATTAAAGGCTCTTGTGCCTGCGAAACAGCTTGTAAAGTTTGCTGAACCAATGGTTTTCCAAGGGTTGCTGTACTTCTCAATTTCCCCATTGAAGGAATAGAACTTGAAGTAACAGGTATTTGGGATGGGTCGGGTGGCGTCCCATTATTAGTTACTGATAATTGTTCGGGTGACGTTTGATTATTAGTTACTAATGACTTACTGCCTACTGCTAGCTGGTCACTGGTAACTGAAACTACTTTCCCACGCCATCGCCCTCCGTGGCGGGTAGTGTGGCTAAGTTCAAGACATTGGCGATATTTGCCAATTTCAAGAGACAGATTTCTACGTGCAGTTTTTGGTTTTTGGCAGCTTTATAATTCAAATCACACGTTGAGCCAATACTTAATGCCGATACTAAAAATGAATACGGAGAGGCCGCAGATTGTTCTATATATTTCTTCTGAACTGACTCCGAAACCTGTAATAATCTTACGGTCACAGGGTCTTTACATACCAAAATATTTCTAAAATGTTCCAATAATCCTACAATAAATTGATGCCCATCAAACCCTTTTTTTAAGATTTCATCGAATAATAAAAGTGAATCTGAAATCTTAGCATTTAATAAAGCATCTGACATTTTGAAATAATAGTCATAATCCAGAATGTGCAGATTTTCAAGCACTTCGGCATATTTTAAAACATTATCTTTCGAGAAAGTAACGTTTAAATCAAACATCGAAAGGGCATCACGAAGACCGCCGTCTGCTTTTTGAGCAATCAATTCCAAGGCTTCCAAATCAGCTACGATTCCTTCCTTTGCCGCAATTTGTGATAAATGCAATGTCATATCATTAATCTGAATTCTATTGAAATCAAATATTTGACAGCGGGATAAAATCGTGGGAAGAATTTTATGCTTTTCGGTAGTTGCCAGAATAAAAATGGCGTAGGATGGAGGTTCTTCCAAAGTCTTCAAAAAGGCATTGAAGGCACTGGTCGAAAGCATGTGAACTTCATCAATAATATAGATTTTATACTTGCCAGATTGCGGAGGATATCGTACTTGGTCAATCAAATTACGAATATCATCAACTGAATTATTGGAAGCTGCATCTAATTCGTGGATATTGAAAGACGCATTATTCTGAAACGAAACGCATGAATCACACGCTCCACAGGCTTCTGCCTCTTGTGTGAGGTTTTCACAATTGATAGTTTTGGCTAAAATTCTTGCACAAGTAGTCTTTCCAACGCCTCGTGGACCACAAAACAAAAAAGCTTGAGCTAAGTGATTAGTACGAATAGCATTTTTGAGGGTTGTGGTTATATGCGATTGCCCGACCACAGAATCAAATAATTGTGGGCGATATTTACGGGCTGAAACTACAAAATTTTCCATACGCAAATGTAAGGAAATTTTGGGATGTGGGAATCATTGTAGATGTGGGATGAAAATGAAAAAAGGATATTTTTATTTTGTATCTACCGTTTTAAGAATCAATAACCCGATGTGAAAACCAAAATCACCTGTACAAATATGCCTTTTTATAAAGCTGACTTACCCTTGTTACCTTCAGGTTTGATGGGAGCTGTGAAGATTTTAGTGAAAGAGTACTCAACGAGATCTATTTTTGATAGCTTTTTTATGCCCAATGAATTAATTTTGACAATTAATTGCATAATATCGAGAATAAATTGTGTTAGTGTAAAGATGATTTTGCGTTAACTAAGAACGATTATTAAAAATATCAAACAATATATCCACAAAATTTCTTTTGATTTTACAATAGATTTATAAGCAAAACAATCCTCATAATTATGATAAATAAAGTAGTACAAAATGCAAAAACTGCAATAGCTGATATTCCAGACGGGGCAACTCTCATGTTAGGAGGCTTTGGACTTTGTGGAATTCCAGAAAATTCAATTGCTGCTTTGATTGAAAGTGGTGTTAAAAACCTCACTTGCATTTCTAATAATGCGGGGGTGGACGATTTTGGCATAGGATTAATGTTAAAAACTCGTCAAGTTAAAAAAATGATTTCTTCTTATGTAGGTGAAAACAAAGAATTTGAACGACAATTATTATCAGGGGAATTAGAAGTTGAATTATTACCACAAGGCACACTCGCCGAGCGTATTCGGGCGGGCGGAGCGGGTATTCCAGCATTTTTCACACCCGCAGGCGTAGGAACTGAAGTAGCTGAAGGTAAAGAAGTAAGAGAATTTAATGGTAAAAAATACTTATTGGAAAATTGGCTTAAAGCTGATTTTTCAATCGTTAAAGCATGGAAAGGTGATGCGTCGGGTAATTTAGTATTTAAAGGAACGGCTCAAAATTTTAATCCAATGATGGCAGCGGCAGGTAAAATTTGTATTGCCGAAGTGGAAGAATTAGTAGCGATAGGAGAACTCAACCCCAATGAAATTCAAGTATCAGGAATCTATGTTCAACGTATTTTTGAAGGGAAAAATTATGAAAAACGCATTGAGCAAAGAACGGTGATGAGTCCTTTTAAAAATGAAAGTGCAGATAATGATTTTTATGAAAGTGGCAAAGGGCTAACAAAATTTGGGATTGCGAAGCGGATAAGTTTTGAAATAAAAAATAATTCTTACGTAAATCTGGGTATTGGTATTCCAACGTTAGTTGCCAATTATATTCCTTCAACTATCAATGTTGTACTTCAATCAGAGAATGGTTTATTGGGAATTGGAGCATTTCCAAGCGAAGAAGAGGTAGATGCCGATTTAATAAATGCAGGTAAGCAGACTGTAACCATGCAAGCGGGTTCATCGCTGTTTAGTTCTGCGGAAAGTTTTGCCATGATTCGGGGCGAACACGTGGATTTGACCATTTTAGGAGCCATGGAAGTGTCCGAAAACGGTGATATAGCCAATTGGAAAATCCCTAATAAAATGGTAAAAGGTATGGGTGGAGCCATGGATTTAGTAGCATCCGCCAAAAATATCATCGTAGCCATGCAACACGTCAGCAAAGATGGGAAATCTAAATTATTGAAAAATTGTACTTTACCCATAACTGGAATCAATTGCGTAAAGAAAATTGTAACTGAATTGGCAGTTTTAGAAATATTGCCAGAAGGTGGGTTTAAATTGTTGGAAACTGCCCCAGGAATTACGGTTGAACAGGTAAAGAATGCAACCGAAGGAGAATTACTTATTGAAGGAGATATTCCTGAAATGAGATTTTAATACAGGATTATCTGCAATTTGCTGTAAGTCAAATTGCAGATAATTCTCTTCTGAAAATATTACTTCCTCCCATAATCCGCAGGATTTTCTCCCCAAAAGGCAGTTTCCCATTTCAAGATTTTATTGGAATATGGGTTATCTTTTAACCACTGAACACCTCGGTCTAATAATTCGAAGAGTTCCTCGGTTTTTTTGTTTCGTTCTAAATTGGTTTTAACGGCTTTATTTTTCACCCAACTAATGGCAGTTCTTGAGTCGGAATAAATAGGCAGAGTAGAATTATGTTTTTTTAAGAAAGCCAAGCCGTGAACAATGGCTAAAAATTCACCAATATTCACTGTTCCTTGCGGAAATGGTCCCATCGAAAATAGTACTCTTTTAGTACCCGTTTCTACACCTTGATATTCTAATTTTCCAGGATTTCCTGCACAAGCAGCATCTACAGCAATACTTTCATTGGTATGTTTTCCCACCAAAGCTGATGATTTAGTTTGTTTGCCAACTTTTAAACTTTGAGGTTTTTGAACAGATTGCCAATAATTTCCTTTAAAGGCATCCTCGGCCTCTTTCATGCTCTCGAATGATTTGTATTGAGCGGTTTCAAAGCCTTTTACTTGTTCTTCGGCTTCCTCCCAATTATCAAAAACGCCTGTTTGTCGCCCTTTCCAGACGGTGTAATATTTTTGTTTTTTTGCCAATGCTAATGTTGGTTATGTATTATTATTTCAATAGTTTGATCAAAGCCTCTATTTCGATATCTTCGATAGCAGGGAAATTGGCAATTCTAAAAGTATTGTTTTTCCAAGAACCATAGCCATTTCCAAGGGTTATTCCATGAGTTTTTGTTAAAGCTTTAATTGACTTGATTTCTTCTTCTGTGCCTTCAATGGTAATAACCGTATCTGAGCGAATAGCAGGATTTTGAACTAAACATCTCATTCCTTTATTTTCGAAAAAAGCATACCACTCTTTTGCTCTTTGTTTTGTATCTTCAGAAATAATTGAAATGTTAGAAATTTCCAACATTATTCTATTTATCAAATAGATACTTAGTACGTTGGGCGTATAGTGCGTTTGAAATTTCTGAAAATTATCGTGAATAAACACTATGCTATTATAGAACTTACAATCATTAATCTGTTCGGCTCGTTCAATTGCTTTTGGTGAACAAATCATAATTGCCATACCCGCAGGCAGTCCCAAGCACTTTTGAACGGAAGCAAACCAAACGTCTCCAGCATTAAAATCTAATACTATTCCACCCAAAGAGGAGGTTGCATCAACCGCAATAATTGCTTCTGGAAAAGCTTTTCTGAAAGGTTTTAAATCCTTGATTTGGGTTCCATTTGAAGTTTCGTTTTGCGTGATGCAAACTACATCACTAAAATTTGTAGTATTCTGTAAATCAGGGAGTTCATTTAGTTTAAAAGGTATTCTTTCAGTGGCTAAAACTAGCTTTTCAGCATAATCAGCCCACTTCTCTCCAAAGGCTCCATTGTAATAATGAAGGCTTTTTTGACGAGTTAGTGATTGGGCAATTATCTCCCAAACTTCCGTAGCCGAAGAAACAAAATATACGTGATAATCAGCAGGAATATTGAGTTTTTGATGGAGTCCGTCAATTGCCCCACGAGTGATTTCCATACATTCCGCACTTCGATGATTGATACTAAGGATCCCCTCTGCAAAAGCATCTTGCATATATTGAGCAACTTGTGGATAAACTTTTGAAGGTCCTGGATAGAAAGTCATGTTACGTTAAAGTTTAGGTGTTAGTGAAAAGAGCAGTTTTCTAAAACCTACTGTTTACAAATAAGTTTGAATCGCAAAATCGTAACCTCTCAATCCAAAACCAATGATTATTCCGATTGAATTTTTACTTAAAAAACTGTGATGACGAAACTCCTCACGGGCATATACATTGGATATGTGAACCTCAACCGCAGGGGTTTTAACTGCCGCAACGGCATCCGCAATAGCGATGGACGAATGCGTAAATGCTCCAGCGTTTAACACAATTCCTTCGTAGGAAAAACCGACTTCATGAATTTTATCAATTAAAAGTCCTTCATGATTCGACTGAAAATATTCTAACTCTATTATTTCACTATATTTATCTTTCAAAACCTCAAAATATTGCTCAAAGGTCTGATGACCATAAATTTCAGGTTCACGTCTGCCCAAAAGATTCAAATTTGGACCATTAATAATGATTATTTTTTTCTTTGCCATTTCTTTAAATATCAAGTTTTAGTAGTTAAAAAATTAAACAGTTGATTTAGTCGATATTTCAGTAGAATTTTACGGAAAATCCAATTTTAACTAATCAACATTATACTATTTAACTTTTAACTAACGATGTGGCAAAGCTATCTAAAAAATTTCAAAAGCTATCTCACTTTGGAACGTTCTCTTTCTGAAAATTCTATTGAGGCCTATTTACATGATGTCGGAAAGCTCTGGGAATACCTTGAAATTGCGGGAGAATTAGACATTCAGCCAGAAACCGTTACAGATAAACATATTTTTAATTTCTTTTATTATATTGGTGAATTAGGGCTTGAAGCTACTTCTCAAGCCCGAATTTTGTCGGGTATTAAAGCGTTCTTTAAATATCTTTTATTGGAAGATATTATTAAAATTGACCCAATGGCGTTAATTGTTTCGCCTAAAATTGGGCGAAAATTACCTTCCACCTTAACATTTCCAGAAATTGAAAAAATATTAGATGCCATTGACCTCTCAACGAATGAAGGAACTCGCAATCGGGCAATTTTAGAAGTACTTTATAGCTCGGGCTTGCGGGTTTCGGAATTGGTGGAAATGAAATTAACAGAATGTTTTTTTGATATTGGTTTTATTAGAATTATCGGAAAAGGTAATAAAGTCAGGCTCGTTCCCATCGGGAGAGATGCTTTGCATTACTTGAAAATTTATTTAGAAACCATTAGAAGTCAGCAAATAATTAAGCTCGAAGATGAGAATCATGTATTTCTAAATCGTAGAGGAAATAAATTGTCTCGTGTAATGATATTCCTGATTATCAAAGACTTGGTGGCACGTGTGGGAATTCAAAAAATAATTAGCCCACATAGTTTCAGACATTCTTTCGCCACGCATTTGATTGAAGGTGGGGCAGATTTACGAGCAGTTCAAGAAATGCTGGGGCATGAATCTATTACTACAACGGAAATTTACACGCATTTGGACAGGGAATATTTACAGCAAACCATTGTTGAGTTTCATCCGAGGAGCAAAAAAAATATGGGTTATAACTGATGGCTTTATTAACTTTTTATCAAGTTCCGTATTCTACTCAAACTATCAGGGTGAATTCCTAAATAAGAAGCCAAATCTTTGATAGGAATCAAACGAAGAGCATCTGGTTGATTTTCAAGCAGATGTAAATATTTTTCTTCGGCTGATTTAGATATTAACGTGTAAGTTCTTCGAGTTTCACGGATGTATAATTGCTCAGCAATCATACGGTGAAAACGCTCGGCATTTTTGGAAGTTTCTAATAATTCTAACACGGGAGGATAATGCAAACGAAAGGCTCTAATATTGGTAACGGCTTGAATCGAAATTCCCGATGGGCGTTGAGATAAGCACGAAGCAAATGAACTAACAAGATTTCCTTGAAAACCTAAATCTACACAAATCTGTTTTCCTGCATCTGTTGTAGCTTCATATTTCACCGCCCCTTCCAAAATAAAATAAGCGTATTTTTCAACATCCCCCCGTTTGATTAAGTATTCCTTTTTTTTGAAGGTTACTTCATCAATAATACTTTGATAAAAGTCCCATTCCTCAGAAGAAAAATTGGCTAATTTAAAGATTGATTCTTTGACAAGGTAAATTTTGTTTGAAGCAGATAAAGGCATTTATAAGAATGGTTATGGTATTTTCACGAAAAATTAGCGGATTTCTCTAAATTTTGTATTTTCTGACAAATATAAGTTTTTTATAAGAAAAAATTTTACCATTTATTAATCAGCTAAATTTTTCATCAGCCCATTACTTATCTCTCACAAAATCTATTGTGAATTTTTTAAATAGTCATATTCCATTTCTATCGGATAATTATCAATCATTAAACTCCTTCACTGCTTTAGCTTTATCAATTTTTACTTCCATCGAACTAATTGCCGATGCTCCAAACCAACCAGAAGCTTGTTTTGGAGAACTTGCATTTACATTATTGATATTTGAAGGAATACGAGCAGAAGGACGAGCGAACAATCCTGCATTATTTAATTCTTGACGTAATTGAGACCAGAAATCAAAATGTGCTTCTGTAATTGATAATAATTCTACTTTAATTTTATCATTCTCTCTGAAAAGTTCAGTATTAGCCAAACGACGTAAAGGAAGAATAAAAGATAATCCATCTCCAAACGGACTTTTATTACCGATTGCATCATAGGCAATTACAATATTGTTGGCAGTATTTCGAAGTGTATCATTTTTATAAACTTTCACTCGATAACAATCTCCCACGCCTTTTGGGTCGATAGCATAAAAATGAGCATCATACCCTTTATCGGGTTTTCCATCACCTTTTTGACGGATGTTGGCATCTTCTAATTTATAAACGATTGAATCAATTTTAGGAACACGATTTAATTTAGAAATTGCCGTATAAGTTTCATTTTCTAATTTTATTTCGAGTGAGTAAGTACGTCCAACAACACCCATTATTTCCGCTTCATTGGTAGGTTTCCAAACGTATCTACCATTATTTTTTAGGTCTTTAAATTCATAAATTTTCCCTAAATCATCTATCACTTTTACGCTGGCATTTTGGATAGCTGTCGGCACAGTTTGGTCTAAAAGGTCTTGAGATTTGGTAAGTTTTATTACTTGCTCCCCCACTATATTTGTAATCGAACCATCAACCACCAAATAAGGGTCAGTTTTAGGGACATTTAACTGAATCACGTCCTCACAGCTCACCAAAGTTAGTATTACAATGAGTGAAGGAATAAATGTTAAAATACGTTTTATGGAGGTACTTTTAAATGATACTTTCATGATATAATTATGACAATTTAAAATTTAAAATTATACGTTATTGAAGGAATTAAAGAACCAATAATTGATAGTCTAACTGCCTCATATTTAACAAGTTGATAGGTGTCTTGAGTAGAATTAACCTCCGTAATTTTAGTATCAACGGGTTGTGTATAAATTGAAAAAGGGTTCCGTTTATTGTATAAATTGTAAACAGAAAATACCCATTCTGATTCACCTTTTCCGAATAAAGCTTTCTTGTTTTTCTTCGTTGCCGAAATGTCCAGACGGTTGTAGGCAGGAACACGAACATTTCCCCGAACACCACTTTCAGTGATACCAAAAGTGAATCCTTGATAATCTCCTTGACGTGGTGATAACGAATAGGGAACGCCCGAGATATAGGCAAAATTTGCTCCGAAACTCCACTTTTTGTTTAATTCATACTGTGCCACAATATTCAAGGTATGGGTTCTGTCGAAACGATTTGGAAACCATTCCCCCTTGTTTAATCCCTCAATTTTGCGTTCGGTTCTTGCCAAAGTATAGCTTGTCCAACCCGTTAATTTTCCTTTGTTTTTCTTGATATATAATTCCACCCCATAAGCACGTCCTTTGCCAAATAATAAATCTTTTTCAAACCTCGGATTCAGGAATAAATTAGCACGGTCGGCGTAATCAATTTGGTTTTGAAAGTCTTTATAATATACTTCCAAAGAGGTTTCATAGTCATTATTACCAAAGTTTTTGAAGTATCCCAACGCCACTTGATCGGTTAATTGGGGCTTAATATTATTAGTACTAGAAGTCCAAACATCCAAAGGCGTTGAGGCTGCCGTGTTTGACATCAAGTGAATATATTGCGTCATTCGGTTATAACTCGCCTTGATTGAACTGTTTTCACCAGTCTCTAATTTGGCATTAAATCTCGGCTCAAAATTACTGTACGTTTGAAGTATTTTGTTGGGGTTATTTGGTTTCGTATCAAGGTCATAACCAGAGGTGTATGCGTCTGATATGCCCACAAAGCGTCTAATATAATAAACATCTTCGCTACTTTTGTAATCGTATTTTGAGAATCTTACGCCATATTGTAAAGATAATTTAGGCGTAACCCTCCACTCATTTCCCACGTATGCAGAATATTCAACGGCATCCTTAGCAGGGGAGCCAAACGAGACTTTTGAACCATTGGAACTTGCATTTGCCGAACCTGGCGTAAAGCTATACGTTAGAATTTGTCCACCAAAAGTCAGTGTATTATTGGGAGAAATATAATAGGTAAAATCTGGTTTGAAACTTAGATTCTGAATATTTGATGTCCAACGAAATTGATTATTAGGTCTTTTGTTTTTCAAATCTGAATCCAATAAATAATCATAATTACTATAGAAAGCAGTTGAATTTAAGAATAATTTCGAGCTAAAAACATGATTCCATCGAGCCGATAAGGTACTATTTCCCCAATTAAAACCAAAGTCATTTCCGAAGACATCACGTCCAAAATAGCCCGATAAAAAGACGGTATTATTTTGGTTGATGTTGTAGTTTACTTTCGCTGTGAAATCATAAAAATTAAATTGAGTGTTGGCATTATTACCCGTTAGAAAAGGTTTTGCAAGTACATCTGCATACGAACGACGAGCCGCCACAATGAACGAAGCTTTATCTTTTATTATTGGGGCTTCAATTGATAATCTGCTGAAAATAAAACCTATACCGCCATTTATTTCTAATTGTTTGGCATTGCCTTCCTTCATTCTAACATCTAAAATTGAGGAGGCACGACCACCATATTGAGCAGGAATTCCACCTTTAATAAGCTTTACATCCTTTACTGCATCAGGATTAAAAATGGAGAAAAACCCAAAAAGGTGAGATGAATTATAAACAGGAGCTTCGTCCATCAAAACTAAATTTTGGTCAACTGCACCACCCCGAACGTTGAAGCCCGTTGCTCCTTCGCCAACGGTGGAAACGCCTGGCAAAAGCTGAATAACACGCACCAAATCAACTTCCCCTAAAAGGGCAGGAATCTTTTTGATGGTTTTCATATCAACCTTATTTACTGACATTTCGATTGCCTTTACGTTGTCGTCTTCCCGTTTGCCATTAACAACAACTTCCGCTAATTCCTGACCGTCCTCTTGAACCTCCAAATTAAGAGTTACGTTTTGGTCATTTAATTTTACATCTCTAATTGATTTTCTATATCCAACTGATGAGATTACCAACGTGTAATTTCCTTTTGGTAAAGTCAGAGAATAAAATCCATAAGTATTGGTAGTTGAGCCGGTGAATAATTCTTTTACAAAAATGGATGCTCCAATGAGTCCTTCACCATTTTTGTTATCTTTTACATAGCCACTAACTGTCAGCTTTTCATTTTGGGCGAATAACTCCAACGGGAAAAGCAATAGCAGTAATAAGGATTTTTGAATAAATTTTAGCATAATTTAAGGAGAAATTTTGAAAATAATCTTTGTTTAGTCTCACCAGTGTTAAACATAAAATACAATAATTTAGTTATTGCCCCACTTATAAATTTAGATAATTTATAGAATTATATAACTTAGTTAATTGATTATCAATTATTTGTAAAGTTTTATTCATTGATAATTTTATAAATAGTACTATTTTAATAAGCTAGCTATAGCTACGATTACATCTAAATAGTACAAAATTAGTCTCAGTTCAATTGCAAAAATATTTTATTTGATGAATGGTTGATTTATCTTACCCTTTAACAAGGATAGGTCGAACTATGCTCATTACTTATTTGATAAAAATAAAAATACAAATATTTTATATAATCAGTATTATATTGCCGAATTATATTTTTTATTTCAAAATATGTCAATAACTTTGCATCATAATCAGCAACATAATATAATTAAGTATGAATCTTGAACAGTTAGGAAATATTATTCGTGACAGAAGAAACGAACTCTCATTAAGTCAAGAAAATTTGAGCAATAAAAGTGATGTCGCTATCAAAACCATTCATTCCGTGGAATTAGGAAAAGCTAATCCTTCAGTGAGAACCTTGGAAAAAATTTTACAGAACCTAGGATTAGAGATGATTGTGGTGAATAAAAAGGAATAGTTTTTATTGAAATTAATTTTCAATGGTCAACGCTCAACATTCAATTTTAAGTAAAAAAAGAAAGAAAAATAATCATGGAACAAGCCATTAGCTACGAAAGAATTCCAACCAGTATTTATGCAGATTCTGATGCTGCCTCAAGGGCGGTTGCTCACGAAATTGCGGCAATTATTCGGCAAAAAGCCAGTGAAGATAAGCCTGCTGTTTTGGGTTTGGCAACGGGTTCCTCACCCAAGAAAGTCTATTCAGAACTCATTAGGATGCATAATCAAGAGGGTTTGAGTTTTCAGAATGTAGTTACCTACAACCTCGATGAATACTACCCGATGGAACCCGATGCCGTTCAGAGTTACATACGATTTATGCGTGAACAACTCTTTGACCATGTGGATATTCCTGCTGGAAATTGGCATTTGCCCGATGGAACTTTGCCTTTAGACAAACTCTCGGAATTCTGTAAGGATTACGAAGCACAAATAGAAAAATATGGCGGTTTAGATTTCCAATTATTGGGAATTGGTCGAAATGGACACATTGGTTTCAACGAGCCTGGTTCACTCGTAAATTCTCGTACCCGTTTAATGACCCTTGATTTGACCACTCAAATTGATGCTGCTGGTGATTTTGGAGGATTGGCAAAAGTCTCTAAAAAGGCAATTACAATGGGAATCCAGAAAATAATGGACGCAAAAAGGGTTGTTTTATTAGCTTGGGGAGAACATAAAGCGACAAATGTGGCTCGTGCAGTGGAAGGCTCTGTAACTTCCGATGTACCAGCATCTTACCTACAATTACATCAAAATGCTTCTTTCATAATTGATACTTCGGCGGCGGCTCAATTGGTTCGTATGCGTACTCCATGGATGGTAGATGCGGTGACTTGGGACAGACCGATGATTAAAAAAGCGGTTACTTATTTAGCTTTAACTGTGAAAAAACCCGTGCTGAAATTAACCAGTTCGGACTATAATGAAAATGGACTATCAGACCTTTTGGCACTCTACGGTCAGGCATATGATATTAACATTGAGGTATTTAACTATTTGCAACACACCATTACGGGCTGGCCTGGGGGCAAGCCAAATGCCGATGATTCCAACCGTCCAGAGCGTGCATATCCTGCCAAAAAGAAAGTTGTAATTTTTAGTCCTCATCCAGATGATGATATTATTTCGATGGGAGGGACGTTCCAAAGATTAGTTGATCAAGGACATGAAGTTCATGTTGTTTACCAGACTTCGGGAAATATTGCCGTTGCCGATGATGAAGCTCTACGTTTTGCGGAATTTGTGGTTGATTTTAACGATAAATTTGAAGCAAATAATCCGAAAGCCAATCGGATTTATAAGGAAGCCGCTAAGTTTTTGAAAGCCAAGAAAGATTCAGAAATTGATACTGATGAAGTACGCTTTATTAAAGGATTAATCAGAAGGGGAGAGGCAAAAAATACTTGCCGTTATGTGGGAATCAAAAAAGAAAATATGCACTTTTTGGATATGCCTTTTTATGAAACGGGAACGATTCAGAAAAACCCAATCGGTCAAGAAGATGTGGATGTAGTAATGGCAAAAATTGAGGAATTGCAACCGCACCAAATTTATGCCGCTGGCGATTTAGCAGACCCGCACGGAACGCACAAAGTGTGTTTAGATGCTATTATGGAGGCTATTCAGAAACTCAAACATCGTGAATACATGAATAATTGTTGGGTTTGGTTGTATAAAGGAGCGTGGCAGGAATGGGATATTGACCAAATAGAAATGGCAGTTCCGATGTCGCCTGACCAAGTTTTAAAGAAAAGATACGGTATTTTTAAGCACCAATCACAGAAAGATGGTGTGCCATTTCAAGGAACGGATGCTCGTGAATTTTGGCAACGTGCCGAGGACAGAAATAG
>JANXRS010000045.1 GCA_025356745.1 Arcicella sp.
ATGGGAGCCTATTATGGATGAACCAGCTATTGAAAAATGGCTTCTTGAACGGGGTATGGAACATGACAATGAACGCTGGCTGTTGGATAAGCTCTGTCAAAAATTGCATTATGATAAAATCCTTCGACCTGCCATTGGAACATTAGAAAGGATTGTAGGAAGTATTGGGGAGCTACTCAACGAGGAAACCTATCAGCGATTAATCTTTCTTTTGACCCCTGATTTACAAGAAAAATTAGATAAAATTTTGGAACTTGATAAGACCCTAAAAATGCCAATCCATCGCTGGCTTTGCCTACAACCGACTTCAAACACTGCAAAATCCATCAATCAAACCCTGAATAAAATTGCTTATTTACAAGAAATGAAAGTATCTTCTTGGGATGTATCGGCTATTCCTGTCAATCGTAAGAAGCGTTTAGCTAACATCGTTCGCAACAACACCAATTCTTATTTGCAACGTATGAACCCTGTTAAACGATACCCTTTGATGATTTGTTTTTTGTGGGAAACTCTTTTGGACACAACGGACATGGTTTTAACGATGTATAGTGACTTCTGGCAACAAGCCATGAATAACGCTAAGAAGGAATTAGATGAGTACCAAATGGGACTTAACAAAATTCGTGGACGTGCTTGGGTAACACTCATTAATACCACTAAAATGGTCGTCAATGAGGAAATAGATAGCCCTGAATTACGGCAAACTATTTTCGCAAATTACCCCAAAGAAGAACTCCAAGAAGCTCTCAATATAGTTATGAAAGGCTCAAAGGAAGATTCACAGCATACACAACTATACTTTTTACACAAGCAATATGCCCGTTTTAAACAGTTTACAACACATTTTTTAGAAGTATTGACCTTTGAAATAGCCTTTGCCAAAGATTATTTTGGGAGTGGTTTAAATTTATTGATTCAACTACAAAAAGGGAATAAACGTAAATTACCCAATGATGTTTCGATGAATTTTATTACTAATTCATGGATGAATTTGATTGACCAATTTGAATATACCCAGCCTCAAGCCTACGAATTGTGTGTACTTTCAGTACTGAAAGACAGGCTAAATTCAGGCGATGTATTTGTCAAAAACTCTCGCAAATTTGCTGATTTTAATAGCTTTTTGATACCCAAATCACGTTGGGAGGTAGAAGCCGAACAACTCTGTAATGCTTTTGGGAGTTTTGATATTGTCAAACGAATTGATGAAATGGCGGATGAGTTAGCCTCTCTACTTGAACCATTAACCCAACTTTTGGAAGAAGGAACACGCAATGGAGAAGGAGTACGCTTAGAAAACGAAGAGCTGGTTGTTCCTGGCGTGGTGGCAGAAGAATTAAGCCAATCCACAATATTTTTGAGAGAGCAAATTAATCTCCGACTTCCGAAGGTGGGATTAGTTGAAATGATGCGTGAGGTGGATTCGTGGGTTAATTATTCGAGTGAATTTAGAGAGGGAATTGGCCGAAATACAGAACATGAAGCTCTTAAATATGCAGCTCTCATGGGAAGTGCTTGCAATATCTCTTTGGCAGATTTAGCCCGTTCATCAGATTTAGATTATCAATCACTTTGGTGGGTAGCCAACAATTATTTTAATGATGAAAATCTCAGAAGTGCCAACACCAAATTGGTAAACTTTCATCATAAACAGTGGCTATGTGGCTATTGGGGCAATGGAACGCTGTCTTCTTCGGATGGACAAAGGTTTCCTACCAGCGGAAAAGTACGCAATGCAACCTCCATTGTCAAGTATTTTGGTTATGGTAGGGGCACGGTCCGCCCTTTAGATTTATACTTTAATTATTTATAATAAAAACTGTTACTACAGTTGTCTTTTCTTTTTGCTTCTTTTTCTTTTGTTGAGATGTGGATAAGTAAGACATTTACAATAAAAACTAACCAATCGGTGGCGGCACATTACCCGTACGCCAAGGCTAATTACCTATGCAGCGATTCAATCCGCCACCGATTTTTTCCCTTAGTGACCAAATAACAATTAGAGTTAACTACTCATTATCAAGGACGGAGTCGATGGGTTAAAATGGGTTAGTTTATCAACAAATTTATTATAAAAACGTATGCAAAACAACACCAAGTATTTCATCGGAATTGACGTATCGAAAGCGTTCTTTGACGCCGCTTTGATGATTGTAATTAATCATCAAAAGCAAGCAATAGAATCTGCTCACTTTGAGAATACCGAGGTAGGTTTAAAATCTTTCGAGAAATGGTTGAAAAAGCACAACGTAAGTTTTGATAAAAACACCGTGTTAGTTATCGAGAATACAGGTATCTATCACCGATTACTTTGGGCATTTTGCAACAAAATCAATCTACAAATACACATTGGCAATGCTGCTCACATTAAGTGGAGTTTCGGTATTGCCAGAGGCAAAAATGATAAGATTGATGCCATAAGACTATGCAAATATGCTTGTAAGGAGTCTGATGAGCTTACAATGAGCCAGCCATTAAATCAAAAATTAATACAATTAAAAGACCTTCAAAGCTCAAGAACAAGGCTATTAAGTCAGAAAAATGCAAATGAATCCTATTTGAAAGAACTAAAAAATATTAACGATAAAGCAACACAGAAATCGTTGGAACAAGTCTATAAAACAGCTATTGATGGACTAAAAAAGTCCATAATTGCCATTGAAAGACTTATTAAAAAACTCATATCAGAAGAGGATTCGTTACAAAAAAGTTACGATTTATTACTATCAATTCCAGGTATTGGTAACATTACAGCCATCTACTTAATAGTTTGTACCAACAATTTTGCGGGCAATATATCGGGTAAACAGCTGGCATCCTATGCTGGTGTAGCACCCTTTGGAAACTCAAGTGGAACCAGTATTAAGAAACCAGAAAAAGTACATAAAATGGCAAACAAGGAGTTGAAAAAAATACTACACATGGGTGCTATGTCTCTGATTCATTGTAATCCTGAAATCAAACATTATTATAACAGAAAAATGACAGAGGGCAAACACGCCCTAAGTGTCATAAATGCGGTGAAAAATAAAATAGTTTTAAGAGCTGTTGCAGTAATAAAAAGTCAAAACCCTTATGTGGATAACTTTGTCAAATCGGAACAACCAATTAATAAAGCCGCCTAAAAACGCTTGAAAATATTTAAATTTTTGTTTGGAT
>JANXRS010000053.1 GCA_025356745.1 Arcicella sp.
TATTTATGTTAACATAAACCTAAAACCAGATTCAAATTTTCATCAATTTATTATTTCTGGCAAAATTACAGTTATAAAATTGTACTATTCATTGATTTTAAACTCAAAATTGCATTTTTAAATGCGTTCAACCTGAAAAATGAAGAAGATAATTTTAGTCTTGCTTATTTGCTTAATAAGCTCGCTTGCGTTTACTCAAAAGATGCAGTCAACAGCCCAAGTTCCCTCAAAAATCGAAAGTGCCTTTAAAAAAATGTACCCAAAAGCAATCATCCAAAAATGGAATGATGAAAGTCCAATTTGGGAAGTAAAATATGTGAACGGAGCCGAAAAAGGAGCGGTTTCTTTCAATGCTGATGCCAAAGTAGTAGAAATGGAATTAGTTATCCAAGAAGGTCAGTTACCTGCCAATCGTTCAATTCAAAAGTATATAACACGCTTCTACCCCAAGGAGCAAATTAAAGGTTTTGAAAAAATCACAAAAGCAAATGGAACGGTAACTTATGAAATCCAGATTGAAGGCAAAGAATTGGTATTTGATGCCAAGGGTAATTTTAAAGAAGAGGAACTTGATTGATAACCAAAAATACCGTACTTAACTATGTCGATACCGAAAATAATAGTCATACTTCTTCTGTTTTTTAGTAGTTTGTCGCTGAAAGCACAACTAATTGATTACTTGGAGGTTGCCAAAAAAAATAGCCCATTAATTAACGAAAACACTAATCTAATCACGGTGAATGGTTTAGAAGTTGAACGGCTTAAAGCATTCTATACGAAACCGCAAGTGAGCGTAACCGCAAACTATTTGTTAGCCCCCATTATTTCAAATGATAATGGAAATACGAAATTAGAAGTAAACTCAACGGGGGCAAGTAATTATTTTGGCTACGATTTAGCCAGTTCAAATGGTGGACAATATCAGGCACAGTTGAATATTACTCAACCCCTTTTTAATGAATATCGCTTAAAAACGGTGCAAGAACAACTCGTTGTTAGTTCTCAAATCAATCAAAATATTGCCAAATTAACCGCCCACGATATTGAAAAAATTGTGACTGACCAGTACATTTTGTGCTTTCAAGATTACAGACAAATTAATTACACCGAAAGTATGATAAAACTCCTTTCGGAACAAAAAGATTTGCTCCAAAAATTGGTCTCAGCTTCCATTTATAAACAATCAGATTTAACTTTATTGAATATCGAATACCAAAATTTTCTATTACAACGCTCCCAATTAAAAGCCAATATCCGCCGTGATTTTTTAGATTTGAACATTCTTTGTGGCATCAATGATACCACGGTTGTAGAACTCCAAAATATTGAACTTGTTATCAATGTCGTCACGGAGCAATCAAGCTACTTAGAAAAGTATCGTTTAGATAGTCTCAATCTTTTTGCTCAACAAAAAATCTTTGAATTAAAGTACAAACCGCAAATCAATTGGTTTGCCAATACGGGTTTAAATGGGGTTAACGTACCTGATATATGGAGACGTTTTGGATTCAGTGCGGGGCTAAGCCTGACTTACAACATTTTGGACGGTAGTCAGAAAAATATTTCCCGAAACAAAACCCAACTCTTGCAAAAATCTATTGCTTTTTATAAAGATAATTTTACCCGAGTAAATTCCCTTCGGAAAACGAAAATCTTGAATGAGTTAGCCTCCTACACCGAGCGTATGACCATTATCCAACAGCAAATCAATGATTATAATGCCCTGATAAACTCCTACAAAAAGGAAATAATATCTGGACAGCTTTCCATTGTAAACTACCTCACAACATTAAAAAACATGGCAATTATTCAGCGGGATTTCACTTTGCTTACTTCCCAAAAACAAACTTTAATTAATGCTTATAACTACTGGAATTGGTAAAACATATTCAAAAATGAAGAATTTATTGATATTTTTAGGCATCATCTTTTGGGGCTTTAATGCGTGTAAATCCAAGAGTGATGCTGTCAAAGAAATTGTTGAAAAAATGCCTAAAACACCCATAGAGGTGGTTTATGTCGGTAATGGCTCCATTAATGACGAATTAGTATTGTTCGGAACGACTATTTATTTGAAACGAAATTTGGTTTCATCTTCAATTCCCGCCTTCGTTACCGTGGTAAATGTAAAATTAGGGGATAAAGTAAATAAAGGGGATATTTTGTACGTACTTCAATCAAAAGAGAGTAGGGCATTGGGGAATGATATGGGTAAAATTGACAGTTCGTTGACTTATTTTGGCATTGTAAAAATCAGGGCTTCGGCTTCTGGTATCATCAGTACCTTGGACAGACAACAAGTGGGAGAATATGTGTTGGAGGGAACGCAATTATGCACCATTGCGGAAAGTAATGACTTAGTTTTTCAAGTGAATGTACCCTTTGAATTCACAAGTTTGACTAAAATTGGTAGTCGATGTACCCTAATTTTACCCGATAATTCGGTTCACAGTGCCACTTTTACCAGAGCTTTAACGACCATGAATGTTGCCGCCCAAACGCAAACAATTTTGGCAAAAAGCAATGAAAATTTATTCCTTCCCGAAAATATGATTGCCAAAGTAAGTATTAGTAAAAATGCCCACAGTAATAAACAAACGCTGCCAAAATCTGCCGTTTTGAGTGACGAAATGATGAAAGATTTTTGGGTAATGAAACTAATAAATGATAGTATGGCAGTAAAAATTCCTGTAAGTATTGGCAACAAAAATAATCAAAAAATTGAAATTTTGTCGCCTCAATTCAATGGAAATGACCGTATTATTAGTGTTGGAAACTATGGATTATCGGATACGGCACAAGTAAAAATATCGAATATAAAATGAAAAAAAGTGGTATAATTTTACTCGTAACCTTGTTTTGGACGAATATTTTTGCTCAAAATACAGATATTAATATTCTTAAAGACATCAATCTTAATCGTAATGTACAATTGGATGGAGTATTTAGAGGAATTACTGACTCAGCTACTCCCGTTTCCTTTGGCATTCCAATCGCATTGTTAGGAATTGGCCTCCTTAAAAAAGATTCAACCCTTAAACAAAATGCTTGGAATATCGGTACTGCAGTAATGGTTTCGGTGGCAATCTCTACGGCACTGAAATATGCCACTAATAGAGACAGACCCTTTGTAACCTACCCTTTTATTCAAAAATTAACGGAGGGCGGTAGTCCTTCATTTCCTTCGGGACATACCACTGAGGCTTTTGCTTTGGCAACTTCGTTAAGTATTGCTTATCCCAAATGGTATGTAATTGCCCCGTCTTTTGTTTGGGCAAGTGCCGTTGGTTATTCCCGTTTAGATTTAGGGGTTCACTATCCAAGTGATGTATTGGCGGGTGCAATTTTGGGCAGCGGTTCGGCTTATTTATCCTATAAATTGAACAAATGGATTAACAAAAAATATACCTCCAAAAAGCATCATTCTTTTTTATGAACCGTAAAATCAATATTTTTCAAGTCTTCAAAAAACCAATTCTTTTCGTGGGTTTGTTGTTGTTGATGGCGGGTGTGTATTCCTACACCCAAATGCAAACCAACTTATTTCCCGAAGTGATTTTTCCTCGAATTACACTCATTGCGGATGCGGGTCAACAACCGATTGACCGCATGATGATTACCGTTACAAAACCCTTAGAAAGTGCCGTAAAAAAAGTAAAAGGGGTACAAATTGTGAAAAGTAGTACGAGCCGTGGAAGTTGCGTAATTGACATATTTTTCGATTGGGGAACGGACGTATATACTGCCAAAACACAAGTGGAAAGCCGTATCAATGAGATTAAGAACTTTCTGCCTACGGGGGTAAGTATCGCCGCCGAAGCCATGAATCAATCGACTTTCCCCGTTTATGGTTACACGGTTGAGAGCAAAAAACATAGTTTAGTTGCCCTGCGAGATAAGGCGAATTTGATTGTTCGCCCCCTCTTTTCACAAGTGGCTGGCATTTCAAATGTGGTGGTTCGGGGTGGTAAAAATAAGGAATTCGTAATTATTCCAGATGCGATAAAAATGTCGTCATTGGGTATTACACCAAATATGTTGATTACGACCTTTAACAATAATAACTACGTACTTTCTAACGGAAATATTGAAGATTACAACCGATTGTATTTGTCATTAACTGACACTCGTTTAACAGATATGGATGCGTTGGAAACCGTGATTGTCAAAAACGATGGTACTCGTTTGGTTCGATTGAAAGATATTGCCAAAGTTGAAATTCAAGAACAAGTTGAGTTTCTGATTGTGAACGCCAACGGACACGATGCCGTGCTGATCGATTTGGTAAAACAACCAGGAATTAACCTCATTCAATTTGCCAAAGATTCCGAAGAAAAAGCGACTGAAATTCAAAAACAATTACCCGAAGGAATGGTGATGAAGCCCTATTATAACCAGGCGGGGTTTGTCGGGGATAGTATTCAAAGCGTTATCAAGACCATTTATGAAGGATTATTTTTAGCAATTCTGGTCATGATTGTGTTTTTGCGTTCTTGGCGAGCCAGCTTGGCGGTGATGCTCACGATTCCAATTACCTTAGCTTTCACCATATTGATATTGCATTTGGTGGGAATTAGTATAAACATTATGTCGCTCGGAGCAATTGCCGCTTCCATCGGATTAATCATTGATGATGCCATTGTGATCATTGAACAGATTTACCGAAAACACGAAGACGAACCCGAAAAAGACCGATTTAATGTCGTAAAAGAAGCGATTCATGATTTATTCCCTGCCATGATTGGTTCGTCGTTGGCAACGATTGTGATTCATTTCCCTTTCCGGTTAATGAGTGGTTTAGCGGGAAGTTTTTTTAAAGAATTATCCGATACAATGCAAATTACGATGGTAACTTCATTTTTAGTGACGTGGTTGTTACTGCCCGTTTTCCATATAATTATTGGGTTTAAAGCTCACAAAAAATCACATCATCGAACGGAAGAACAGAGTGTTAAGAAACTCCGTTGGCTTACTTGGTTTTTCAATAAGCCCGTTTTTGCTTTTTTATTGGTCGTAATTTTTGGGTTGACCGCTTGGTTTAGTTTTGGGAAATTAGAAACTGGCTTCCTACCTGACCTTGACGAAGGTACAATCGTGTTGGATTACTTTATGCCCGAAGGAACGTCCTTGCAAGAAACGGATAGGGTTTTGCGAGAGGCAGAGAAGATTATTATTGCCAATCCTAACGTTGAAACGTACAGCCGAAGAACGGGGATTAGGATGTCATTTAGTACCGTACCGCAAAATTTTGGGGATTACTCCATTCAACTCAAACAAAAAAGAACCCAAAAAACTGTCGATGTCATTGATGATTTAAGACAAGCTATTGCCCTAAAACAACCCGTTTTAGACATTTCATTTGGACAAAGAATTGCCGATTTATTGGGTGATTTAATGAGTACACCCCAACCCATTGAAGTGAAATTTTTTGGGGATAGTTACGCTGAATTACAAGATATTTCTAAAAAAGCCGAAATCATTATTGCCAAAATTCAAGGGATTGCCGATGTAAATAATGGTTTACGGATTGCCAGTCCGTCCTTGGTTTTTACCCCAAAGCAAGACATTCTCAGTCAATATAAAATTTCTTTACTCGATTTTCAAACGCAATTATCCGCTTACACGGGTGGTGTAACGCTGGGTATTAATGCTAATCAGCCCGTGCCTTCACCCGCCCAAGCCGCCATGACAGCGGGAATTCAAGTAGGGCAAATGCAAGATGGGGAACAAATGAGACGGACAATTTTACGTTTTTCCGATTTTAAAACCAACGATTTAGAACGCATTAAACGGCAACTCATTTTCTTACCCGATGGTACAGCGAGGCCGCTTACTTTTTTCAGTGACATTACCATCGTGGCGGGTGAAACCGAACAGAGAAGAGAAAATTTAAAATCTGCCGTGGTGTTGACTGCCCGTTTGGATAATCGTGATTTGGGGAGTGCGATTGCCGAAATACAAAAGGATTTAAAAGCAAAATTACCCTTGCCAAAAGGTTATCAAATTGCCTACGGGGGGGCTTATTCCGAACAACAACAATCATTTAGAGAACTATTATTAATTCTGATAATGGCTTCTTTATTAGTGTTTGGCGTGTTTATGTTTTTGTTCAAAGAGTGGCTATTATCCATTATTTTACTCTTTATTTCTGTCATGGGAATTTGTGGTTGTATTGTGGCGCTGTACTTAACCAATACACCTTTGAACGTGAGTAGTTACACGGGGATTATTATGATTGTGGGGATTTTGGCAGAAAATGCCATATTTACGGTCAGTCAATATCGGCTTAATATGCTAACTACTGGTGATGTAGATGAATCCATTAAATATGCGATTGCTCTCAGAATTCGACCAAAATTGATGACTGCGATTGGGGCAATTTTGGCTTTAATGCCCTTGGCATTAGGGATTGGTTTAGGTGCTCAAATGCAACAACCCTTGGCAATTGCCGTGATTGGGGGATTTGTGGCGGGTTTACCAATGTTGCTTTTAGTATTTCCGAGCTTGATGCGTTTGATTTATTTGCGAAAATAAATGGTCAACTACACGCTTTCTTTTCCTTACTACGCAACAAATGTTTAATAAATTTCATAGTCTAAAATAAATAAATTATGTGGTGGATATATGCACTCTTATCGGCTTTTTTTGCTTCGTTGACGGCTATTTTTTCCAAAATTGGTATCACTGGCGTTAATTCAAATGTAGCGACGGCTATCAGAACCATCATCATTTTGATGGTTGCTTGGGGAATTGTTTTGGCGAGGGGTGAAGAAAAAGGAATTGCTTCTTTATCCAAACAGAACGTGATTTTCTTAATTATCTCAGGCTTAGCCACAGGGCTTTCTTGGATTTTTTATTTTAAGGCTTTACAAATGGGGAAGGTCTCACAGGTTGCCCCCGTGGACAAACTGAGCGTTGCGTTAACCATTATACTATCCGCTTTATTTTTGGGAGAGGCGTTAACGGTCAAAACGGTACTGGGAGCTTTATTAATTATTACGGGAACGGTAGTGTTAATTTTTTAATCATTTTTTTCTTAAAACTTAAAATATACTCAAATGAAAATCAAAAAAACTGTTTTATTTATTACTTTCTTATTGGGGTTTTCCTTTCACAATTTCGCCCAAATGGATAACCCAAATTTTACTTTTATAAAGAAGATTAATTTGCCAGGTTCAATAACTTGGTGGGATTACTTAACGATGGATAGCGACCGACTTTTTGTGTCAAATGATGATAGGGTTCACGTTGTAAATGTAAAAACAGATACTCTAATGGGTGTGATTTCTGGTTTGAAAGGAGTTCACGGTATTACGTTGGCAAAGGAGTTTGGTAAAGGATACATAACAAATGGCACAGATAGTTCTGTTACCGTTTTTGATTACAATTCTTTTAAAGTATTAAAAAGGATTCAAATTTCGGGCAAGAAAGCTAATTCTATTTTGTTTGATAAAGTGTCTGGGCGAGTTTTTGTTTTTTGTAGTGGGGCAAATTATGTTTATGTAATTGATGCAAAAACGGATGCTATTCTTAAAAAGTTTCAGGTTGGTGAAGCATCAGAGTTTCCTACGACCAATGGTAAGGGATTAATTTATGACAATATCGAAGGCTCAAACGAAATTGTTGTAATTGATACAAAAGCAATGAAAGTAATTAAGCGTTTTTCATTAAGCCCCTATGAAGGACCAACCAGTTTAGCGATGGATATTACCAATAACCGCTTATTCTCCGTTTGCCGTAAAAGTAAAATGATGGTAGCAGTAAATGCAGAAAATGGCAAGATTGTGGATGCTCAACCAATTGGAACAGGGGTTGATGGGGTTACTTATGACCCAGATATGCACTTAATTATCTCTGCCAATGGCGAAGGGACTGCTACCATTATTCATCAAGAATCAGCCGATAAATATTCAGTAGTACAGACCCTTACAACGGCTCCCCGTTTGAGAACAATTGCCAGAAACTCTTCAAATCATCGAATTTATATGAGTGGATTAGCGTATGAAGCGGATGGGAAAACCCCTATTCAGAATTCATTTGGTGTGTATGTTTATGGGGTCAAATAGTTCCTTAACAGATTTGTCATCAATAAATCATGAGAAAATACAGAAACATTAAGGCTTTATCAGTGGTCATTACCACAATATTTTTTCTTGCCTGTCGAGAAAAAGTTACCATACCTTCGGGTCTATCAAATGATTTTGAAAATGTTCAAGATTTAGGAGTCATTGAAAACGCACAAATTAATGAAGCATCAGGCATTGTAGCTGGTATAAAAAACAAAGATTCTTTTTGGGTTCATAATGATGGAGGTGACAAAAACCGCATTTTTTTGACAGATAAAAATGGGAAAGGCGTAAAGGAGTTTTATTTATCGGGAGCAATTAATCGTGATTGGGAAGCAATTGCAATTGGCAATTTTAGTGATGGCTCATTCCTGTATATTGGAGACATTGGAGATAATAACAATCAATTTGGAGAATATGTTATTTATCGACTTCCAGAACCAGACGTAGCCACTAATTCTCCTATGACTAATACAATTAATGGTGTCGAAAGAATTACTTATCAATATCCTGATGGAGCCAGAGATGCAGAATGTCTAATGATTGACCATCAGACTAAGGATATTTATATCTTGACTAAGCGTGAACAAAAAAAAAGACTATATCGGCTCTCTTTTCCACAATCTTATACGGCAAAAATGACGGCTGAGTTTATTGAAGAAGTTAATTTTTCAGAAGGTTCAAACCAAGCATTTTATATCACCGATGGTAATATTTCTCCAGATAATCAGGAGATTATTATAAAAAATTATTTGCAAATTTTTCATTGGAGAAGGCAAAATAATGAGAGTGTTGCCAATACGTTAAAACGAACCACTCAAATAGTACCATATACTTTTGAACCACAAGGAGAAGGGGTATGTTTTGCTAACAATTTTTCTGGCTATTATACAATTAGTGAAGAAAGTGATAATAAAAATCCAGTACATTTATATTATTACAAAAGGAAATGAATGCGTCCCATTCATTTTTGACTGATAATACCAGCAATAATGCAACGAATAAAAAAATCCTTTAAACAATAGGAAGTCACTCAAATTTGGGGCAACTCCACTTACTCAAAGTTTGGCATTTAATTGCATACTTATATCATAATCAGTACATTTGCCATAGACAAAAAAGGAAATGGTGTCTTCCTAATTGAACCGCTCTAAAAAAGCTGATGACGCCTGATTATGAATGTAATCGCATTTAATCAGGAAAAATATGTCAACACAAAAACAAAAATCTTTCAGCACAAAAATCAACTTACAAATCCTTGTATTTTTCAGGCGCTATCCTGCGATGCCTTACCTCCTAAAATGGCTTTTTATTAGTTCATTGGTTGGAATTTGTGTGGGTTCTGCTTCGGCAGAGTTTCTGCGATCATTAGATTGGGTAACTAATTACAGAGAAAATCACGTATGGTTAATTACGTTTTTACCAATTGCTGGTTTGACTGTCGGACTACTATACTATTATTTGGGCAAAGACATTGAACCTGGCAACAATATACTAATTGATACCATTAACAATCCCAAAGAAATAATTCCGTTTCGGATGGCACCGTTTGTTTACATCGGTACAATGGCAACCCATTTATTTGGTGGTTCGGCAGGACGTGAAGGCACAGCCTTACAAATGGCAGGTGCAATTGCCGACCAATTTAGCAAGCCTTTTCACTTGACAGAAAGCGAACGTAAAATTTTAATTATTTCCTCCATTGCCGCAGGTTTTGGTTCAGTGTTTGGAACACCGTTGGCAGGGGCAATTTTTGGTTTAGAAGTTTTCCTGATTGGACGATTAAAATATGATGCGATTTTTCCTGCCTTTGCATCCGCTATTATTGCTGACTTAGTTACCAAAATGTGGAATACCTCACATACTCATTACCACATTGATTCCATTCCAGAAATTTCTGTTCTTAATTTAATCTACACAATTGTTGCGGGTATTGCATTTGGTTTGTGTGCCGCCACATTCAGTAAAACTATTCATTTTGCCAGTTCCATCTTCAAATCAAAAATTAAGTTTCCACCTTTTCGTCCATTCGTTGGCGGCGTTATTGTTGCGCTTGCCGTTTGGGCAATGGGTACAACAAAATACATTGGGTTGGGTATTCCTACCATTGTTGAATCATTCACTCAACAATGGCCCCCTTACGATTTTGCTTTAAAAATGGCGTTCACCATTCTTACTTTGGCAGCAGGTTTTAAAGGCGGCGAGGTTACACCCTTGTTTTTTATTGGTGCGGTCTTAGGCAATGCTTTATCGAATTTTATTCCATTACCGATGGGACTTTTAGCGGGTATGGGCTTTGTCGCTGTTTTTGCAGGAGCAACAAATACACCCTTGGCTTGCAGTGTAATGGCCATAGAATTATTCGGCAGTGATTGTGGCGTTTATGTTGCTATTGCTTGTGTAGTGGCATATTTGCTTTCAGGGCATAATAGTATTTACGGCAAGCAAATGATTGGTGAACCTAAACACAACAGATTTATAAACTATCAAGGTAAAAATATGAACAACTTATAAAATTAAAAATATGGAAATAACTAAAATACACGCAAGAGAAGTGTTAGATTCGAGAGGTAATCTAACGGTAGAAGCAGAAGTAATGATTAATAATGTATTTTTAGGTAGGGCTATTTCTCCATCGGGTGCAAGCACAGGGGAAAAGAAGCAGCCGAATTACGGGATGGCGATAAAAATCGTTACATGGGATAAGGCGTTTCTAAGGCAGTAGAAAATGTAAATAGCACTATTAAATTTACTTATCGGCAAAGAGCTTTCTCTGCAAAAAGAAGTGGATGAAATAATGATTGCATTAGATGGCATACCCAACAAATCTCAATTGGGGGCAAATGGAATTTTGGCGGTTTCAATAGCTTATGCCAAAGCGGCGGCTGCCTATCAGAAAATTTCTTTGTACAGGCAGTTTAATAATAAATCAAATTACATTATGCCCGTACTTGTATGAATGTAATTAATGGCGGCAGACACGCAAACAATAATAGAGACTTTCAGGAATTTATGATTGCTTCACACAAGGCACCATCTTTTAAAGAAGCCATCAGAATGGGTGAAGAAGTTTTTCATACATTAAAAGATATTTTGAAGGGTAAAGGGTATTATACAGGCGTTGACGATGAAGGTGGTTTTGCACCCAATTTAAAATCGAACGAAGAAGCCGTAAATGTAATATTGGAAGCCATTCTAAAGGCTGGCTACACAGCAGGAAAAGATATATCGCTTTGCCTTGACCCTGCTACCAGCGAAATATGGCAGGATGGGAAATACGTTTTCTTTAAAAGCACGAAAGAACAAAAGGCAAGTGAACAAATGATTGAGCTTTGGCAAAGTTGGTTGGCACAATATCCGATTATTTTATTGGAAGATGGATTAGGCGAAAATGATTGGCAAGGCTGGCAACAATTGACAGAGCACTTAGGACATAAAACGGAGTTAGTAGGCAATGATATTTTTTGTTCCAATACTGTAACTGTACAGGAAGGCATCAATCAAAAAATTGCTAATTCGGTACTCATAAAATTAAACCAAATTGGTACGGTAACTGAATCATTACAAACCATTGAGTTAGCTTATAAGAACAATTACAACTGTTTTATTTCTCACCAAAGTGGCGAAACAGAAGATACCACAATCGCCAATTTAACTGTGGCTACCAATGCAGGTCATTTAAAAACGGGAAACGGTCGTCGCAGTGAAAGAATTTCAAAATTCAATCAATTGTTAAGCATAGAAGGAGAATTAGGAAGTGCAGCAACATTTGCAGGAATAAGAGCATTTAAGAACGCAAAATTATAACAATATGCCAACGTGGATTATTTACGCCATCATCTCCATGATTTTTGCAGGTTTTACTTCAGTACTTGCCAAATATGGTCTTAAAAACGTAAACCCAGAATTCGGTTTGGGCATCAGGACAAGTGTTATTTTCTTCATAATAATATTCATAAATATCATGGGAAGTAAATACAAGGATGTTGAATTACTTACCAATAAGCAGTGGATTTTGCTGATTGCTTCGGGAATAACCACCACCACCATTAGCTGGGTGTTTTATTATCGGGCTATGAAGGACCGTTTGATTTCTTATGTTGCTGCCATTGACAGAGCAAGTATTGTTATTACCTTATTACTTTCTTTTTAGTTACTCAAAGAACCGATTATCCCAAAAATTTTATTTGGTGCAATTTTCATTCTTATGGGTATGCTTATATTAATCTGGAAATGAATCGCTTAATTTTAATATACCATTATGGATCTAATTATTAATAACATATCAATTGTAAAAATTTATTTCCGCTACGGACAGCAAGCTAAAGGGCAAACCTTTTGGCATCGCTTATGGAACAATAATTTGGGATATTTACTTTTAAAAAAAGCAAGAGAAATGAACATAAGTCAAGCTGCAATTTTTACAGCTAAAGCAGGTTACTTGCAAGAAGACAACATTACGGTTAACATTTCAGAAATACCATTAAACAAAAACCCTGCTTGCCTTGAACTTATTGACACGGTAGATAAATTGCAAACTTATTTAGCGGACAACACCTTCCTACTTGCTGATACCAATGTGATTCTTATAAACAACGAAGGGTATCAGTTAATACAAAGTGTTTGAGCGGGAATGGAGCGAAATGTTCGGCATAATTGAATTAATGAAATTTCACATATCTAAGAACTTAAATGGTCATGCACTTATTTTAAACATACTGATCTTATTTATAGTAAAAGAAAGATAAAAAAAGCCAATAATGGCAGCGATTACTGATGCAGCAAGAATTACGATTTTTGAATTATTTTGAAGCTGAAATCCCTCAAAAGCAAGTAATGTAATAAAGATTGACATGGTAAAGCCAATTCCCCCTAAACACCCTGCTCCAATAATCATTTTCCAGTTCAGTTCATCTGGCAACTTACAAGCTCCTAATTTAACCGCAATAAAAGCTAAAGAGGCAATCCCTAATGGCTTCCCAATTACAAGACCCAATAAAATACCTAATCCATAATTTTGACTAACAATCTCCCCAAAACTTGAATTTACCGCAATTGCCGTGTTAGCCAAAGCAAATAAGGGCAAAACGATAAAGGCAACGAGTGCATCAAAAAGTGTGGGGCAATCACGCCGCTAACTTGATTTCAGCGGGTTCGTTCAAAGATTTTATTGCCCTAAATTTGGGATATTTCTTTCTGAATTCGCCTTCCCAATCGTTATTCAATACCTTGGTTCTGGCTTGAAGTAGCAAGTGTGTTCCTTTCTTTGTCCACTGCATTGATTGCTTTTTTGAGAATCTCTTGGCTATCACATAATTCACGGTTGATTCGATAAAACTTGTGGTTATCGTCTCTCCGTGAAGATAACGGTCACTATAATTGACAATAAAACTTCGATTATTAGAGATATAAGTGTGAAATTCATCAGCATACGTACCAAAGGCTTTTAGTTTCTCGTACCTATCCTTTGACACTTTATCCGCCTTGTGTTCTTCTAAATAATCTTCAATTTCTTCCGTTTTTTGGAGGGCTTCTCCTACTTTCCCGTGCCATAAATTCCATTTGATACTTACCATCAGTTTTTGCAAATTAGACCCAATTTTTTCATCTACCTTCAACATTCCTAAGACATACTGATTCAAAACAGTTAGTCTCATGGTGATATGAAACCAGTCCAAAATATGCGTTGATTCGGCATTAAGATAGGTTTGTAGATTTCGCAAGTTATCCGCACCGTCCGATAAAAAATCCATTTTTTGGTGTGGTTGCATACCCTGAGATTTCAAATGTTCGTAAAATCTCCGCTTAGATTTAGTATCATAGGAACTCACGAATCCAAAGCATTTAGCCTCTCGTTCATCGGGGACAGATTTACCCACTATCACTTCAAAAATAACCTTCTTTTCGTTCCAATCCCTGATATAACCTCCATCAATTCCCACTACCATTGTTCTTTCTGGCTTGGGTAACGCCCTTCTTTCATTGATACTCCCACAATCAAACATAAATTGTTCTTCCCCAATTTCTTTTTCTTGGGACATCACTAAATCATACAAATTATTCTGAATAGTTGTGCCACTGAGCGTTTCTGATACAGGGAGTAGGTCCTTTAATAGATTGGCTGTTTTCTCAAATGGAATCAAGCAAGCCCATTTAGTTTCAATAAAAAGTAGTTCGGGCGTGGTGTGTTGGGGTAATAATTCGTTGAGTGGGCTATACGTTTTTTGCTCCGCACTTTCGGGGCTATAATATCTCGGACTTTTGAAAGAAATATCGCCAAAAAGTGTTTTTAGTTTGACCACATAACTTCCTTTTTTACGCAGCTTTTGTAAACCTTTACTCTTAATAAAAGCCTCCAATTGCTTCTCAATGATGTTTTGTTGTAAACTTTTGAGCATATCCTTGGACTCAGCCAAACTCATTCCGATGCTTTCAAAAGAGTCAAATTCTTTCTCAAAAGCAAAAATATCCTCGGTAGAAATAGCTTCATTTTCGGCTATTTCACAGACTAATTGCAGCTTAAATTTCATGACGAAGGTTTTTTAGGGTTCAAATAATCGTTTACTTTGCGTACTGTGTTGATGGATGTATCACAAATTTTAGCCGTCTTACGAACACTAATTCCCTGGCGTAGATTTCTAACGACCGATGGATATTTTTTTAAAAAGGTTTCTCTATTTTCAAGACTACCGTCTGGTCGTCCAAGATGTTTACCTTGTCTACGAGCTTCTTCCATGCCTGAGAGTATTCGCTCCCTGAGGGTTTCTCTTTCCATCCTGGCAAATTCCGCCAAGAGGGTAAACATGAATTGAGCGATTGGATTCCTCTTGCCGTTTTTTAAGGTCTCAAAACCAAAATTCTGAACGTAAACGCTCACGTGAAGACTTGTCAATTCTTCTAAGACTTTTAGCACTTCCACCGTTGAACGACCTAAACGTGAAACTTCTTGCACCAAAACTTTCTGAATGATGCCTTTTTGAGCTAACCTGAGCAATTCTTGTACCCCGTCCCGTTCTTGATTATCTTTTACGCCACTAATCTTTTCGGCAATTTCTGCAACAATTTCAAGGTTTTGAGTTTTTGCCAAAGCCCTTAAATCTTCCAATTGCCGTTGATAATCTTGCTCTCTTTTAGAAACCCTAACAAATATAACCCCTTTATTCATAGCTCAAAGATAAGCACTATTATTAAATTAACCACTTGCTTAATTTGATACATAAAATGAACCTATTCATCCTCCAAATAATCGTAATAATCCTGCAAACCCCACCAAAAACAATCACCCCCCTTTTCTTGATACAGTTTTTTGATGGCTCTGTTAATTTTTGCTTTGTCAAATCTTTCTGAGGAAAATTTCTTGTACCAATAGGGAATTCTATCATCATCAAAATCAAAATTGGGTAATTTACCAGCATTGACACTCTCTAAAATATTCAATAGAGTTTCTCTAAGCCAGATAGATTGGTCAATAATGACATCTTCGTAGGAAAATGGTCCACCACAGTCTTCGGGTGGGCAAGCTCGTTTCCCCTCAATACAGGATGGATAATTATAACTTAAATTAGTTTCTTCTATTTTTTCTACTCTTATTTCGTGTTGCCAGTGGTCTCCGAAATCGTAGGTATAGGTAAATTTGTCCCCAACTTTGAAACCAAAGTCTCCGATAAATATTTTACAAGGGTCATCGTGAAAATCCATTCCACCACTTCGTGAAATACCATAAGTCATTCCCCAAACTTTAAAGCTGTGCAGATGGTCGTTATCCCAACCCATAATAATTTGAATAAGGTGGTGAAGCTGTGCAATGTGGGTATCTCCTTTGACTTTGAAGCGTCTATAAATCATAGGAGAAATATTCAAAAGATAGATTTTGAAATGATAGATCGCATTTTGAGGGTCTGCAATTTCTACACGAGATTTCTTCTTT
>JANXRS010000101.1 GCA_025356745.1 Arcicella sp.
GTTGGTTTATCTTTTTGTTTGGCACTTATTAAACATAAGCAGCTTAAAATCAAGCATAAATAATTTTTCATATTTTGTTATTTTATTTCATTTTATAAACTTCTGCACCTGCTAGAAGGAAACAGCCAACGCCAAAATCATCGAAGTTGGGGACTTTGTCAAAAGATAAAGGCTGACCGTCTTTTGGTTCTTTGCCCGTTCCTTGCACGTAGCCCAAAAATCCGTTGGGATGCACACAATCTTTCATCATAGCATTTATTGCTTTGGCGACAATTGGCTTGTACATTTTTTTGCTAATCAAACCTTTGTTAATTCCCCAAGCCATTCCGTAAGTAAATAGGGCCGTTCCCGTTAATTCTTTACCACCAAAATCAGTTTCATCCATCAAACTGACGTTCCAAAATCCATCTGTACGCTGTAATGGCACTAAGGCTTTCATCATTTCCAAATACGTTTTCTCGTATTCTGCACGATGAGGGGCATTTTTAGGCATAATATCCAACACCCGAACCAATGCCGCAACCACCCAGCCATCCCCACGTGACCAATAGCAACTTTTACCCGCAGGCGTTACGTAAGGTGGGTCAAAATCTTTATCTCGATACCAAAGTCCTTCCGTTGGATTGTACAAACCTTTGTCACCCTGCACGTTTTTGGTGTGCATATACATTTCGTACATTTTTTCATAATAGCGGTCATCTTTATAAATTACGCCTAATTGTGCAAAAACGGGCATTGCCATTTGTAGGGCATCAATCCAAGTCCAATCGTCCTTTTTTTCGCTATTGACCATGTTATCCATGCACTCTTTGATGTCCTTGATACGCTCTGGTTTTGGGTCAATCAAATACAAATCTATGTAGGTTTGTCCGCAACATTGGTCATCACCATTGCGGGTTTTTGTTCCATTGCGGAGTCCCCATTTGTGGGCTTCTCCCCAAGCAACGGCATAATCGTAATAGCGTTTTTGCTTATCAACTTTATAAAGTGCCATGAGTCCTTCGTAATAAACCCCACGAGTCCAAATATTGCTCGGACGAGTTTTATCGGGTGAATAAATCGGCTTACTTACATCCGACCATTCAGTCATGAAGTAATCATTGGCAGCGGTAATGGCTTTTAACACTTCTACTTTTTTAGGCATATTTTGAGCATTCGATTGGATGCTTAATGCCATGATTACTAACCCCATAATAAGGGTTTTAAAATACATTTGTTGTTTCATATTTTTAAAAGGTAATGCGTAATCAATACGTACAAACTGTATTTTTACTTTTTTAGATAAACCCTTTCTTTCTGGATTATATCAGATTCATTCCAATTTTAACATCTTTTTCTTTTTGTCTTGATACAAAAAGAAACAAAAAAATCAAGAAATTCCGAAACTCGCTACGCTCAAACAGCGGAATTTCAAGTCGAACACCGACAGAAGAACAATTTCCAAAAAAAGGTATTCATCTAAAAAATTACTTAATTTACTCTTTTACAATTTTTAAAGAATCATTTCCCTTTTGTGATTCTATTTGAATAACATAGTTTCCAGTCGGAATTTTAGCTCCAATTTCACATTCATCTTTACAGTTACTTGTTTCTACTTTTTTACCATCCATCGTGATAATTGAGTAGGTGAATTTTCCTTCCATACGTAACAGAAATGAATGTTTAGAGGGGTTCGGAAACACCGTTGCTTTGTGCGTAATATTTTCCTCCGTACCCGTTACCACTTGCAAACTTTCCTTGCCAACTAACTGGATATTAGGTTTTGGCGGATTTTTCATGCCATCACCCAAATAAAAACTTGGATGCGGTGGTTGATTATAAGCCGAATTTTGCCAAGCAATTGCTACCCGATATTGCGGGTCGTGCATAAGCGTATAAATGCGATTCGTTGCTGGAATTGTGGTCGTAAAAATTCTTAATGAAGTATTATCGGTTTTTCTAAGAATTACCTCTTCTCGCCAATCGCCCAAAATATCCGCACTCAAACTTGGCGTTGCTTTTGTTCCATTGTTGGAGGAATAATCCGTTGCCGTTAAAATTCGGGTGGATTTTCCGTTCAAATAATCCCATTTATCAATGTGATTTCCGTCTAATAATTCACGAGAAAGGTCGGCATCCCACCACACCGCAAAATTCATGGAAGGCTTGGCTGTTCCAATTTGATTTCCTTTACAATCGTATAAATTCCCAACCGACCCCCAGCATTCGTACCCTTTGTAGCGTGGATCAATATCAATCGCCAAAGCACGTCCAACGTCTTTATTTTCACCATCAACGCCCCAAAGTGGCTTCCCTGTTTTTGCATCTCTAAATTCGAGTCCGTAAGCACCATATTTTGATGGACTTTCATGGCATTGCCAAAGTTCTTGTCCTTCACGGTCAGGATCCATATCCGTCATGTGGAGGGCATCGCCGTGTCCCAAATGATTTTCGTATAACCCTTTCCCGTCATCATCAATGGCACTGCTTCCGTTGAAAATTTCGTCTTTCCCATCACCATCCACATCGCCCACCGTCATTTGATGATTGCCTTGGTATTCGTAATTTTTGTTATTATTATCACTATCAAAAACCCACCGGGAAGTGAGTTTCCCATCTCGCCAATCCCAAGCGGCTCTCACCAAACGAGTGTAATAACCCCGTCCCATCACAATACTTGGACGTTGACCGTCTAAATACGCAACGGCAGCAATGTATCTATCAACTCGATTTCCGTAGTTGTCTCCCCAACTTTCAACTGTTCCTCGAGCGGGTAGATAATCGGTTGTTGCCATTGCTTCCCCCGTTTGTCCGTTAAAAACCGTCAAAAATTCGGGACCAGAAAGTACATAACCAGCCGTTGTACGATAATCGGCATTGGCATTACCAATCATTTTCCCCTTTCCATCAATTGTACCATCGGCAGTCTTGCAAGCAATTTCTGCTTTGCCGTCAGAGTCAAAATCATAAACCATAAATTGGGTATAATGAGCGCCTGCACGGATATTTTTACCTAAATCAATTCGCCATAATTGCGTACCGTCCATTTTAAGAGCATCTAAATAGACGTTTCCCGTGTAACCACTCTGCGAATTATCTTTGGCATTTGAAGGATCCCATTTCAAAATTATTTCATACTCACCATCGCCATCCACATCACCAACGCTACAATCATTGGCGTTGTAAGTGTAAGTTACTCCATCAGGGGTTGTGCCACCTGCGGGAACTTTCAGTGGAATATCCAAATAGGCTTGATCCCAAATTTTTGCTTTTTCGGAGTCTTTTTGTTCAACATTATTTACGACTGCTCGCACCGTGTAAATGCCAGTATTTTCTGAATTATCAATAAAATTGGTAGTAATAGCTAAAGGTGTAGTATTTAGTTTTTTACCATCTCGATACACATTAAAAGTCGTCACCTCTGGTTCTGTACCCAATAATCGCCAACTCAAAAATACTTGATTGGGACTGGTACGCACGGCTATTAAACCTCGATTAAGGTTTTCCATAAACCTTTGGGAAAAGCAAAAAAAGGAAGATAATAGTAGCAGTGTTAATAATTTTAAGTTCATCAATTTGTTAATTTGTTGAAATATTACCCCCCGACAGGATTCTAAAACCGCTGTCGGGGTTATGTAAAAATTTCAATTTTATTATTATCTAATATGTTGAGAAATTATTATTAAGTGTCTAATTGTACCCTGTATTCTGTTTCCAGAATCCAGGATTAATATTCATTTCGTTTAATGGAATTGGGAAAATTAAGTCATTTTCGTTGATTGGACGAGATAATTTGATAGAATACGTTTGAGCAAAAGCATT
This sequence comes from Arcicella sp., assembly GCA_025356745.1. Taxonomy (GTDB): domain Bacteria; phylum Bacteroidota; class Bacteroidia; order Cytophagales; family Spirosomataceae; genus Arcicella. The sequence continues at coordinate 3,802 of JANXRS010000101.1, forward strand.
CATTACTTCTATGGCTCTTCCTGTGCGTACTAAATCATGCCAACGTAAACCTTCAGCTGCAAATTCCAAACGACGTTCTTTTTCCATTGCTAAACGAAATTCTGCTTGCGTTTTAGGCGTAATTACGGTAGCTTTTGCAAAGGTGCGAATCCGATTTAAAATAATATTAGCATCTGTCAGTAAACCTTGCTCATTTAATATTTCAGCGTACATCAGTAATACATCAGCGTATCGAACCACGGGAAAATTAGTAGAATAATCTCGATTATTTTGCGGTAAAGTTGAGCCTTTTTCCAAGAATTTAGTAAACTGTACTCTGCCTGATTTGGCGAGCGTTTTCGTATCGGTATAACCTGAATCCAAAGTGGCGACTTTCCGCACATCCGTCAGTCCATACGCCAATAATAACAGTGGGTCAGGTTCCCCGTCAAAGCCATCAATGGGTTGATAAGCCGACCACTGCGAAGGATATTGAAATCCCTGAACAGCAGGCACTTGATTTCCTAAACCCAAGCCTCCCGAAAGGTATTGCACTTCAAACGGATTAGACTTATTTTTACCCGCTATCGTAAAAAGGTCTTTGTAGGTTGCGGGGAAGGCAAAATATTTAGCTTCTTGGGCAATGATATCAGCTAATTCTTTTTTCGCCAAATCTAATTTGTCCGCTTGTTTAAGTGGAAATCCCGCCATTGTTAAATACACACGAGCCAAAACTGCTTTGGCAGCGTATTTTGTTGCTCTACCTTTATCGGCCAAAGCGTAAGTTTCTGGTAAAATTTGACTTGCTTGTTGAAGGTCATCAACAATTTGTTTATAAACCTCTTCACGGGCATTTCTCGGAGAATTTTTGGCTTGGACAATAGAAATCGTTTTTGTTACCAGAGGAACATCTCCCCAAAAACGTACCAAATCAAAATAGGCTAAACCTCTAAAATAACGAGCTTCTGCTTGCATTTGGAGGGCAAGATTACTTTTAAACTTTGTGCTTTTTTCCAATACAATATTTGACCGATAAATAACCGAATACAAATTAGTCCATGCTCCTTGCAAAGCTCCCGTTTGGGAAGATGCTTGAAATAAGCCAATATCAGCCCAATCCCTTTGAGCTCCTCCGCCGTTAATTTCACGAGTATTATCAGAACGCACTTCCGAGAGGTACCAATTGGAACTAACGGGTATAATAGCGTAGGAATTATAAATAGCCAACGTAGCTTGGTTGAGTTGATACTCATCCACATAAAAATCATTGGCTGTATTATTCGTTAAAGGCGTAATCTGGATAATATCCTCTTTGCAAGAAGTCATCCCTAAACAACCTATCCCTGTGAGTAATATAAATATTTTTTTCATGATTTTTTCGGTTACAAATTCAAGTTTAATCCAATTGAAAAGGTTTTTGATTGTGGATATCCACCATAATCACCACCTTCATTGTTGGCGGCTTCAGGAGTATAACCTCCCGAATAGTCATGCCAGATGAAAGGGTTTTCTATGGAAATATAAACACGGGCATTGGTAAACCATTTTTGTTTAGGCACACTGTAACCTACCGTTACATTTTTAACCCTCAAATAATCAGAACTGTATAACCAGCGAGTATCATAATAAGCACCCGTTGTAGCCAGCAAACTGGGTGTTATACCATCGCCTGGATTATCGGCTGATTTCCAACGATTTTCCCATTTAGCCAATTTATTATACAAGTAACCCATGCCTGGACGGTCAATTGAGCGACCAATCATTGAGTAAATCATGCCTCCTAACTGAGCATTCATCAAAACTGAAAAAGTGAATTTTTGGTACGAAAAATCATTTCGAAAGCCAAAAGCAAACGGAGCTTGTGGATTTCCTTTGATAACACGGTCGTTATTATCAATTACACCATCGCCGTTTACATCACGATATTTGGAATCGCCAGGAATAGTTTTTGCCATTTTTGGTCCAGCATCAACTTCTGCTTGGTTTTTATAAACTCCGATTACGTCATACAATTTAAAGGCAAACAAAGGCTGCCCTACTTCAATAATAGAAGTTAAACCCGAAAAGCCCGTAGCCAGAGGAGTATTATCGTAACCAATGCGAATAACTTGGTTGGTATTATAAGAAGCATTGATGGTGGATAACCAACGTAATTTCCCAAATTCATTTTTAGTATTTAGATTTAGTTCAATTCCTTTATTGAGTATATCTCCCACATTTTGCCAACTTGATGTAAAGCCCGTTAAAGAAGAAACGGGTGCTCTCAGTAATAAATCGGTTGTAGTTCGAGTCTAATAATCAAGGGAACCTTGAATACGTCCTTTCATCATTCCAAAATCTACACCAACATTGTAGCTAGTATTGGTTTCCCAACCCAAATTACGGTTCTCGAACGAACCAGGGGCATACCCTGCATAAATCAAATTATTAAGGGGATAATTAGCAGTACTTAACAAAGCAAATTGAGCATTTGAAGGAATACGGTTATTTCCCGAAACTCCATAACTGGCACGAAGTTTTAAGTCAGAAATAAAATCAATATCTTGCATAAATTTTTCTTGCGTAACTTTCCATGCTATTGAAGCCGCTGGGAAAATTCCCCATTGGTTATCTGCTCCAAATTTTGAAGAACCATCTCTTCGTAAACTTGCCGAGAATAAATATTTATCCTTAAAGTCATATTGAATCCGTCCAAAATAAGAAAGCAAAGCCGTTTTATCGGCTGAAATACTGGAAGTAGAAACGGTTGAAGTAGTTTGGTCAAATAAATTTGACCAATCGTTCGGGAAACGGCTATTGATTTGACGACTACTCGAACCATTCGTAGTTTCAACTGAATAACCCAATAACGTTACGATACTATGGTTCTTAATTTGCTTCGAATAATTGAGTGTTGCTTGACCTAAATAACGAAAACCAAAGGTTTCGGTTCTGTCCGATACAGAGGCATAACCTGCATAAGGTACTGTTGCCCAATCTCTGATGGCATTTGTAGGTTGCCAACGGTCATTCAAAAATGAATTATTGTCCATACCACCTAATAATCTAATACTCAATGATTTATTCAGACTTATATCCAAATAAGTATTCGCATTTAGGCGATTGCGTGTACCATTCGTCTGAATACGCTCTAATTGAGCAATTGGACTCCAATATCTTCCTGACCAAGGATAGGTAGGATATGGTTGAGCTCCCGCATAAATTCCCACACCTAAAGGACTAATAGGAGGTTCTTGAATTGCTTGCATGGCAGTATTATCCTTTCCATCAACCGCCCCTGATCCATTAAGCCACTCAATTGAAGGAGCAAGCGTTAAACCAAACTTGAGGTATTTGTTAATTTTAGCATCAATATTAGCCCGTAGCGTTCCCCTTTGGTAACCCGTATTTTTAACGATACCTTGTTGAGTTACATAACTTCCAGAAATACTGAAATTTACATTATCTGTACCGCTTGAAACGGCTAAAGAATAATTATCTAACGTACCAGTATTTCCAAAAAATGCCTCATTCCAGTCCACATAATCTAAACTATCTTTGCCGTAAGCCCATTTGGGGTCATACATGTGAGTAGTGTTAGGGGTAGAGAGAGGTATGCCCAGTTCAGAAGCCCTAAATGCCTGTGTATCCGTAGCTTTATAATCTTTTTTCAAAGAAACTCCACGAGCAACCCACGCCTCATCAACGCCTTCTTTGCGTTGTTGAATCCATTGCTCAGGGTTCATCATAGCAATTTTCCCTTCCTTTTGCATGACACTTTTCGTAAGATTAAACTGGATGTTCAACTTACCTTTATTACCTCTTTTGGTGGTAATAATTACTACGCCATTCGAACCACGAGAGCCATAAATAGCGGCTGAAGCAGCATCTTTTAAAACATCAATTGATTTTACGTCACCTGGGTTTAAACCTCTGATATCATCCACGGGTACACCATCAATCACATACAACGGATCATTAGAAGAATTAATTGATCCCGCACCACGCACTCGAATTTGAATATCACCGCCAGGTTCACCAGAATTAGTACGAACATCCACTCCAGGTAACTGTCCTGCCAAAGCGTTTTCTAAACGAGAAATAGGTCTTTCTTCAATATCTTTGGCGGATAAACTTGCGGCTGCACCCGTTAGGTTATTGCGTTTTACTTCGCCATAACCGATTACCACCACTTCCGAAAGACTCATTTCATCGGGTTGTAGCCTAATTATTAATTGCGTTTGTCCATTAAATGGAATTTCTTTTTTTATGAAACCCACCGATGACACCACCAATATTGCTTTTGGGTTAGCTACTTTGATTGTAAAAACACCGCTCGCATTGGTTGTCGTACCCACCGTAGTACCTTTAATGATTATACTTACCCCCGGTAAGACCTCATTTTTATCTGTAGAAATAACCGTTCCTTTCAACTCTTGGGCAAAAGTCCCGTGGGTGAATAAAACGAAAACTCCCAATAGAAAAATTTGTAGTAGTTTTTTGGTCATTTTTTGAAAATTAAAATTGAATGAAAATGTTAATTATTTTTGTATCAAAACGACACATTAGGTATTAAGTATTGTGGAATAAATCCAATAATAATAAGCTATTAATTTATTAATTACCGTCAGGTTTTAGAACGGATAAAATTGGACTTGCAGGAAAATTCCAGCTCTCTAAGTCATCAGGGTGGTGCGGGTCAAACATTGAATTTAGTTGCAAATATTTAGCAATAGGTAGTTGTATTTTTCTCATTTCTTCAACCATACACTTTGCTAATTGGTAGGCTCCATAATTACTAAAATGCGTATCATCGGCAATGGCTTTTTCTTGGTTAGGATACATTCCTGCGGGAACATGGACAAAGGCTTTTTTAGACAATTCAACGCCCATACTTTCCCAAAGAATTTTGCTCACTGCATTGAGGTCAATCAAAGGAGTGTTTTCTTCTTGAGCAGTTTGTCGCATTGCCTCTGGAAAATCACCGAGTGTATTGATAATTTGTCCAGCTGAATCAAAATTTCTACGGTGCATAGAGGTTACTAATACAGGAATCCCACCTTTCTCTCGTGTTTTTGTAATGTATTCTTTCAGTAAATTTTTGTATTCAACGAAGGGTCTAAAATCTTTTATTTTTTGGTCATTATGGGCAAATTCAATCAATAAGTAATCCCCTTTTTTCATTAAAGAAAACACTTTTTCTAACCTATTTTCGCTCACAAAACTTTTCAATGATTCCCCAGATTCGGCATGATTGGCAATGGCAATCTTATAAGATTCGAAGAATTTTGGAATCATTTGTCCCCATGCTGAAAACGGCTCTTGTACTTGATCAACAACTGTTGAATTACCCGCCAAAAACACCGTAATTGCCTGTTTATTCGGTTTGATTTCGATACATTCTACCGCAGGATTTTTTCCACAAAATTCGAAAGTCAATTGGTTATCCCAGTGCAAATACGTGAGTTCACGGGGTTTTAACTTAACACTTTTAGTGTCGTTAATCTTGGCATTTCTTAGGTTTACCGTGAATGTTTTTTTAATAACTTCACCCTGTGGAATTTGTATTTTTTCAAGTACCAGTCGGCGATTTTCTACTTTGATAGTCGTTTCGGTGGCTTCTTTTTTACTACCCAAATACATCGTTACATCATAGTTTCCTTCGGGTAAATCAAGGGTAAAAAAGTGATTGTTTGTTCCTTTGATAAAACCATAAGGGCTTTCAGAAGTATAGTTTTTTTCAAGTTTTATTTTTTCAAAACCCTTTATTTCAGAAGTACCAAAATTAAATTTAAGGGGTATTTGGGCTAATGATACGAAAGAGGTTAGTCCAAAAAATAATAGAAAAGTATATTTCATTTTTTAGGTAATTAATTATTTATTCAATAGTTGGACGGAACTATCATTTATCTCAAAAGCGTTATTTTTCAACAACGTAATTACCTCTGAACCCGCCAAAATAACTGGACCGTATCCGTGGGCTGCAAAAGGACTAATGGGACGATGATAATAAAAAGCAGGGTCAAAACCCATTCCCGTGCCTACACAAGTTCCTTCCACTTGCCCTTTTTCGCTCACTTTGGTGGCTACGGCATTCCATCCCAAAAGTGCCATGGGAGCATAAGCCAGTCCGTCTATCCAACCTCTATTAATAGCTCTGGCAATGGCAAAAGTATAAATAGCGGTTGCGGAAGTTTCGAGATAAGAATCCTCACGGTCGAGTAATTGATGCCAAAATCCAGAACCTGACTGATAATTTGCCAAGCCTTTTACATGGGCTTTCAGCAATGCCAAAATTTTAGGACGGTCGGGATGATTTTCGGGTAATACTTCTAATAATTCAACTTTTGTCAGAATTGCCCAGCCATTTGCTCTTGCCCAATGAAACTGCGGATGTTCGGTCATCGCTTCAACCCATCCGTGCATATATACGTTCTTGTCGTAGTTGAACATTTTTTCAGAAAACAATAAAACTTGCTTAGTAGCTTCGTCATAATATTTTTTTTCACCAGTGAGTTTTCCCATTTGAGCCAAAGCAGGAATTCCCATGAATAAATCATCTAACCAAACGGAATTAGGTTGCGGACGATTACGGGCTAAAGTTCCATCTTTCAAACGATGTTCTTTGTTTAAAATATAGTCAATGTGAGTATTAATGAGAGGACGAAAATTGGCTTTACTTCCTTCACGAGTTGCCTTAATCATAGCTGCACACATGGCTCCGCAATCGTCCAAAGCGTGAGGGGTAAGTAGCCCCCGAAGCGGACTTTTAGTCCCCCAATCGGCATGACTTTCCGTAGTTTTTTGGAAATAAGGAGCAGCATTGGCAATGAAAGCTAATCGTTTGTCGGAATATTCTTTAAAACGAGCATCCCCCGTAGCTTGACTTGCCAATAACATAGCTCCGTAAGTAACGCCCCATTCGTAACTTACTAACTGATGTTACGCAGACATAGCCTGCCCTTTAATATTTGTTAATTCTGCGTAAGCTGCTTTTAGGGCTTTGATATAAATTTTAGCCTTTAATTCAAAG
>JANXRS010000106.1 GCA_025356745.1 Arcicella sp.
TAGAGAAAATATTAGTCACCAAGATTTTTAACGTTAAAATTTAACTTCTTGGTGGCTAATAATTGTTTAAAATTTTCTGTTCTACTACGGTTTATAAAGATTGTAATTAACTTTTCTAAATCATTTCTGCCACTTTTCGCCCCGTTGCCATAGCCGCATTTGAAGAAGGATATGCCACAGTATCTCCGCATTGATACAGTATATCACTTAATTTCAAGGAGTTATTCGTTTTTGATGTATCAAAATTTGGTAATGCTTGTGGAATGTGATAGGTTTTTAGATGTTGCCACTCTTCCACTTCTTTACCGTACCAAGTAGTCAATTCACGCTTTATATTTTTAGCTAATTCATGTTCATCATATAAGTCAAAATCTTGCGTTGAAACTGAGATTAATGACTTTCCAACGGGAGCATACGCAGGAGCAATATCACTCGGAACGCACAGATTATGTACCATCGAAGCACGGTTTGGATTAAGCACCAACATTTTTTCTTTCAAAGGCGAACGGTCGGCTGAAAAATAGGTGCAAGTAGTGGAATTAAACTTTTTCTCCGAGATTTTTCCTATTAATTTTTCCGCCTGTAAACCATCCGTTGCTAACACGATTTTCTCCCCGTATAATCTATCCCCATTTTCCAAATAAACCCTATTTCCTTCAATTTTAACTACTTTTGTATTTAATTTTACCGTGCCAATATACAACATTTTCATAAGTTGTTCTGGAATTTGCTCAATGCCATTTGCGGGAATAACGGTATCTCCTTCATAAAATTTTCCGAAAATATATTTGAAGAAATTAGCCGAAGTTGAGAGTTCATTTTCCAAAAAAACTCCACCAAAAAAGGGTTTAAAAAACTGTTGAATCATATTATCGGAGAAGCCGTAATTTCGCAAATATTCAATGGTTGAAATTTCCTGATTTTCAAATACTTCTTCCTGCACGTTGTATGTTTCAAAAATCAATCGCAGTACCCGCAATTTATCTGCTAAAGTTCCCACATTTGAAGTGAGAGAAGACCATATTTTTGAGGGTTCTTTAAAGGGATTTGCCATTACGGAGAAATCATTTTTGTGAATATCTCGAATTACGGCTCCCGACTTAAAAGCCTTTAAGTCAAGGGATTTATAGTTCAATAAACGTTGAGCTTCGGGATAAGCCGTCAGTAAAATCTGGAAACCTCTGTCTAACAAAAAGCCTTCATATACGTCCGTTCTCACACGTCCACCCACACCGTCGGACGCTTCTAAAATTAATGATTGAATTCCTCGGTCTTTCAAATATTTTGCACAAGTTAAGCCCGCAATTCCCGCTCCAATGATGATTACCATATTTTCTATTTTGTTATTGTATAAAATTAACAAACCAATTTAAAAAGAGTTTGGGGATTTGAGTATTTGTATTAATTTACTTTCATAATTTGCATATAACTTGTTGATACTAGAAAATACTCATTTTAACCAAAAATACTCATGAAAAAAGATTATCTCCTCCTTTTACTATTAATATGCACGGTAAAATCCTTCGCTCAATTTTCAATCGAACAGGTTTTATCCGCCCCATTTCCCACAGAACTAAAAGCCTCGCCTATTGGTAATAAAGTGGCTTGGGTGTTTAATCAACAAGGTTCTCGAAATATTTTCACGGCAGAATCTCCTGATTTTAAGCCCATAAAAATTACCAATTATGAAGGCGATAATGGTCAAGAAATCAATAGTTTAACCTTCACACCCGATGGTAATTCTATCGTTTTTATTCGAGGAGGGGCAAATAATTCTGCGGGAGAAATCCCAAATCCCATCCAATTGCAAGAAGGGGTTGAACGTGCTATTTTTATCATTGGAGCGGATGGTAAAAATCTTAGAAAATTAGTTAATGGAACGTACCCAAAGATTTCTCCAAAAGGCGAAATTTTAGCATATCTATCAGCTAATCAGGTTTTTACAATCAGATTAGATAGTTCAAAATCCGTAGGAAAGAAATTGTTTCAATCCCGTGGTTCACAAAACTCTCTCCGTTGGTCACCCGATGGTTCACAAATTGTTTTCGTTAGTAATCGAGGCGACCATAGTTTTGTGGGAGTTTGCGAAGTTGCTACGAAAACTATCAAATTTTTAGATGCCAGTGTAGATGGTGATATTGACCCAGTATGGTCGCCCGATGGAAAATCATTGGCTTTTATCAGAAAACCATTTTCGAAAGATGCGTTAATATTTGGTCCAGAACGTGAGAGTAATCCGTGGTCAATTAGGATAGTGGACGTACAAACTGGTAAAGGTCGTGAGATTTGGAAGGCAAAATCGGGTCGGGGAACTGCTTTTTTTGAGAATGGTTTAGTTTCAGAAAATCGCCTATTTTGGACGGATGATAACAACCTAATATTTGGTTATGAAGGTGATGGTTGGCATCATCTTTACAGCATTTCTACCAATGGTGGTGAAGCAAAATTACTAACGCCAAATGATGGTGAAGTAGAATATGCTACGCTGTCTGTGGATAAAAAATCAATCATTTATAATGCAAATATAGGCGATATAGACCGCCGACATCTTTGGCTAGTTTCGCCATCTGGGGGTGTTGCAAAACAAATAACAAGGGGACAAGGCATTGAATGGTCACCCGTGCAAACGCCTAATGGTCAAGTATTTTGCTTACACTCCGATGCTCGTACACCTGCTCGTCCGTGCATCATACAAGCAGATGGTAAAATGAAAGATTTTACTTCCGAAATGATTTCTGATGATTTTCCATCCTCTCAGTTGCTTCAACCACAAGCCGTTACATTAACAGCAACGGATGGCATGAAAATATCTGCACAATTATTTTTACCCAAAAATCATAAAGTTGGTGAGAAACACCCCGCTGTAATTTTCTTTCACGGAGGTTCAAGACGACAAATGTTATTGGGTTTTAATTACAGCGATTATTACCACAAAGCTTATGCCATGAATCAATATTTGACGAGTCAGGGTTATGCAGTTTTGGCTGTAAATTACCGTTCAGGAATTGGTTATGGCATGGAATTTAGGGAGGCCTTAAATTACGGAGCCACGGGTGCCAGTGAATATAATGATGTAGTAGGAGCGGGGTTATTCCTCAAAAATCGGGAAGATGTGGATGGTTCAAAAATTGGACTTTGGGGAGGTTCTTATGGCGGATATTTAACGGCTTTGGGTTTAGCAAAAGCTTCTGATTTATTCGCTGTTGGAGTGGATATTCACGGTGTACATGATTGGAATACTACCACTAAAAATTTCATTCCATCTTATGATGCAAGTAAGCGAGCTGAATGGGCAAAAATTGCTTATCAATCATCGCCAATGAATTTCGTGAATACTTGGAAATCACCTGTTTTACTGATTCATGGAGACGATGACCGGAATGTTCCTTTCAATGAATCAATTATTTTAGCAGAGGCTTTGCGGAAAAATAATGTTTATTTTGAGCAACTCATTTTCCCAGATGAAGTACATGGTTTTTTATTGCATAAAAATTGGATAAATGCTTATAAAGCCTCAGCGGAGTTTTTTGATAAGTTTTTAAAGAAATAATAAGTATTTCCATGCAAACAGATGGCTTTAACCAAGTATTAAAGATTGCTAAAACCCAATAAAAGAATCTTAATTCATTATTTTTATTTAAAATTAAAATCATAAAATGAAAAACAAACTCATATTACTATCTTTTTTCTTATGTTTTGAAGGATTTTCCCAAACAAAATCGTCCAAAAATTCGCCTCAATTGGCCGATGGTTCTCCCGAAAGTGTTGGAATGTCCAGCGAACGGATTGCTCGAATGGATAATGTTTTTCAGAATTCAGTCAATAATAAAGAAGTCCCAGGAGTGGCGGCCATCGTAATTAGGAACGGAAAAATTATTTACCATAAAGCGTTTGGAATGGCTGATAATCAGAGCAACAGAGCTTTGAAGAAGGACGATATTTTCAGGATTGCTTCTATGAGTAAAGCAATTACTTCGACTGCCGTGATGATGCTTTGGGAGGAAGGAAAATTTCAATTAGATGACCCTATCTCAAAATATATTCCCGAATTCAAGAACCCAACTTTAGTCAAATCTTTTACTTTCAAAGACAGTACTTATACAACGGAACCTGCCAATAAAGAAATTACTATTCGACATCTCCTTAGCCATACTTCGGGCTTAGGCTATGGAGCAATTGATAGCGATGAGCGTTTCAAAGTCATGTATAAAAAGGCAGGAATTACGGATTTATTCACAACTGAATCCATTAAAATTGGTGAAAGTGTTAGAAAATTGGCAAAACTGCCGCTTCATCATAATCCTGGCGAAAAATACACTTATTCAGAAGGATTAGACGTTTTAGGATATTTTATTGAAGTAGTTTCAGGAATGCCTTTCGATGAATTTTTACGAAAAAGAATATTTGAGCCTTTGGCAATGTCGGATACGTACTTTTATTTACCCGACAATAAAGCCTCTCGTTTAGTATCGGTTCAACGTCCCAATAAGGAGGGTCAATGGGAAAAATTTCCCGTAACTTTTTATGATACCGATTATCCCATTAAAGGAGCAAAAACCTTCTTTTCTGGTGGTGCAGGGCTTTCGAGTACCGCAAAAGATTACGCAATTTTCCTGCAAATGTATTTGAACGGAGGAGAATTAGGCGGTAAAAGATTTTTGAGTCGCACCACAATTGATGCTATTCTCTCGAACCAAACTGAAACACTTTTTGGGGGAGAAAAAGGAGACAGTTTCTTCGGATTAGCCTATAGTGTTCTAAGAGCAACTGGACAAGACAAAGGCGGAATTGGTAGCGAAGGGACTTTCACGTGGGGAGGATATTTTAACACTAATTATTTTGCCGACCCCAAAGAAAAAATTATTGGCATAATCATGAAGCAAACTCAACAAACCAAAGGAGACAATTTGAATAATCTTTTCAGACAGTTGATTTATCAGTCTTTGGATGATTGATAAATTAATAAAACCCTCCTCAAAGCCTCCTCCAAATCTTCAGGAACATCAATGCCGAAACTATCGTAAGGAGTTTCGGCAATTTTTATTTTAAAGCCATTCGCTAACCAACGCAATTGTTCCAACGATTCTACTCGCTCCAATAATGCCATTGGAAGTTTGGTAATTTTCTTCAAAATATCTACTCTGTAAGCGTAAATACCAATGTGTTTGAAATAATTATGGGTATCTAACCACTTTTCTTTTTCAATTCCCCGTAAATACGGAACAGTTTGTCGAGTGAAATAAATGGCTTCGTGGTTATTATCAAAAACTACTTTTGGGGTGTTTGGATTAAATAAAGTGGCTTCATCTTCAATCTGTTTTACGAGCGTTGCCAATTCCGTTTTTTCGGTTAAACAATTCGCCAGAATATCAATTTGTTCGGGTTGAATAAACGGCTCATCTCCTTGAATATTAATCACATAGTCATATTTTCGATAGAGTTTACCTTGTTTTTTTCGCTCATTTCTTGATTCAATTTGGAAGGTTTCAAAACATCTATCCGTTCCGCTTGGATGCTTTGTGGAGGTCATTACAACTTCGCCACCAAAAGATAAAACGTGATTAAAAATACGGTCATCATCCGTTGCCACCACTACTTTTGCGAGTGAACTTGCTTTCATCGCTTGCTCATAAACTCGTTGAATCATGGATTTTCCTCCAATATCCACGAGTGGTTTGGCAGGAAAACGAGTGGAAGCATAACGAGCTGGGATAACACCTAATATTTTATTCACTGGTTAATCTTTTAAGTACATTAATTCTTACAAACGACAAAATTACATCATAAAACTCTCCCGAATTTCTTGTTTAATTACCCGAAGAGCCTCATCGGATGGATTTACATTTTTTTCCATAATCACTTCAAAAATACGTTTTGAGAGTTCTAAAGCAGGAGCATTGGGAGCTAATTCTCTGGCTGAAAGATTGACAAGTGCAACGGTTTCATTCATAGCATTTTTCACAACTGTCCACGCCTCATCACTCATATAGACTTGTTGTGAGAGATTATGTGAAAATTCTTCTCTAATTTCTGCCAACATTAATTGTTGAAATTCAACAACATTTGAAGTCCGTCCATTCAAACGAATAAGCAAATTATTAGGCGAAATTCTTTCCAAAAATAATGTCATACGTTCATACGCTTGTAAACGGATGGGCAACAAAGTTTTAGTTGTTTCAGCTTTAATAGCTAATTCTTTCTCAACTAAATCTTTTTTAATAAATGAACTGACTATCAGATACATAGCCCACAGCACTAAACCTGCAGGTAGGATAACTTTAATTAAATCGGTAACTAATTCCATTTTGTAACGGTTATTTCATCTGAAAAGTAATTCTGACTTGGTAGGAAAGTTTTATTTTCTCGACTGAAATATCAGTTTTGAAATTGCCATAACCTACCTTGTCAATATTAAAATTTGACAATATTTCTTCTTCAAAATTCAAAGATAATCCATTAAAATTATTTTCACTTATCAAGATAATATCACCAATCATTTTTCCAACACTCTCGGCAATTAAAGTTGCTTTTTGTCTTGCATCATTAACCGCTTTTTTCCTCAATTCCCTTTCGTACTCAGTCTTCTTACCATTAGTTTTTTTACTCATTGATGTATTAACCAATCCCAATTTATCCAATTTTGGAAGTAAGTTGTTAATATCATTAATTGAAGTGATTCTCAGAATATAGTTTCTGCTTTCTAAAAAATTAGAAGGTTTATTATCTACTACGTAACGTTTATTACCATTTACTGAATTAACCGTTAATTTATCTTTCCCAAGACCAATTTCTTCAACCGCTTTAATAAGTGATTTTTCTAAAATTTCAATGCCAACTTTCTCATTTTCAGATTTCAAGTATTCCTGTAAATTAATATTATACTCAAAATAATCAGGAATAACGTCTATTTCAGCTTGTCCTATCACTTCAATTCTATTAGCGGCAGATTGTGCTTTTAAATAGGTGGTAGAAAAGCATATTAGATATAATATTACAATTATTTTTTTCATCCTATTTTTGTATTTTTTATAGACATTCAATAATTCTATCACTAATTTACTTCGCTGTCAAATAAACAAACGGAATGATACATTCCTCCAATGATACGCCACCGTGCTGAAAAGTGTTGCGATAATGACTTACATAATGGTTATAATTATTAGGATAAGCAAAGAAATAATCTTCCATCGTAAAAACGTAAGTCGTTGATACATTGATTTTTGGTAAAAAATAACGTTCAGGCTTACGACAAACTAAAAGATGTCCATCATCATCCCAATTCAAGTTTTTTCCTTGCTTATACCGTAGATTTGTGTTCACCGAACGGTCGCCCACAATTTTCACAGGATTCTGAACCCGAATCATCCCGTGGTCGGTAGTGATGATTAATCGTCCTTTTTTCTCAGAAATTTTCTTCAATAAATCAAATAAAGGCGAATGCATAAACCAAGATGCCGTCAAACTTCTGTAGCCTGATTCATCAGGAGCTAATTCTTTAATCATCGCCATGTCCGTTCGTGCGTGTGAGAGCATATCCACGAAATTATATACTACAATATTCAAATGATTTTGGGTTAATTTAGAGAAATTATCTACCAAATTTTTTCCTTGATTATTGTGAATAATTTTGTGATAGGATGATTTCACCGCAAAAGGCATTCGACTTCTTTTGAGTTGTTCTTGAAAGAAAAATTCTTCGTGTTTGTTAAAGCCTTCTTCTTCCTCACTATCACCAATATCTTGTACCCAATGCTTTGGATACTGTTTTTCAATTTCGGAAGGCATTAAGCCAGAAAAAATGGCATTACGTGCGTAGGCAGTTGTGGTAGGAAGAATTGAATAATAAGTTGATTCTGTTTCAACCGAGAAATAATCTTGTAATAAGCCTTCTAAAATTTTCCATTGGTCAAAACGAAGATTATCAATCAACACAAAAAATAAGGGAGAGTCTTCTTTCAATAAAGGGAAAACCTTTTTTCGCATTAATTCATGCGATAAAATGGGTTTGTTTGATTTAGGTTCATTTAGCCATTCTTCGTAATTCTGCGTAATAAATCTTGAAAAATTTGCATTCGCCTCCGACTTCTGCATATTCATGACTTCTGCCATTGATTTATTTTCAGTACGGTCAATTTCTAATTCCCAAAAGAGTAGTTTTTTATAAATTTCCGCCCATTCAGCATGGTCAATATTATCTTGATATTGCATCGCAATCTGACGGAATTCTTGTTGATAGGAAAGATTTGTTTTTTCTTCTTCCAATCTTTTCTTATCCAAAATCCTTTTAACCGAAAGGAGTATTTGGTTAGGATTCAAGGGTTTAATTAAATAATCAGCAATTTTTGAACCGATTGCCTCTTCCATAATATATTCTTCTTCCGACTTCGTAATCATTATTACAGGAAGATTAGGCTTCAATTGTTTTATTTTTGGGAGAACTTCCAAACCTGTCATGCCAGGCATATTTTCGTCCAAGAAAACAACGTCAAATTTCTTTTTTTCGAGTTCTTCTAAAGCGTCAATTGCCGAGTTTACGGGTGTAACGTCATAGCCTTTTTGCGTAAGAAACATTATATAAGGCTTGAGTAAATCTATTTCATCATCTGCCCAGAGAATTGAATATTGCATAGTTATTGGTTTGTCATTTTTGATGAAAGGATAACGGAGAGTAATTTGTTTTGTTGTTGCAAAATTAGTGATTAAATAATATTACTATTTATTTAATTTCATTTTCAACACAAGGAATGACATGATATAACCGTCTTTTCTTTAAATTGTACAAAAAACTATTCAGCAAATGATAAATAACCTAAATCGCCGTTCATTCCTCCAAACATCAGCTTTGGCAGGAACTGCACTTTTACTTTCTCCTTCGCTTTTTGCGAATAACAAAGCCAAACCCAAAAACATCGGAATTCAATTGTATTCTGTTCGAGATGAGATGAAAAAAGACCCTTTGGCAACACTTAAAAAAGTGGCAGAAATGGGTTATAAAAATGTTGAACACGCCAATTATGTTGATGGTAAATTTTATGGATATGCTCCAAAAGAATTTCGTAAAGTACTGGACGATTTGGGTTTAGCCATGCCGAGTGGACATACCGTAATGAATGGTAATCATTGGGACGCTGCAAAAAATGATTTCACAGATGTTTGGAAAAAAACAGTAGAAGATGCCGCATTGCTGGGACAAAAATATGTGGTGAGTCCATGGTTGGATGTTAGTCTTCGTAAGAATTTTGATGATTGTAAGCGTTTTATGGAAGTTTTCAATAAGTCAGGAGAATTATGCAAAAAATCAGGAATGAAATTTGGCTATCATAATCACGATTTTGAATTTAGCTTACGATTAACCAGCGTGAAAGTTTACGATATTATCATGCAAAATACTGACCCAAACTTGGTAGCTCAACAATTAGATATTGGTAATATGTACAACGGAGGCGGTCGTGCAGTAGATTTATTAAAACAATATCCAGGACGTTTTGAATTAATGCACGTAAAAGATGAAATAAAAGGAGAAAAAGAGAATTACGAAAGTACCATTTTAGGCACAGGAATTATTGGCGTTGCTGAGGTATTGAAATTAGCTACCAAAAGTGGAGGAACAACTCAATACATTATTGAACAAGAATCGTATCAAGGTAAATCGCCATTGGATAGCATCAAAGCAGATTTAGATTGGATTAAAATGGCGAAATTTTAGTTTGCTGATGTGATGGGACAGGGATTGAACGGATTTGACACGGATTTCTTTTGTATTTTAAAAAAAATATTTTTCTACAATTTATACGGAAAATTATTCGAATATCAACGTTGTGGAGATTTTGAACCTCCACGACGTTAATTCCCATATAAATCATAGTTGAACAAAAAAAGAAATTCGTGTCAAATCCGTTTAATCCATGTGCTATCAGCAATCATTTTTTCCCCCTCACCGCTTTCGCAATAACTGCCCATTTCTCATTCGGAATTTCATTTAAATCTGAGAATTCACCCGCACCCTTCAGCCATTCACCACCGTCAATCGTGATAACATCTCCATTGATATAGGAAGAAAAATCTGACATTAAATAAGCCGCTAAATTGGCTAATTCTTGATGTTCACCCACTCTTTTGAAAGGAATTCTATTGGTTGGGTCTAATTTTTCCGCTAATTCTTCGCCCATGGCTTCGGCTGGAAAAAGCCTTTCCCATGCTCCTTCCGTTGGGAAAGGTCCTGGGGCAATGGCATTGAAACGAATACCATATTTTGTTCCCCATTCCACCGCCAATGAGCGTGTGAGAGCCAATACACCAGCTTTTGCCGTAGCGGAAGGCACAACATAACCTGAACCAGTCCATGCATAGGTTGTAACGATTGACATCACTGTTCCTTTGATTTTTTCCGCAATCCAGTATTTTCCAAAAGCCAACGTGAAATTATACGTTCCTTTCAAAACAATGTCCACCACCACATCAAATGCCTTATGCGAAAGATTTTCCGTTGGACTAATGAAATTTCCTGCCGCATTATTCACCAAACCATGAACCGCTCCGAAATGCTCAACGGCAGTTTTTAAGACATTTTCTACTTCATCATAATTACGAGCATCACAGGCAATTGGTAATATTTTTCCACCCGTTTCAATTCTCAATGCTGAGGCTGTTGCTTCCAAAACATCCATCTTTCGAGAAGCAATTACCACATTTGCTCCTAATTCTAAAAAATATTTAGACATTGATCGACCTAAGCCTGTTCCTCCGCCCGTAACAACAATTGTTTTTCCTTCTAAAGCTCCATCTCTGAGCATGGGTTCGTTAAATTTCATTGGTTTAATTATTTGGGTTTATCCTGATTTCTTACTGCAATATCGTATGAATAAAATTGTTATGCAAGCATACGGATTGCGGAATAATAAAAAAATCCCGAACCTTTCGATTCGGGATTTTTTTGTATTCAATGTTGAAAATATTTCTTAGTTGAAAATATAACGAACACCAATCTGTCCTTGCCACCTTGAACCCAGACCAGTAGATTTCTGGAAAGTTTCTGTCAATGGGTTTGTCCCATTTACATAAGGAAAAGTGAATACTGGCTTACCCGTTGGGACCGAACCTGTACTGACAAAACCTGCGGCGTTATCGTAACCAACAAAACTCATTAAAGCAGCACGGTTACTACTTTGGTTCAATCCCCAATTAGGTGACACATAGTTACCCGCATTAAACATATCGAATGTAAACTGAAGTGTATTTGTTTTTCCGCCAACTTGAATGTTGAAATCTTGGATAATCTTGAAGTCAAAATTAGTTGACCAAGGCAATTCAGCACCATTACGTTCTGCATATTGTCCACGACGTGAATTCAAATATGAATCTTGGCTGATATAATTATTCAAATCCGTCCACTGTTGAGCAGCAGTATAAGTGGTAGTACCCACAGCAAGATTTCTTAATAAAATTTCAGATTGATCTCTTGGGATATAAATCAAATCATTGGTATTAAGTCCATCACCATTCATATCTCCTGAATAAGAATAAGAGAAACGACCTGCAGGACCAGTGGCATACGTAAATCCAAAAGTAGTAGCCATTTTGTTATTAAGGTAATTCAATTTATAACTTCCAAAACCCACGATACGGTGAGCTTGTAAAAAGTTAGAATATGAAGTTACATCGGCATTTGGATCACCCGATACCAGACGGTCACGCCACATAGATTGAGCAATTGAACCACCATCATTTACAGAACGAGAATCAGTGTAAGTGTATGACAAACTTGTATATAAACCACTTTCAAAACTCTTAGAAAGGGTTCCAGTCATAGCATAACTATAACCGTTATTCGTATTTTTCATCACAATAGCATCTGAAATATTTGGTTTCTCTGCACTATTACCTCCTTGAGCAGCAGTAAGAGCACCGTAAATACGGTTATTTACAGTACTTGGAAATCCATTGGCTCCTACATTATAATAAATAGGACGACTATCAGCACCAATCGCAGTTCTTTGAGAAGTAGGAAGATTTACGTTTGATAAATAAACAGCGTTAATATCCTTCGTATAAATACCTTCAAATGTTGATAACCAACCATTTCCTAAATTTCTATCAATGGCGATATTAGCTCTGAAGATTTGTGGAAACTTAAAGTTTTCATCTGTAACTGCTAAGTTATAAGAAGTTGGTCTTAATGCACCAATATCTACTTTAGGGCGGTAAGCATCAACGTTAGCATCGAATGGACGAGCAGGTAATGTTCCAGTACCAGGATTATTAATACTTTCAGAACCGAACAAAACGCCATTATTTGATAATTGATTAGATAACCATACGTATGGCACACGACCTGAGAAAATACCAAAACCACCACGAATTTGAGTCTTCTTCTCTTCGTTAACATCCCAGTTGAAACCTACTCTTGGAGAAACTAATAAGGTAAACTCAGGAAAACGGTCGGTTGCTAATTTAACATCTTGACCATTGTCTTTAAAAGTAAGTGCAGGTACAAACGGGTTTGTAGTGGTAGCATTTTTCTCAACAGGGAAAGATGTACCATCCGCCCGTATTCCCAAAGTTAATTTGAATCCTTTTCCTACGATGATTTCATCCTGTGCGTATAAACTCAAAGTACTACCTTTCATTTTAGCGAAGGGGAAGTCTGAAGTATTTGACCACTGCTGACGGAACTGACCTGCATTAGAAACTTTATTATTTACACTTGCATAAAAGGCATCGAAAGAAGGAAACTGGTAGCCACCATAATAATTTGGAGCAAAACCATTACGGAATTGGTTATTTTCATAAGCCAATCCGAAAGTAAATACATTTTTACCTGCGTAAACAGTAACATTATCTGAGATTTGGAAAACATCAGAATCCAAAACATTATAAGCCGAGAAAGGCTCAAAACCGAATGAAGTAGCCGATTGCCCCGCTCCATTACCAATATCAACCGTTGGGAAAGGAGTGTTGTTTACTGGCGACTCACGGAAATCACGTAATTGTGTGTAACCAACCGTTAAATTATTAGCAATTTTACCACCAAACGTTGAGTTTAATTCTGCGATATATGAATTTAAATTGTTGTTGATTCTATACAAGCCTCCTTGGAAAGGTAAGTTTGTATTGGTTGGTCCACGACCGTTTGGTAAAGCACCTGAATTTGAAGCAGTAATATCAGCGAAAGAACGAAGCGTATTATACTTGATATTCAATTTATGTTTATCAGAAATATTCCAGTCTAAACGAGCATTAAATTTTGTACTCTGGGTTAATTTGTTGTAACCTTCATACAAACCTGGATCATAATCAAATTTTTCCTTCAAAAATGCTTTAAGTTTATCTAAATCTTCTGCTTTTACTGAAGATGTCGTTGCTGGATCAGCAGTTACGCCTGTACGAGTAGCAAGACGAGTAGTTCCTGGATCTTTTCTGTCCTCTTTTTCAAAACTAGCAAAAATGAACAATTTATTCTTAACAATTGCACCACCCACACGGCCTCCAATTTGAGATACGCCAAAAGTAGGAAAAGTATTTTCAATGTTTCCAATCTTGGTTCCCACTAGGTCTTGGTTACGATTGAAATAATAAGCCGAACCTGACCATTCGTTAGTACCACTTTTTGTTACCACGTTAATACTTGCACCCGTTGACATTCCTTGACGAACATCAAATGGAGCAATATTTACTTGGAACTGATCAATAGCATCAACCGAAATTGGAGAAGCACTTGCTTGCCCACCAACAGTACCACTCAAACCAAAAGTATTGTTGAACAAAGCTCCATCAATAGATAAGTTGTTGTAAAGATTACTACGACCTGCGAAACTCAAACCACCATTTGAACGGGGGTCAAGGCGAGCAAAGTCACTCAATGAGCGACTTAAAGTAGGAAGTGTTGTAATTTGTTTATTACCAACGGTTGTAGCTGCACCAGTACGGCCTGAGTTAATAACTGAACTACGAGCCGCCACAACTTTAACCTCTTCTAATTGAGCCTCTGCAGTCTCTAACTTTGAATTAACACGCAAATCTTGACCAAGCGTCAGGGTAATACCTGTTTTAACATCATTTTTGTAACCAACAAAAGAAATAGTTACTTTATAAGGACCGCCAACACGCATATTTACAATGTTGAAATGACCATCTGCACGAGTTGCAGCACCGTAACGTGAACCTGTTGGCTCGTGAATAGCAATAATATTTGCACCTGGTAGGCCTTCACCTTTTTCGTCTAAAACTGTACCCGAAATAGCAGCCGTAGTTGATTGAGCGAAAACTTGAACACTTGAAAGAATAGTGAAAAGAACGAACAATGTCCCTAAAACTACCCTAGTGGTAAAGAATTTTTTCATGATTGAAAATTTGGAATTTAGTTAGAATTTGTATGAATGAATTCGAATGCAAAATAACACAAAAAAATTAGCAAGTACAACAGACAGTTGTTAAGAAAATGTAAAATACTAAGAGTCAACTCATTGATTTATAGGATTTGTCAAATAAAAACACCAAAAAGGTATATTTTTAATTGAGTAATCTAAGCATATAAATATGATTATAATGGCGAATTTTGCAAGTCTATCTATTTAGTATTTTTTTAAGATTATACCACTTAACTTTGTATTCTGCAATACCTACATTTATATCTTATTTAATATAATTAGTAAAACAACAGTTTTAATAAATCGGTTTACTTTACCATTTAATTTCATGAAACTTTTTTATAGACAAGTAGGCGAAAATGGCTCGCCAATCATTATTCTTCATGGCATTTTTGGCTCTTCCGATAATTGGCTTACCATTGGGAAAATATTAGGAGAAACCCACCGAGTATACATGGTCGACCAACGGAATCATGGGCAATCTCCTCAGAGTGAAGACTTTGATTATAATGTAATGGCAGAGGATTTAAAAGAATTTATTGATGACCATAAAATCGAAAATTTAATGCTCATTGGGCATTCGATGGGAGGGAAGACCGTCATGCAATTTGCCATGAATTATCCAGATAGGTTTTCAAAAATGATTGTTGTGGATATTGCCCCAAAATTTTATCCCGTTCATCATTCGATGATTTTGCAGGGTTTGGCTTCGATTAATTTAAAAACCTTGAAAAGTCGTACGGAAGCGAATGATTTATTGAAACGTTTTGAAGAAAATGAGGGTGTGCGTCAATTTTTATTGAAAAATCTGTGGCGAAATCCAGCAAAAAATAATGAATTTGATTGGCGTATCAATGTGCCTGTCATTACCAAAAATATTGATATTGTAGGCTTTGAATTATCAAATGAAAAATCGGTTAAAAAGCCAGTTTTATTTATCCGAGGCTCAGAATCGTACTATATTCAACCCGAAGATGAACGAAAAATTTGGGAATTATTTCCAGATTACGAACTAATAACCATTGAAGGGGCTGGGCATTGGGTGCAGGCAGATAAGCCAAAAGAATTTATAGAAATTGTCACCCAGTTTTCCAACTCCAAAACACAATAATTATGCTATATTTAATACCGACTATACTCGCCCCCGATACTACGGAATCCGTTTTAAGTCCTCAGATTAAAGAAATTATTAGGACGACTGACTATTATTTCGTGGAAAATATCCGCACCGCCCGCCGATTTATTAGCGAGCTGAAAGTGGGTAAAGTAATTGATGAACTGCACTTTTTTGAAGTAGATAAGGATACTAACATTGAACAAATACGGAAATATTTCAAGCAAATACCTCAGAATCAATCTATTGGTGTAATCTCGGAAGCAGGTTGTCCAGGCGTTGCCGATCCTGGAGCGGTGGCAGTGAAGGTGGCTCATCAATTAGGGATTAGAGTAATACCATTAGTTGGTCCTTCTTCTATTTTATTAGCCTTGATGGCTTCGGGTTTTTCGGGACAATCGTTTGTATTTCACGGCTATTTACCAATTGATAAAATTGAACGTGCTAAAAAGGTAAAAGTTTTAGAAAGTGAGTCCAGAAAGCAACAGACCCAGATTTTCATGGAAACGCCTTTTCGGAATGATTCATTTTTAGAGGATTTATTGAATACTTGTCAGCCCGATACATTGCTTTGTATTGCCTGTAATATAACCGCCCCCGATGAGTTGATTCAGACAAAAACTGTCAATCAATGGAAAGCAAAAAAGCCTGATTTACATAAAAAACCAACGATATTTTTGATTGGATAGGATAATCATTTAAGCTATTTATCCTTTCGATAAGAATAGATTATTTGTATATTTGCCTTCTTTTCAATTTAAAACAAATAGCTCAAAGCCCATAACACTTTATGATACAAGTACAAACCTTCACATTCAATCCATTCAGCGAAAATACTTACGTTTTGTATGATGAAACCAAAGAAGCAGTTGTCATTGACCCAGGTTGTCATAATTATGAAGAGCGTAAAGAATTAAAGGATTTTATTGATAACCAACAACTTACCGTTATTCATTTACTGAATACGCATGCTCACATTGACCATGTGTTAGGAAATGAGTACGTAAAAAGAACTTTTGGTATAAAATTACATCTTCATCAAAAAGACCTTCCGATACTTCAAAATGCAGCGGCGAGAGCAGAATTTTATGGCTTTCCGAATTATGAAGGTTCAGAAGTGGATGTTTTTATTAAAGAAGGTGACATAATAAAATTTGGAAATAGTGAATTAGAAGTTCTTTTTGTGCCAGGACACGCCCCAGGACACGTCGCATTTGTGAATCGAGAAGAGAATATTTGTGTAAGTGGTGATGTCCTTTTCAAACGAAGCGTGGGCAGAACTGATTTTCCAATGTGCAGTTTTGAAGATTTAGAAAACAGTATCAGAACTCAACTTTATACGTTGGATGATGCAATGGTTATATTTCCTGGACATGGTGGAATTACAACGATTGGTTACGAAAAGAAAAATAATCCATTTGTCAAGGATTTAGGAATTAGTAAGATTTAAGAATAAACCTGTAGATTCCTAAAATTCCGTAACCCAATAAATCCCATAATCCCTAAAATAACTGTGTACGAAATAAAAAAACATATTCCCAATGCCCTGACTTGTGGCAATCTGATTTGTGGGATTTTTGGAATTCTTTATGTATTTAAAGGCGACTTAATCACTGCTTCATTTTTAATTGGCATTGCTTTAATTTGCGATTTTCTTGATGGTTTTATTGCTCGTTTGCTTCATGTTAGTTCACCCATCGGAAAGGAATTAGATTCTTTGGCAGATATGGTTACATTTGGCGTTTTACCTGCTTTTATGTTATTGAAATTGATTGAAGGTAGTTGTACAACAGGCACTTGCACGATTGGATTGGGTGGTTTTTATAAGCCTTATATTGCCTTATCTTTAGCGATTTTTTCAGCTTTACGTTTGGCAAAATTTAATGTCGATACTCGCCAGAGTCATTCGTTTATTGGAGTTCCCACACCCGCCAACGGAATGCTGGTTGCTTCTTTACCATTGATAATAATGTATCAACCAGAGATTAGCCAATATATCATTCAATTTAATGTTTTGGTAATTTATAGCGTAGTGATGTCTTATTTATTAGTCGCTGAAATTCCTCTTTTCGCCTTAAAATTCAAAAATTTTGGATGGGCAAATAATCAAATTAAATATATTTTTCTGATTCTTTCGGTAATTCTATTGATTATGCTGAAATTTGTGGCAATTCCAGTAATAATTTTTTTATACATATCGTTATCAGTCGCTCAAAATTTCTTTGTTAAGGCGTAAATTTAGCATTTGATAATGATGTAATATTTTTCAAAAATACAATTCAAGATGAAATTTTTTATTGACACAGCCAATTTGGCAGAAATTCAAGAAGCACACGATTTTGGTGTTTTAGATGGTGTAACAACCAATCCATCTTTGATGGCAAAAGAAGGTATTAAGGGAAAAGACAATGTTTTTAAACATTATAAAGCAATCTGTAATATTGTGGATGGTGATGTTTCGGCAGAGGTAATTGCTACTGATTTTGAAGGAATGATTCGTGAAGGCGAAGAATTGGCAGAATTAGATGAGAAAATTGTCGTTAAAATACCTATGATTAGAGACGGCGTAAAGGCGTTGAAATATTTTTCAGAAAAAGGTATTAGGACAAATTGTACTTTGATATTCTCAGCGGGTCAAGCTCTTTTAGCAGCAAAAGCGGGTGCAAGTTATGTATCTCCTTTTATTGGGCGTTTGGATGATACAGGATACGATGGTATTGATTTAATTGAACAAATTCGTACTATTTTTGATAATTATGGTTTTGATACTGAAATTTTAGCGGCATCAATCCGTAACCCAATCCATATCATTAAATGTGCTGAAATCGGTGCCGATGTGATGACTGGACCACTTTCAGCTATCTTATCATTATTGAAACATCCGCTAACGGATAGTGGTTTGAAGCAGTTTTTAGCTGACCATGCAAAAGTGAATGCTTAAGAATGGCTAATATTTCAACAAAGAATCCGCTTGGTTTTATCATGCGGATTTTTTGTTTTTAAGTATTATCTTTGAGATAATTATCTCGAAAATAAACTAAATCCTACCTAATGTTCAATCTAAACCCTGTTGTATCCGTTCAAAATGCCTTTATTTACCAGAAAGACCGAATCGTATTGAACGATGTCAATTTTTCTATTAACAAAGGTGAATTTGTTTTCTTAATCGGACGTACTGGGAGCGGAAAAAGTTCTTTGCTGAAAACGCTTTATGCCGACCTTTGGCTACAACAAGGAAAAGCAAAAGTAGTGGGCTATGAAATTGAAACACTTTTACCCGTGAATCGTCCTTTTCTTCGCCGTAAAATTGGGGTAGTTTTTCAAGATTTTCAATTATTTATGGATAGAAACGTTTATGAAAATCTTCAATGGGTATTGGAAGCAACGGGTTGGACGGATTCTGCCAAAATGAAAGCTCGCATTGCTGAGGTACTCATGCAAGTAGGTATGGCAACTGCTCAAGATAAAATGCCTCATCAACTTTCGGGAGGAGAACAACAAAGAATTGTGATTGCGAGAGCTTTATTGAATGAACCACAAATTCTTTTCGCTGATGAACCCACAGGAAACCTTGATCCTGAAGTATCGGGACAAATTATTAAACTTTTTCACGAAATTAACAAAGCAGGAACGGCAATTTTGATGGCTACGCATGATTTTGATACGATTAGAAAATTCCCTGCAAGGATTTTGAAATGTGAAAATGGAGTGGTTTCAGAGGAAGGCTGAGCCTATTTTATTCTATAACTAAACCACTGATGTCTTTCAAATTGGGGTATTTTGTGCCAATGGATTTATTTAAAACCTGCCGCATTACGTTAATTGGCGTGATTGAATCATAAAGTTTTGAATAGTCCTTATCGGGATAATAAATTGCACACATATTATCATATCGTTCTTTTACCGCTTCAGCATTGGAGATTGGATTCGTCAGCATTCGAGAGCCGTGGTCACTCATCAAAATAATGATTGGTGGACGTTTATTATATTTCAAAATGTTAGAAATCGCTTCAAGACACTTTTTATTGGTGAATTTTATATGATTTATATAATCTATTTTCAATAAACTATCTGCTTCCGAGCTGCCTAACGTATTATTATAAGGGTCTTTGTCCATTAAATTTCCTATATCACTTATTGAAAAGTTTCTATGACCAACTTCCTTATTATATTTACCTAAGTCATTCAAATAAAAAGGAATGTGTGGCAGCAGCGAGTGAGCATACACAAATTTTGGTTTTTGGTTTTTAATTTTTATTAAACTATCCAATGTATTAAAAACGCCCAATTCTCTTGAAAATCCTTCTCCTTCCTCTCTCATAGTAAAAAAAGCAAATAAGGACGTTTTTGAGAAATAATAGAAACGTAAATTGATTTTGTTTATCCATACTTTTAGTCCATATTTTGTATCATGATGTTTTATTGGAAATAAGGATAAATTATTTATTTGATAGCCTCTTTCTTCTAATGTTTGTGTAAAAATATTATTCCTAATTAATTCCATAAATTCTGAGTGGATCTCTTGCTGCTCATTTGAATGATACCGCAAATTAAGTGCAGATGATATCGTTAGAATAGTGTAGAAATAATTACTCTTAGCATTTTTAATTATTTTAAAATTGAGATTATTTAAGGAATTAGTAAATTTATAATTATTAAAATGATAATATTTCTTAAAATTTTGGTTACTTCCATAACCATCTATGAGTAAAAGATAAATATCGGGTAGATTAGCGGTTTTTACCTCATTTTTGCTAATAATAACCTGTAAATTGCTTTTTACTTCAGTCATAGAAATTAATAGCGAACTGATGTCAATCAATAAATAAACAATTAAAAGCAAATTTAAGAATAAATTGGGTTGATAGAGACGTTTCGAACGTTTTAGATACATCAATAATAATATAGTGGAAAATAAAAGAAATAAAAGAAAATTTCTATTTCTAGTTTGGAAAGCAAAGAGAAAAGTGGTCATTTGACGAATATCATCATAAAACAAAAAAGATATTATAATAAAAGAAATTAAATAACTGGCATTAAATGTATCAGAAATGATTTTTTGTATGAAAAACTTCAATATTAAATTAATAAAAAATACTATTATAATAGCTTCGAATAATTCATACCACCTAAAAGGCTCATTGAAAGAAATAAAGTAATGAAGTAAAAAATAGATTATTATTAAGTAAGGATGTAAAATATATTTCTCCTTTAATATTTTAGTCAATTTATAAAAAAAAATCATAATTTATTAGACATTAAGAATAGCACTCTATCCGTTGGAATTAGTGTTGTTTTTTGAAGAATATCGAAATGAGTATTGAAAATTTTTATGAATGATTCTAATGAATACGTATCAAAGATATCTTCCCTGTGTTGAAGAAGCATCTTTACTTTTTCATCTGATTTGGGGACAAATTCAATAATCAAATACTTACAGTGTTTAGCAAAAAATGAAGCTAAATAAGTTAATGGAATGTTTTTTCCTATACATAGGTGATGGATAACCGCCAATGCCATTATTGTATCAACCTCTCCGATGCGATCCAAAATTGAATCTCTTTCTTGATTATCCCATCCAATGGCTGGCGTAGGATTAGTAAAATCAACAATTAGAGGTAATAAATTATGAATTTCATTTTTCTTAGCAAATAAATAATTCTGCTCGACGCAAGCGGGGTCTATATCAAAGGATAATACGTTTTCGATTTTTTTAGTCGCTAAAAAGCTAAAAGTGCCATCATTTGCTCCCACATCAAGTAACGTATTTTTACTATCTATTTTTTCTAAAAATATTTGAACATTATTTTTTTTTATTTTTAAATATTCATCGTCCACCCATTTATCATAATAATCATCCCAAACAGTATTCTCGGCTTTCCAAGAGAGTGTCTGAATTGTCGAAATCAGATGGTCAATAATTTTAAGAATGTTGTTTTTATTCCCTTTCACAATACTCTTTTCAGAAGTTGAATGTGTCACGCTCTGAAAACGTTTTAATGTATTATTGTGAAGAAAAAGATGTACATAAAGACCAATGTTGAATTTACTTTTGAAAGGTAAAATCTTAGTTGTTAGTTCGAGTGGGATACCATCTAAATTTGAAATTAATAGACTATTCAGAGATATATGTGTACAACTCATCAACGATAATGGAGCCAAAAAATGCCTGCAAAATTGTCCATAAGCATTCCATGAAGATAATCCATCGTATTTTTCGAAAGATAATGTATCAATAAAAATAGGAGAGTTTCCAATAAACTGAACATTAAAAGAACTGGCATCCTTTAATATCATGCCATGATTTAAAGCAGTTTTCTGGATATTTAAGGTGAGTAAAGCTGCATCTTTAAACATACTAAAACTCCAACAATAAGAAAAACTAATGAAAGATAGTTGTTGTGGCAAAATGGTTTTATACCCATTTTCTGCCAAAAAATCTTTTAAAACTTCTTCATGAGGTATTAATTGCTTAGCTTCAACAAGTTTATCATACAAACCAGACGAAATTAAGTATTCATAATGTTCATGAAAAGAATTATTAATTTGGCGATAAAACGTATCATTCTCTTTATATACAAATCCGCTGTTGTCTCGAAAAGAACTTTGGTGTTTAATTTTCAATTTCTACTTTTGTTTTGACTGTTTTTTCTTATTATTAAATAAGTTTTTGATTTGAATTTTTACTTGTTTAAAAAACATTAAAAAGCCCATTAAACCGGCAATTGCAGCTTGAAAAATCATACTCCCACTACTGGGGTCGATATACAATAATAATTTCGTCATTGGATTTTGTGATTCAGTAAAATGATAACTTATTAAGTTGGAAGGTAAATTTAACTGATTGTTTTCATTTTTGAATAATCAGAATGATTAAATAGTAAAACTTGTAATTTTACTAAATGTTAAGTTTTACTATTATAAGTTGCTTTATAAAATCTACTATCAAAGAGTAATTGGTAAGGGTGGATAAAATTCTTATTTTACCTCACTTCCACTAATCCTAACTTCTCTCCCTCAGCTAATAAAAAAGGCATTCCTGACTCAACCGTATTGGCAATAATTCCCTCTAAAATAGCTTCACGCAAAGCAATTTTAATGATTCCAACCTCACGAGAAGGCTGAATCCCGAAGGTTTCCATTATCATTTCACCCGTGATTTCAGGTTGAAATTGACGAAGTTTATCACTCTCTTCAACTTCCTTCAATTTCTGCTCAACAATATCAAAATTACGGAGATAACGTTTTACTTTCTCGCCATTCTTTGAGGTAATATCAGCTCTACACAATATCATCAACCCTTCCAAATCTTCACCAGCCTCAAATAATAAACGCCTCAAAGCTGATTCTGTAATGGCTTCTTTCGACAAGGCAATAGGACGAAGATGGAGCCGTACTAAACTTTTTACAAATCGCATTTTCTCGTTTAAAGGCAAACGCATATTGGTGAAAATCCCTTTCACCCATTTTGAACCCATTTCTTCATGTCCGTGAAAAGTCCATCCTTTGTTTTTTACAAAGCGTTTAGTGGCAGGTTTCGCAATATCATGCAAAATTGCCGCCCAACGAATCCACAAGTCATCGGATTTTTGAGCAACATTATCCAATACTTGAAGAGTATGATAAAAATTATCTTTATGTCCTTTTCCTTCTTCAGTTTCAACGCCTTTTAACTTGATAAATTCTGGGAAAATTAAGCATAATAATCCGCAAGAATCAAGTAAAAGAAAGCCATAAGAGGGCTTTTTAGTAAGAATAATTTTATTTAATTCGTCTGTAATTCTTTCTTTTGAGATAATTTCAATCCGTTCTTTTTCTTTAATTAAAGCATCAAAAGTATCAGGATGAATATCAAAATTTAATTGACTGGCAAAACGTATTGCCCGCATCATTCGCAAAGGGTCATCCGAGAAAGTAATGGATGGTTCAAGTGGAGTTTTAATGATTTTTCTACGAATATCCGCCAAACCGTCAAAAGGGTCAAACAATTCACCAAAGTCGTTATCATTCAAGGAAATTGCCATGGCATTGATGGTGAAATCTCTACGATTTTGGTCATCTTCGAGTGTGCCATCTTCCACGATTGGCTTGCGTGAATCTCGTTGGTATGATTCCCGTCTTGCCCCCACAAATTCAACCTCCCAATCATCAATTTTTAATTGTGCTGTTCCAAAGTTTTTGAAAACCGATAAATACACTTCGTCACGACCAGAATTTTTGGCGACTAATTCTGCCAACTCAACGCCCGAGCCCACGCAAACAATGTCAATATCTTTGGAAGGACGTTGTAATATTAAATCTCTAACAAATCCACCTACTACGAAAGTCTTAATATTCAACTGTTTAGCCGAATCTGAGACAAGTTTAAAGATGGGATTTGTATCTAATGTTTCTGTAAAATTCATCAAAATTGTAGCACGGACAGCCTTGTCCGTTGCATATCTTTAATTGGACAACTTTGTCCACGTTATATTATTTTCTAATAAATTCAAACTCACCCCCCAAACCCAACTTAACAATTTGCGAAGGAGAGGTATTTTTATTTTCGCCCTTTGGATTTTTTAAAAAATAATCCACTCCATTAATAATTTCAAGTGAAATATCTTCAAATTTTAAAGGAGAAGATTGTCCTGAAATATTGGCAGAAGTTGAAACGATAGCCCTTTCAAATTTATGAACTAAACCCTTACAAAATTCATCTTTTACCAACCGAATAGCAATTGAACCATTTTCTCCCATCAAATTAGTGGGTAGATTTTTCCCTTTTGGA
Organism: Arcicella sp.; assembly: GCA_025356745.1. GTDB lineage: Bacteria > Bacteroidota > Bacteroidia > Cytophagales > Spirosomataceae > Arcicella. Next base: position 24,251 of record JANXRS010000106.1, read on the forward strand.
TAAATAACTGTCAAAGGTTTCTCGGCAAATTCTACTAAATTCCAAGCCAATTCTGGGACTTCTAAGACGTATTCAGAAAGCTGATCTATTTTAGTAATTAAAATGATAAAAGACTTGCTGTCAGGTCGTTGCTTTAACGAAAATATCTTTTCAATGGCTTTATCATTACGGGCATCGCAACCTAATCCCCAGATGGTATCGGAAGGATAAAGAATAAGGTCGCCTTTGCGGAGATGTTGAAGTGCTTCGTGGTACAAGTTTTTATTGAGTTATTGAAATACAAATTTACGAAGACAATTTTTAAAACTAATAATTAATAACTACTGAACCTTCTCATATCCTAATTTCCTTACATAAAAAACTTCCTTCAAAGACTCGTCTGTATGTTTATTTTCAATCTTACGAGTACCCCAAACCACAAAGTTATGGTCGTACCAAGCAGCTACATTTGCTTCTTCATCGGGTTTGGCTTTTTCATCAGTTTTGATTTCAAAAGTTTCTTTTTCGCCTACGTGTTCGCTTTCTTTAAGTTGTTGTAAATTAATTTTTCCTTTTTTCAAATATGCCAAGAGCCATTTGTCATCTAATCTGGAAACTTGTATTTGTTCAGCTAAATCCTCACTTACCAAATTATCCATCACCAAGGCATTATCCCATAAAATTTTGCCTGTTTTGTCAAATTCACATATCACAGCGTGTGTAAAAGTATATTCTTCTTCATGTCTAAACTTATCACTTGATCTTACTCCCACAATTGAAGCCGATACAGATGAATTATTTTTGGGTTGTGAATAGTAAATTTCTGCTATGAGTAGGGAACCTTTTTCAGTAGCTAATAAATTATGAACCAACAACTTGTAACTAAAATTAGGCTCCTTTCCTTCCTTTTTTTTCTGTTCGATTTTCTCTTTCATTTTTTCCTGACGTTTCGGTGACATGAAAGCGAAAAAG
>JANXRS010000117.1 GCA_025356745.1 Arcicella sp.
TCTTGATAAACCCGTGGCACTTGTTTGTGATGTGCTACTAATCAAATAGTCTGTGTAAAAATCCATCATTTTTTCCATAGACAAAGATAATCAGTATCAAATAACTACGTTAGGGTAACCTTGCGTAACATCAGTTACTTAGAGATTATTGTTGAATCCTACCCTTATCCCATCAATTATAAAGGACAATATCATTATCGGAGTGGCAGCACAAAACAAGAACTTAAAGGTCTTGCACTTAATAAATTTCTTCTTGAAAAAACAGGTATTCATTGGGATGCTGTTCCAATGCCAAATCTGAACATTGAAGATTTAGATAATAAAGCCTTTGATTCTTTTAAAAAAAGAGCCGCAAAATCTAAAAGGGTTGAAGATTCTGTCTTACAAGAATCCAATGACTCTTTGCTCCATCACCTTAATCTTTTTGAAAATGGATTTCTAAAACGTGCTGCCCTCTTACTTTTTCATCCAATTCCTGACAGATTTATTACAGGTGCTTACATTAAAATAGGTTTCTTTTCAAGTCCTTCTGATATTGTCTATCAAGATGAAATTCATGGTCCTCTTTTCGAGCAAGTTGATAAAACGATGGATTTACTCTTAACTAAATATATGAGTGCTTACATTAGTTACAATGGCATTTATCGAGAAGAAAATTATCCATACCCAGAAATTGCTCTTCGAGAAGCTCTTCTAAATGCTATTGCTCACAAAGATTATAGTAGTGGCAGTCCGATTCAGATAAAAGTTTATAAAGATGGTCTCTTTATTTGGAACGATGGTGAAATGCCCAATAACTGGACGATTGAAACTCTTTTAATTACCCATGCTTCAAAATCCCGAAATCCTGATATTTCAAATACATTTTTTAGAGCTGGAATGGTTGAATCTTGGGGTAGAGGTATATCCAAAATTTTAGATGAATGTGAAAAAGCGAACGTCCCTAAACCAACTTTTGATTTGAGCATGGGTGGCGTAGATGTAAGATTTATTCCTAAAATTATTGAATCTAACACTTCCTTTTCTACCGACACTCCCCAAAAAACTACGGTGAAAACTATGGTGAAAACTATGGTGAAAACTACGGTGAAAATTCTAAATTTAATCGAAATAAATTCAGAAGTAACTATTCCACAATTAGCTCAGACTTTAGAATTATCAAAAAGTGCAGTTGAATGGCAAATTAAAAAACTAAAATCAGAGAAAAAACTGGAACGAATTGGAGCAGATAAAGGCGGTTATTGGAAAATAATAAGAAAATAAATTTAAATTTGTATAAAATATTTGACAATATAAAATATTTGCCATAATTTTATGACAAATAAAAATCAATAAAATATGTTATCCCACGATAAATCCATTTTATTTCTCCGCAGAAATCCAGCATTATCCATTTCTATACTTGAAAAAGAGGCAGGTCTTCCAAATAGTACATTAGCAAAAGCTCTTGGCGGTGATAGAATTTTGAACGCCAAGCATCTCAATGCCCTATATCCAATCTTGGTAAAGTATGGTTATAATGAATCTCAATACAAAAAAGCAAGAGTAATTTCGATTGTAAATCATAAAGGTGGTGTGGGCAAAACTACAACTACCATCAATCTTGGAAAGGCTTTGGTAAAATTAGGGTTTAAAGTTTTGTTAGTGGATATGGATTCTCAGGGAAATTTATCCCAATCTCTTGGTATTGATAATCCCGAAAAACAAGTGGTGAATGCACTTTTAAAAAATGAAGATTTGCCAGTTGTTGTAATTGGTGAAAATTACCATTTATCTCCAAGTGATTTAGAATTGGCTTATGCAGATTTGGAACTTGTACAAGCGGTTGGTGGGGTAAATCAATTAAAAAACAAGCTAACTCCGCTCAGAGAATTATACGATTATATTTTAATTGACTGCCCGCCAGCCCTTAATATTTTCACAAATTCTGCCTTAGTTGCATCTAATGGGTGTTTAGTTACCTTACAACCAGAGGTATCAGCCATGAAAGGAGTCAATAATTTGTTTGAACGAATTTCACAAGTGAGAGAAAGAATCAATCCAGAATTAGTAGTAGAAGGAATTGTTTTGACGATGGTCGATAAACGTTTAAAAGTCCACCGTGATATGATTGAATACGTAAATCAATCATTGAATAATTTTAAGATTTATAATACACAAATCAGAATAAATGTTGCCTTGAAAGAATCACAAATATCACAAATCAACATATTTGATTACGATAATAATTCTAATGGAGCAACTGACTATATGAGTTTGGCGAAGGAATTTTGTTCAAATATTTAACCCATAAATAATCAAGAAAATGCAAAAGAAATATATGGGTAATTTTGGAGGAACTTCAATTATCAAAGACCAAAGCCTTTTAAATCACGAAGCTATCAAGCAACAAATCATTATTCTTGATGAACTTCGTGACCTTATTCCACCACTCCAACAAGAAGAATCTAATCAATTGGAGAGAAATATCCTCGCAGAAGGCTGTCGAGAGGCTTTGTTAATCTGGCAGACGACAGCAAACATATTGGATACAAATTCTACGGAAACGTCAGCCGTTTACATTTTAGTGGATGGACACAACCGCTATGGTATTTGTTTAAAGCATAAATTGAATTTTAAAATTCATCTAATTTCTTTTGATTCGTTAAAGGAGGTTAGGGACTATATGATTGACAATCAGTTAGGTAGAAGAAATTTAATCCCTGAACAAGCATCGTATTTAAGAGGATTGAGATATAATACAGAGAAACTTGAAAAGGGGAAATATACTCGTGAGGATCATAAGGGTCAAAATGTCCCTTATGATTTAAAAGGAAATGAATCGACGGAAAAGGTTAAAGAAATCCATAAAGGTCAAAATGTCCCTTATGGGTCAATGGCAAAAAAAGAATCAACATCAGCTCGACTTTCTAAACAGTATAACGTAAGCGAAAAGACTATTAAACGAGATGCCGAGTTTGCAGAGGGTTTAAATTTATTATCCCCTGAATTAAAAAAAGACATTTTATCTGGTCGGATAAAAGCTAAAAAATCAAATATTCAACAATTAACTCAGCTTGAAAAACTAGATTCTCCAATTGATTCATTAGATAAAATTTCAAATTTGATTTCAATTAATGTATCGAAGCAAGCCAGTAAAATTGATGATAGTAGTTCAGTTACATTTATTTATAACAATGACGATTCAAGAGAAAATCTATTAAAAAAAGTAAAAAAAGGAATCAAAAATGCCTCAGATTCAGATGTAACAGTTGAAATCAAAGGTTCATTTATTATCAAAAATGGTTTAGTGGATGTTTGGAAAAAATTACGTGGTTTCTCAGAAGATATGATAATTGATGAGGATTTTACGGATAAAATATCCATTTTTCAAACTGTAAGTCTTGGCATTGTACACGAGCTATAAAAACTGTTATTTATAACTATTTAATAATCAACTTATTATATTAAATCAACCTTTTAACTATAACAAATTTAGGGAATAAAGTAAAAAGGTATTGGTTAATGGTTATTAGTTAAAAAAATAAGGATAGAATTGTTATAGTTAGCTATTATATAACAAATTTAGGGATAAGCTATATTTAATTATAACAAATTTAGGGTCTCGGGCAGTAAAAAGCATTTAATTACGTAGAACATAAATAAAAATGTGCGTGAATTTAACCTTTTAGCATAAAAAAGATTAAACACTATTATTTTTAGTAATTTTTTAAAAGGCTGTTGTTGTATTTTCTTATCTTTTATGTATTTTATGTATTTTCGGATATCGCATCTATCTGAAAATCAAGAAGTTACAGGCTTAAATATACCATTTTTAGGGTTTATTATAACAAATTTAGGGTTTACTATACCATTTTTAGGGCTTAGCTATAACAAATTTAGGGTTTACTATACCATTTTTAGGGTTTAGTATAACAAATTTAGGTCGTCGAATAATAAAAGTGAAATATAAAATGGGTGATAAAAAAACCATACTAAATCGCAACCAATCGGTAAAATTGGTCAGAAAGGCAAATAACTTAGTTGAAGGCAAGTATCGTTTTGATATTTGGGAGATGAGAGTATTTACCAAGATGCTCACTATGATATTACCAAGTGATGAAGACTTTAAAGAATATAGAATTTATCTTAAAGAAGTGATTGATGATTTCAACTTATCAGCCGATAAACAGTCGTATAAACTGTTGAAAGATGGTGCGATTAAGTTAATGAAAAAGGAAATCAAGATAATCCGAGATACAGACGAAGGTGAAAAAGAGTTCCTAACACACATTGCAGTAGGTTTAGATAGCTTTACCAGTAAAACCCAAGGAAGTTATGTAGATATATCTTTTCATCCCAAAATGAAGCCGTTTTTACTACAATTACAAACACAGTTTTTGATGTATGATGTAAGAAATGTGTTGCAATTGCAAAGCTCTTATTCAGTGAGAATTTATGAATTATTAAAGCAATATGAAAAAATTGGAAAGAGAACTTTTAGTGTAGATGATTTGAAAGAAACGCTTGCGGTCATGGACAAATATCCATTGTATGCCAACTTTAAACAAAGAATCATTATCAAGGCTCAGGAAGATTTAGCAGCTTATACAGACGTCAAATTTACATTTGAAGAAATCAAAAAAGGGAGAGCAGTACATTCAATCGTTTTCACGATTAAATCAAATAAATCAGTTGTAGAAGAGAGGAAATTGCTAACCCCAATTATTGCAAAAGTATTTGAAGAGAACGCAAATAATATAGAAATATACAATCTCGTTAAAGGATTTCCTGGGGTAAACCAAACTACAATTAATGAATGGTTCAATAAATTCAATCAAGAATATATAGTTGAAAGAATAAATATCTTATTAAAACAACTGGCAAAAGGAAAAGAAATTAAAAACCCGATGGGTTATCTTCAAAAATTAATGTTACAAGAAACGTTGTTTACAGGATTTGAAGATAAAACTTCAACAAAGCTCAATCTAAAACGAACCATTAAGAATAATGAAAAAATAATTAACGAAAAATTAAAAGAATTAGAAGAATTGAAAAAATTTCAGTATGAAATACAGAATCAAATAATTAACGATTTTTTACTGACTAATTCCAATCAAAAGAAACAAATATTAGAATTTATACAATTAAGTCCACATTATGACGGAAATCTGAGTTTAGAAGAAAACTTGCAAAGAGTTACACTTGTCGCCATTATAAATACGAAAGTTAGAGATAACTTTCCACAATTATTTATTGAACTTGACAAAAAATATTTAGAGTATGAAAGTTTTATAAAAAATAACTTGAAAGAGTTGGGGTATAAAGGGTAAAATTGGAGGGCATCAAAAAGTGTGGGGCAAATTATTTTTGATACTCTTAACCTAAAAGCAAAATCAGTTCAACAAACACTGAGAGTGCATCAAAAAGTGTGGGGCAATCTAAATCATATCGGGCTGGAATCACCATTTGGGCCTAAAATAAAATAAGGTCTATAATTTATTGATTTTCAGCACTTTGTAAATTTCGTTCTTGCCCCATTTCTTCTAAATATCGGTAAACAGTTGCTCTACCTACCCCAATAATTCCTGCAATTTCAACTGCGGATTTCTTCTGTTTATATAACATTACTGCCGTTTCTGCCTTTTTCTTCGCTTCTGGACTTAATCCCTTCTTTTTGCCACCCATTCTGCCCCTTGCCTTGGCTGCCGAAAGCCCCGCTTTGGTGCGTTCACGGATAATATCTCGCTCAAATTCGGCTAATGAACCAAAAATGTTCAATAATAAGCGTCCTTGAACCGTAGATGTATCAATAGAATCTTTAATTGAGGTAAAATTTACTTTTTTTACCCTAAAAATTTCTACCAGATTTATTAGCTCTTTTAATGACCGTGCCAATCGGTCTAACTTCCAAACCATTACCGAATCTCCCTCCCGAAGATTCTCAATCATTTTGATTAATTGCGGACGTTCTTTTCCCGAAGACACCTTTTCTTGGTAAATCTTCTGACACCCCAATCTTGTCAGTTCATCGGTTTGTAAATCTAAATTTTGGTCTTGGGTCGAAACTCTTGCGTAGCCTATAATCATAATTTTGTCTCATTAACTCATCAATATTTCACTTCCTTAAATTTGTTTCGCAAGATAGCAATTTGAGACGGCACAATACCGTATTTTTGTATATTTATCATCGCTTGTCTCACTCTCATAGAATGTGCGTCTTGTGAGACTCATTTTCAAAACCATTTTAACTTCATGAGTCGTATCAAACTCTTGCAACCACAAGAAATTCTTTTATTCAATCAAGCCCCTATATTCAACTTAGAAGAAAAATCAGAATACTTTTCTTTGTCTTCTCCTTACCAAGAAGAGTTCAAAGGATTGAGAGATGGTTACACCAAAATTGGTTTTATTCTTCAAATGGGTTATTTCAAATATACTGGTCGATTTTATGAAGCAAGTCAATTTCACGCCAAAGATATTGATTACGTTATCAAGCAATTAGACTGGAGAGGATGGGAAGATAAAAGAAAACATTTCAAAGCTAATTATAGCCTTCAAATTGCTTACTCGCATCGAATAAAAATATTGGAGCTTTCAAGTTGGTCTTCCTTTGAAGAAAAACAAACGGAATTCAACCATCGGATTCGGTTATTGATTGACCAGCAATTGTTGCCCCGAAAAGTTCTCTGGAAATCGCAGGAGTATTTATTCAATAATCGGATAGAATCTCCCTCATATGATACTTTTCGAAGGGCTATATCTCAGGCTCTAATTGATTCATCAGAAGATATTTCGGCAATGCTTTTCAAACACCTTTCAGGGCCTGACAAAGGGGTTTTGGATTTATTTATCCTCCGTGACAAAAGTTATCAAAAAACAGAAATAGCTACTTTTAGAACGGTTATACAGTCACTCAAACCTGTGGATATAAAAGAAAATGTGGTTATTTTCAAAACCTTAAAAGACCGATTAATAAGGCTTGAATTTTTGGTAAAAAAACTAAATTTAACGGATGCTGTCATTGATTATCACGCTCATTGGGCGAGTATTATCGATACCCAAAAGTTAGCGGCTCACTCAGATAAATACCTAT
>JANXRS010000125.1 GCA_025356745.1 Arcicella sp.
GGACGGGGGCGGGGGCAAGGGAAAGGGCCCGGGCAAGGACGAGGACGGGGACGAGGGAGACTGCGCCGTGCGAGCTCGTCTACGTGGTCCGGGGGCGACTCCACAGACTCCGAGCCGACCAAGCCCAAGTCTTTGACTTTAACAGACTTACCATATTTTAGTTGATGGTCATTCCACTGTAATTCGCTTACGGAAAAGTAAGTCTTATCACTATATTCTTTCACCAAACGATTAGTCTTAATTGGACAATAAAAATACTTACCTAAATGATGAATCTTTTGAAATAAACGAGCGATTGCATAGACTGGGCGTCTTTTAGATTTGAAACATCAAAACTGAATTGTATTATTCTTATTTTTGAAATTCAAATAATTCAAAGTTGTGGAAGTGGGAAAACTAGTCGGCGTCACAGGCCACGAGCCTATCGGGGGATACAGTCCCACTTCCGTAATTTTGATAGTTAGCACGGATAGAAATTCAGGGCTTAAGACCCTATTATAAAAGACTTGTGAATGCTATCAAAAACAACTTTTCACTTTTAAGACCAGTAACGTTATGCAGACTAAATCATTTTTTCTGGGTTTTGATATTTCAAAACTAACCGTTGATTATGACCTAATTAATGGTCAAGATAAGTCATTATTAAAGGGCCAAATTGCCAATTCAGAAGCTGGTTGCAAACAACTTCAAAAAGCATTAATGGTCAATGGTTTTAAAGATTTCGATTTAATTCTATTTGGGATGGAAAATACTGGGTCCTATTGTAATCCTATGAAACTTTTCTGTGTTAAAAACAAGCTTGATGTAGTAGTAGCCAATGCCTACGATGTATGCAGATCAAAAGGGATGCAACGAACTAAAAGTGATTCAATAGACGCTTTTGTGGTAGCCCAATATTTGCGAAAGAATTTACCGCTTACCAAGCTGTATGCTCCTGATAAAAAGGCGGTTGAATTACTAAAAAAGCTTCAATCGGCTCGCTCATTACTGGTTAAAATGAAGACCCAATTATCAAATCATCTGGGCGAGGCAAAAGATTTTTTTGACCCTAAAGACTACAAAATACTTGAAAAGAATTTAAAGAAAACCGTCATTAATGTTCAGGTTAGTGTAGTGAATTTAGAAAAACAAATGAATAAGGTGCTTTGTTCAGACGAATCTTTAAAGCAAAATGCGGAAATTATGGAATCACTGCCAGGAGTTGGTCGTCAAACAGCTTTGCGATTGATTACCGCCACCAACAATTTTCAGACCATATCAGACCCCAGAAAAGCGGCCTGCCATGCCGGGGTTGCTCCCTTTAAGAATGAATCAGGAACCAGTCGAAATTTAAGACCTAAAGTCTCAAAGATGGCTGATAAAGGGCTCAAGAAGACCTTGTTTCTGGCCGCCATGTCGGCAGTTCAACATTGTCGTCCAATAAAGCTTTATTACGAGAAAAAAGTAGCCGAGGGTAAAGAAAAAATGTCCGTTTTAAATGCAGTAGCCAATAAAATTTTACACATGATTTTTGCCATGATTTCTAAAAAGCAATTATATGAAGAAACAAAGTTTCAATATTTTTTTTATATCATAGAAATCTTTTAAATAAATAGTTGCAACCAAAGAAAAGTGCGAGTTTCACCACAACTTCTGTGGAATTTATTAACTCAGATAGAATCACGTTTGAGCGATTGTAAGAACTTGATTTCTAAAAACTTGGAGTACCTCACGAGCAAATCTAAACTATCTTCAAAAATCAGGAAAGGTACAGGAATCGATTTTTGAAATTGATTAAAAGCACTATTTCGTTTCTTAAAATCATTATTTTTATAGAAAAATATCCTCATTTCATTAAGAAAATCTTGATAAAAGGGAACCTATCGACGAAAGTTACTGATTAGTCGAAAAATGCAGTAAATAAAGTTAAATACTTTTTAATGGGTCAAATTCACACATTAGTTTTACAGTCATTCAGCCCTAATAACAACATTTAATTCTTTAAAATGAAGCCAAGAAACCTCTTCTCAAACCTACTTATCCTGTTAACTTTTTTTTTAATATTTACAGGATGCCACAAGAAAAAGCCTGAAGATAATAGCAAAAAGAGTGAGCAACCTGTGGTTGTGGACGTAATAATTGCTGGAAATCAAAGCATAAGTTCAACCGTAGAAGCCAATGGTTCAATTATCGCCAATGAATTTGTAGAATTACATCCTGAGG
>JANXRS010000138.1 GCA_025356745.1 Arcicella sp.
CGTTGTTGGCGTTCATCTAATTGATTGAAATAATTGCGTTCTTCGAGGGTAATTTCCATATAACTAAAAATCAGTATTGAATACGAAGATACAATATTTTGAAAATTAATCAGACCAACTTATTATTTACACGTTACTAAACTAATTAATATTGATTTTTGATAATTTTATTAGCTCCCAACGATTAAAAAACTTTTGAAGATATTTTTAATCAAAAAGCAATAGCCAAAACATTATTCATGTAATCTTCTACAGATGGGGACAGACGAATTAATTCAAACTCTAAAAAAGTGTCGCAAGAACGACCGAAATGCACAGCGAGAACTTTACGAAAGTTTTTATCGCTTTGGATTGTCTGTATGCTTGCGGTATGTGGCAGACATTGAAGTTTCACGAGAATTACTGAATGATGGTTTTATGAAGGTTTTTACAAATATTGAACAGTATAAACCTGAGTATCCTTTTGTGAGTTGGTTTAAACGAATTCTGATAAATACTTGTATTAACCACTTGAGGAAATCTCATCAAAATGTGCCAACAGCTGAATTGGTGGAAGCACAAGATGTTGGGTTTGAATTGGATTTATTCGGAAAATTTTCGATTGAAGAAATAGGACATTTAATTCAACAACTTTCTCCATCATATAGAACCGTTTTTAACCTTTATGTTATTGAAGGATTTGAACATAAACAGATTGCAGAGATGTTGGGGATTTCGATTGGCACTTCACTTTCGAATTTACATAAAGCAAGAAAGAAATTACAAGAATTGATTTTAATTAATGAGCTATAAACTACAGAAAAGGTAGAGATTTGCAAAAGAGCGAAGAGGTAAAAGTACTAAGAATTCAAAAATATAATACGTTGCTACTTTAGTACTAAAAATACTTAATACCTCTCTAAAAAATGGAAGAGAATAACGATTTCGACAAATTATTTGGTTCTAATCTACCAAATTTTGCTGATACAGATTGGCGGAATTTAGAAGGACAATTAGAAAGGCACGACCTAAAACGGAAGTTTTCAAGGTTGCTATGGGCTTTGCCTGCTGTTGGTGCCGTAATGATGGCAATTTCTGGAATTTTGTATTATCAATTAAGTGATACAAGAGAAAAGGTAAGAATATTGGAGAACAGATTAGTGAATGTATATAAACACAAAAAGGGCGAACCAAAAGTTAGTCCTCAGAAAATCATCTTGTACGATACAATTTACAGGCAAGTGGTAATCAGGCAAATTATTCAAGAAACTCAACCACATAATTCAAGCATAACCAATAATCCAGAATACATAAATTCCGCAAAATATGAAGATAACATTACTGAAAATCAATTTATTATAGAAAGAGAAAAATATGTTGGAATTAATAAATTATTAGGTAAAAACCCAACATTAAATTCTTTAAATATTGCTACTAACATAGATTTATCCAAGTATAAAGTGATTAATTTTCCAGAGGATTCATTGGAGCAGGATAATTATTTTTCTTTGATTCCAAAGTCTATCAGTGTGGGAATTCTGGGTGGAATTCAAAAACCTATTGGGGATGATTTTGAAAATAGTGGAGGTAGAGAAATTGGAGTAAGAACGGTATTAGGTTACAATAATAGTAAAGGACAAGAACGCTGGGGTGTAGTTCTTGATTTTCAACAAAGTAATTTGTTCTTTGATAATAATAGAAGAGACCATTTTGATAAATTTGGATCTCCACCAATTCCAAAACCAAATGGAGAGAAACCTAATAAGGTAGGTATTCCAAAATTTTCATCTTATAAATTTGGTTTAGGATTACGTTATAATTTTTTATTTAGTGAAAAAATAAAACCATATGTAGGTGCGGGATGGATTGTTCAAATACCCAATCAGTACAACATTGATTTTCATTACATAGATCAATCAATTCAACCTTTTACTAGAAAACAAGAGTCAATTAATCATCTATTGGGTATAAATACAGGAGTTAATATACTGTTATCTAGGCATTTATCTTTAAACGGTGAAGTATATTTTCAATCACAACTCTTAAATAATCCAAATCCTTTGGATGCACAGACTGTTTTAGGTGGGCGAGTTGGCGTGAATTATCGTTTCGGGAAATAACCCGTTTTTTTTAACTATTTAATCATTATAAAAATGAAAGTAAAAGTGTTATTGGGGCTATTCTTATTGGGAAACCCATGGATTGCATTTACCCAAAATATAAAAAATGAGCCTATTTTTGGCACCGTGATTGAAAGAAAAATTCAAAAGGATTCCACGAAAAAAAAAGAATCTTTTAATCTTCTGAAACCTGCTTTTTTACGAGTCGGCGTTATGGGTGGAGCATTGATTGGATTTGAAAATACTGATAAGGTTGTTGGTGCTACGAGTGGTTTGCGAGTGGAATATGGCATTTCAAATCATTGGTCGGTGATAGGTGAAGTTCAAGGAAATTATTTTAGAGGTACTACTTTTTCTAGGGGTCAAGGTTCATTGGGAATTAATTGGATGCCTTTTAAAAGTAAAAGGTTGCAACCTTATTTTGGCATTGGTGGTGGCATTAATGGCAATGGATTTGGAAGAAAAGAAAGAGAAAGAAATGGATATGCAAACTTTGAACGCTGGTTTGAAGATACACATGAAAATAATCAAAAAGTTCAAGGTTTCGCCTTTGCACGTACGGGCTTAAATTACGTACTTTTCAAGAAAATCGTCGCCACGGTTGAAACTGTATATCAATTACCTTTTAACAATAATACCTCAAATGGAGGGTTAGCACTAAAAATTGGAGTTTCGTATCAATTTGGGAAAAAGAAGATAAAAATGTGATAAAATATTTTCATAATATAGAGTTTAAGTGATTTGGAAACGCTACAAAGATTTTTGTAGCGTTTTTTGTTTGTAGCTCTTTAACCAAACAAAGAGGATAAAATACGGTAAAGATATATTTCTGATAAAGAAAATAGAAAATTAAATTTATGTAATTAAGTATATTTACCCTAAAATACAGTTTATAATTGCTATTTATAGTTTATACCTCAAGGCTAAATTCACAATTGCTCCTTCTTGCGGAGCCCAAATTGGGTTGAAAGAGGGTTTCTCTGGCGTTCCTGTTACTACTTTTTCATAATCTGATTGCTTTATATTTAGGATATTTTCGGCATTGAGAATTAGGCTTAAATGTGTTCCAAACTTTCGTTCAACTGACCCAGCCCAAAAAGAATAGTCTTTAACTCTCTGATTATCATATAAATACTGATTTCCTACAAAACTACTTTCTATCCCGAAACGCCATTTATTTTCTACGGTATAAGCCAAAGTTAGTGAAAATTTATCTTGCGGACTGAATGGCAAATAAGCAGATTCCCCCGAACCTAAACGTTTGGCAATGGTATGGTTGAATCCTAAGTAAAGTTCAAGGGCATCATATTGCATCCGTAAATATGTATCCGTGCCGATGCTATTAATGTCATACGCTGCATTGGTCAAACGAGTGCGATTTGCTTGATTGGTGATAGCACTCGCTACGATGGGATTTGTGATGTTGGTATAATAAAATGCTTGATCGAGCTGTATGGAAAAATGCTCTCCAATGTGTGTTGAATACGCAACGTCAATGTTACTTCCAATTGAATTTTCGGGTTTTACGTTGGCATCCAAAGGCGTTAGATTCCAGTAATTTACACTTGTAAGTGGGTTTACAGGTGTTTGATTGGCGAACACATTTGGCGTTTTATAACCCGTTCCAACACTCAAACGAACCTTCCATTTTTCGAAAGGTTTTGATAATAAAGATATTCTTGGCAAAACAAACGTTCCGAAAGTATTGTGATTGTCCACTCGCAAGCCTGTTTGCAAAGAGAATTTGGGTGTAAATTGCCAATCGTCTTGAGCAAAAAATCCAATGGTACTGTAATTATAACTGGTTAAAAGCGTACTATCTGGATTCGGTTTTCTAAAATTTTCAAGCGTCAAGTTTGTTCCAAAAACCAATTTATGCTTACCCATTTCAACGTAATCGGTGACTTCTGTATAAGATGAAATCTGATTGGCTTTGAAGAACCGAGTTTGTTCCGTAAAGTTTCTGTCAAAGTAACTAATTGCTCCTTTCAACGTGAAAGCGTGTCCTTTTCTAAACTCATGATTGAAATTGTAATCAACGGTATGTCGTTGAAAATCAGTGGCTGAAACAAACTTTGAACTGTTATTTTCTTCATTATTAACTGCATCTACTACTCCTCCTGCTCGTTTTTCGTTGATGAGTGAATAACCCAAATTGAGTTTATTTTTTTCAGAAAATGTATAGAAAAATCTTGGATGAAAAGACAATTGTTTAATTAGCGGACTGTCTGAAAAACCATCTCCATTGACATCAACGGCTTTTTGGTCGGTTAATCCTACGAAAAGTGTTAATCCAGCTTTGCCGTATTTCTGGGCGTAATAAGTATTCAAATTGGTTTCTTTTAAATTACTACGGTTCAATACTGCCGTGATTTCGGGTGTTTCAGAATTTGGCGTTTTCGAGACGATATTTATCATTCCACCAATTGCTCCACCTCCATACAGCGTTGAAACAGAACCTTTTACGACTTCAACTTGACGCAAATCCAACGGTGGAATTTGCAATACACCCAAATTACCAGAAAAGCCTTCAAAAAGGGGAATGCCATCACGGAGAATTTGTGTATATTTTGAATCCAAACCTTGCATTCTAATTGCCTGATTTCCGTTGGTTGGAGAAGTTTTTTGAATGTGGATAATCGAAATATCTCCCAGAATACTGGCAACATTTCCAGGCACAACGGCACTCTCTTCGTCCATCTCTTCCTGTCCTATAACTTCTACTTTTATTGGCAAATCTTCAATCCGTGAGTTGGTGCGTGAGGAAGTTACAACAACTTCTTCTAAATCCTCTTTTCCTTGTAATAATCCAACGATGAAAGGCTGTTTGTCATCTGATAATGGCACTTCTATCGAAAATTCTTTCTCTCCATAGCCAACAAAAGTGGCTTCAAAATTCCGTTTTCCAGTAGGCACATTTTTCAATTCTGCAATACCATTGCCGTCTGCTGATGCGCCAATTTTACTGTTAGATTTGAGTCTAACGGTTGCACCAATGAGTGGTTCGTGCGAAATAGCATCTTCTAATCTAATTTTTACATTGTTAGATTGAGCAAAAATTGCGATTTTTGAGATGAGTAATAGGAAGATGATTAAAAGGTGTTTTTTCATTAATTTTTGATTTATTTTGACAAAGTTATGAGATGATTTTGGAGGAAATTTGAATATTAACCATATTTTCACCATTTCATTATAAAGGTATGTACTTGTTTCATTTTATCGAATTTATACGTTATTTTTAATCCATATTGTTCGGCAATTTGTTTAACGATTGCCAAGCCTAAACCCATTGATTCTGGATGTTTTGGATGCTTAACAAAACGATTAAAAAGTTGCGTTTCTGGAAATGGCAATTTATCTCCTTTATTGGTGATTGTCAATTGTTTATCTTTTAAAATACAAGTCAAATTACCCGATTTTTGGTTATACCGAATGGCATTTTTCAAGAGATTTCCAACCAAAATTTCTGCTAATAATGGATTAATTTCTAAAGTTTGATTGGGCTGAATTTCTTGATGAATAGTGATATTTTTATGTTGAGCAAATTCTTGATACATCTCCAAAAGATTACTCACTAAATTGCTCAAATTGACTTCCTCAATTTCCGAGAATTGGTTATTCTCAATTTTCGTTAAAAGCAATAATGATTTATTCAGTTGAGATAATTTTTGGAGCGAATCCATTGATTTTTGGATGTGATTTACTTCTTTCTCAGGCAAATTTTCTGACCCTAAAAGGGTCTCTAATTCTGCTGAAATTACAGCAATTGGTGTTTGAATTTCGTGGGATGCGTTTTCGGTAAATTCCTTTTGTAAAATAAATTGTTTACTGATTCGCTGAGTCATTTGGTGTAATGTCTGGCTAAGTAAATTAAATTCTTCGATCGCTTCTTTTTTAAAAATAGAAGGCGTTGATTTATTGAGTTGATAATTTCGTAAGTGGTCAATTATTTCATAAAAAGGTTTCCATAATTGGCGATAAATCAAGAAATTTATTAGTAATAATAGTAGCAAAAATCCTAAAAAATAAATCCCTAAGCCCCAAGATAATTTAGTGGAAATTTCTTCAAATTCTTCGTAAGATTGAGTGATGGTTACTAAAAAATTTTGCTGTGCGTTATGAACAGTAGCTTGCAAAACTCTAATCCTAACTTCATCGTTATTTCGCAAATCTATCTCTGTAGAATCAGAAAAAATTGGCTTTATTTTTAACGAATAAGGAACAATTTGAAGATGTGGGTTATCATCTAAATCTCCCAAAACAAAAGCTTGATTTTGGGAGATTTTCAATTTTTTTTCAGCTTTTTTAAAGTGTGAAATCAATAATTCGTCAATCTCATGGATGGTTGATTTATGGATAAACCAGTTTAAAGTAAACACGCCAAGTATGGCAATCGGGAATGATGCTAAACAGAGATAAATTGCTGTTTTTGATAGTAATTTCATTAAGTTTTATACGAAAATATTTTATTTTTCAGAAAAAATGTACCCTGCACCATAACGAGTTTTCACGTAGTCGGGACAACCTTTTTCAATCAATTTTCTACGTAAATTTTTGATATGAGTATAAATAAAATCATGCGAATCTGCCAAATCCATTGAGTCGCCCCATAGGTGTTCGGCAATGGCAGATTTTGAAAGAATTCGATTTTTATTAGAGATAAAAAATATTAATAATTCGTATTCCTTTCGGGTCAATTCTACTATTTCATTTTTGACAAAGACTTCTTGATTTTCTGGTGAAATACTAATTTCTTGAAAAGTAATTTTAGGATTTCCTTCAAAAAATCTTCTCCGTAAAACTGATTTTATTCGGGCATTTAATTCGGACAAATGAAAGGGTTTTGTGAGATAATCATCTGCCCCTAAATCTAAACCTACAAGGCGATCATCTAAAGAATTTTTCGCTGAAACAATCACTATACCAACATTGGTTTTTTCTTGTTTTAATTCCTTAATAATATCCAAACCGCTACCATCTGGAAGTGTGATATCCACAACCAAACAGTCATAATCATAATCATTTATTTTCTCAACGGCATCTCTGAATGTGTTTGTCGTTGAAACTATGTAGCCTTCTTCCTCCAGATAATGTTGCATCGACAACAATAATGAAGGCTCATCTTCGATTAACAGAATTTTCATGTTGCTAATTTCGGGAATGATTTTGAAGAAAATCTGATTATTTTAAACCAAATTTATCTTTCTTCAAATTATTAAAATAAGTTTTATCCAAAAAAACAGACCTTCAGCGTTCCGAAAAACAATGAAGGTCTGTTTAATATATTACGTTTGTAAGTTTTAAATCGTCATTACCCATCCACGAGTATCAGCAATTTTCCCAGTTTTAATGTTATCAATTTCCGTAAAAACTCTACGTGAAAATGAGTTAGCCGATTGTGCGGGCAATTCATAATCTACTCCCTCAAATCCAATGGTTGCGATGGGTGCAATCACGGCAGCTGTTCCCGCTCCAAATGCTTCTTGAACTCGTCCAGAAGTAATTCCTTCAGTTAACTCTTTAATAGATAATTGGCGTTCTTCCACTTCCATACCAAAATCACGAGCCACTTGAATTACTGATTTGCGAGTAACTCCATCCAAAATAGTATCACCTGTTGGAGCGGTTACTAATTTTCCGTCAATCACAAACAATAAGTTCATCGTTCCAGCTTCCTCAACATATTGATGTTCAGAAGCATCTGTCCAAATAATTTGGTCATAACCAGCATCCGTTGCCAATTTTGTTGGGTATAAAGATGCTCCATAGTTACCCGCATTTTTTGAAAAACCTACGCCTCCATGTGCCGCACGGATGTATTTTGTTTCTACTCGAACACGAATTGGCTTCGTATAATATGCCCCAACTGGACAAGTAAAAATCATAAATTTATACCCCTTTGATGGACTCACACCCACATATTCATCTGTTGAAAACATAAAAGGACGAATGTACATTGAACATCCTTCTTTGGCAGGAATCCAATTAGTATCTAAGCGAAGAAGTTCGGAAAGCCCTTCCATAAAAATTTCCTCTGGCACTGCGGGCATACACATACGCTCGGCAGATTTGTTTAAACGCTTCCAGTTTTCTTCTGGACGAAAAACCAAAATCTCACCTGATTCACTTTTATAGGCTTTCATGCCTTCAAAAATCGCTTGTCCATAATGCAGAGACATCATAGCAGGCGAAAAAGTGATATCACCAAAAGGGATAATCTGAGGCGTTTGCCATTCCCCGTTCTGATAATCTACCGACAGCATGTGGTCGGAGAAAGAACGGCCGAAAACAAGGTTGTCAAAATCAACCGTATCAATTCTCGATTTCTCAATCGGATGAATATCAATTTGAAAGGTATCTGTCATGTTTTTAATTTGAAATTATTATATTCTCGGTTTCCACGAAATTTCTTCTATGTTTAAATCTTTAATCATCATTCGACATAATACAAAAAGGTAATCTGATAAACGATTTAAGTATCTAATTACCAAATCATTCACTTCTGTTTCTTGAGAAAGACGGATAACCACTCTTTCGGCTCTTCTACAAACTGTTCGAGCAAGATGTCCAAATGAGACTGATTGATGACCACCAGGAAGAATAAAAAACCGCATCGGTTCAAGGCTTTCATCCATTCTATCCATTTCCTTTTCCAACAATTCAATGTCACTCTCGTGAAGGTCGGGAATTCGTTTTTTGGTTTGTTCTGGTTCAGATGCTAAAATTGAGCCAATCGTAAAAAGTCGGTCTTGAATTTCCTTCAAAATGTCTTTTCTATCATTATTTACCGCTTGATCCCGTACCAAACCTACGTAAGAATTCAATTCATCAACCGTTCCATAGGCTTCGATTCTGAGTTCCGTTTTTGAAATTCGGGTACCACCTACCAAAGAAGTCTGCCCTTTATCGCCCGTTTTTGTATAGATTTTCATTATCACAAAGCTACATTTTTTTAATAAAATATCCTGCAAAAAATAAAAATTAATTGTCATAACAACTAATTTTTATTTTTGCCAATTGTATTTCGCTATTTTCATTAGAAATCATGGAGGTTGTGGCGTAATTTTGTGGAAAAATTTTACATTAAATATAAGGCGGTTTTGTTTTGAAGG
Organism: Arcicella sp.; assembly: GCA_025356745.1. Taxonomy (GTDB): domain Bacteria; phylum Bacteroidota; class Bacteroidia; order Cytophagales; family Spirosomataceae; genus Arcicella. Next base: position 9,212 of record JANXRS010000138.1, read on the forward strand.
AATTTCTCCTAATCCCAAATCCCCAACAGGAACGCCTGCCGCCCCAATCCCTAAATATGAGCATAGAATATTTTATTTCCAGAGTCGGACGTTATTTGTCCATTTTTGCCTTCATCATCATACTTTTATTTACTTACCGTGGCTTACCCGACCCTGCAGCCGTACATTTTGGGGCGAATGGACGAGGAGATGGTTTTTTACCTAAAAATGAGATTTTTTATCTTTTTGGTAGCTTGATGCTTGCCCTGAATATTTTGGTGGTTTTGTTGGTAAGTAGTGTTAAAAAATTACCGATAAAAGCTTTCGGTTTGATTCCAAATAAGGTGTGGCTAAATGACAGAAAACAGTTAATAGAAGTTATTTTAAATTGGTTAAATTTCCTTCCGATGATTGTTAATACTTTCCTATTGCTAATTTTAAGGGCATTATTATCACTGAATGACGAGCGTACTTATAGAACAGATTATACGTATTTACTCGTAATGGGCGTAGTTCTAATGCTAATTTGGATTTTTTATCTACCCATTAGATTACTTTTTACAAGTCCAAAAATTATTGAAGATTAAGTTTTGATAACCCAAGGATTGAACGTATTTGACACGGATTACAATTATTTTCTATCTCGCTAACCCCGATTTGTAATCGGGGTTAATTGGTTTAGCGACTGTGTCGCATTATACTTCAACAATTGCGACACAGTCGCTAAATCATGTCTGCCCCGATTGCAAATCGGGGCAAGCGTTATAATGCTTAAAAAATAATTACTATCCGTGTTCAATCCGTTTAATCCGTGTGCCATTTCACCAATATGCAAAATATTAAACTTTCCGATTATACCTACGATTTACCCGATGAACGCATCGCAAAGTTCCCTTTGTCCAAGCGTGATGAATCTAAATTATTGGTTTATCAACAAGGGGAAATCTCTCATACAATTTTCAAAAATATTACCGATTATTTACCAGAAAACAGTTTATTAGTCTTTAATAATACCAAAGTAATTCCTGCCAGAATCCACTTTCAGAAGTCCACAGGGGCAATTATTCAACTTTTTTTACTGCATCCTATACTCCCAACGCCCGTGATTAGTTTGGCTATGGAAGTAACGGATTCTTGTGTATGGGAGTGCATGATTGGAAATCGGAAACGTTGGAAAAAAGACGATATTTTGAACCAAATTTTGATGATTGATAATCAGGAAATTGAAGTGAAAGCAGAAATTTTTGATGAGGATAGAAATCATGTTAAAATTAGTTGGCAGTATGCAGTTGGCAGTAGCCAATTGGCAAATAAGCAAGCAAATTTTGATAGAAAAATTGACTGCTTATTGACTTTCGTAAACTTAATCCAATTTCTTGGACAAATCCCACTTCCTCCATACTTAAACCGTGAGGCAGAAAGTGCTGATTATGAAACGTATCAAACCGTTTATAGTGAAAAAAAAGGTGCAGTTGCGGCTCCAACTGCTGGATTACATTTCACGCAAGAAGTACTACAACACCTTGAAGACCATGGAATTAAGCAAGAATTTCTTACTCTTCATGTGGGAGCAGGAACATTTCAACCGATTAAAGTGGAGAATATTATTGAGCATAAAATGCACAATGAGCAAGTAATTTTTACAAAGAAAAATATTGAGAATCTTTTGGCTAATCTTGGGATTATTATACCTGTTGGCACAACTTCTATGCGAACGTTAGAGAGCATTTATTGGTTTGGGGTAAAATTTCTGAAAGGCGATAATAACCCTTTATTAATAGAAAAATTGTATCCTTATCAACACGAAAATTTACCATCCACAGAAGAATCTTTGCAGGCTATTTTGAAAGAAATGGAGAAAAAAAATGTGCAAGAAATTACAGCTGAAACGGAGATTTTTATATTTCCTAGTTATCAATTTAAACTTTGCAAAGGAATCATTACCAATTATCACCAACCAGAAAGTACTTTAATTTTGTTAATTGCCGCATTAATTGGCGAAGATTGGCGAAAAGTTTATAATGAAGCAATGTCAAAAGATTATCGTTTTTTGAGTTACGGAGATTCTTCACTTTTACTTCCATAAGGTAGAAATTTGGGTTTTCAAATCATTTACTATGACATGAAGGATTCTTATGTTACTTTTTCATTTTTTCTTTTATCTTTTTTTCGGTAAGATTTTCTTGTGGTTCGTAAAAGATTTTATCTTTAATATCATCGGGCAAAAATTGCTGTTTTATGTAATTTCCTTCGTAATTATGGGCATATTTGTATCCTTTTCCATAATCCAATTCCTTCATTAACTTAGTTGGAGCGTTGCGTAAATGCAATGGAACGGGCAAATTTCCCGTCTGACGCACCAATGCCAACGCATTATCAATTGCCAAATATGCTGAATTACTTTTAGCAGAAGTTGCCAAGTAAATCACCGTTTGCGAGAGAATAATTCGTGCTTCGGGCAAACCAACTGCCCGAATAGTTTGGAAACAAGTATTCGCCATTAAAAGGGCATTCGGATTGGCAAGTCCGATATCTTCCGAAGCCAAAATCATCATTCTTCTGCCAATAAATTCAATGTCTTCGCCACCTTCAATCATACGAGCGAGCCAATAAATGGCGGCATCGGGGTCAGAGCCACGAATAGATTTAATGAAAGCTGAAATAATATCGTAATGTTGCTCGCCGTCTTTGTCGTAAAGAGCGATGTGTTGTTGTAATTTATCAACGACCATCTCATTGGTAATTTCCAAAACCTCCTCGCCTTCGTTGAAAGTTGTGACTAATTCCAGAATATTATACAATTTCCGACCGTCTCCACCCGAAAACTGTAACATTGCTTCGTATTCTTTAATAATAACCTTTTTATGCTTTAAAAAAATATCTTTTTCTAAGGCTTGATTGACTAAATAAATCAATTCATCTTTGCTTAAAGGTTTAAGAACATAAACCTGACAACGAGACAAAAGTGCCGAAATAACCTCAAATGAAGGATTTTCGGTAGTTGCTCCAATAAGCGTAACAATTCCTTTTTCAACCGCCCCTAACAATGAATCTTGTTGAGACTTTGAAAAACGGTGAATTTCATCAATGAATAAAATAGGCGATGGACTATCAAAAAACTGTTGCTTTTTGGCTAAATCAATCGTTTCTCGAATATCTTTTACACCCGAATTGATAGCAGAAAGCGAATAAAAAGGACGTTTGAGAGCCTTGGCAATGATGCTCGCCAAAGTAGTTTTTCCAACACCAGGAGGTCCCCAAAGAATAAAAGAAGGCACACGACCAGCCTCCACCGCCCGACGAAGCACAGCTTTTGATCCTACCAAATGTTGTTGTCCGACATATTCATCAAGCGTATCGGGACGCATTCTTTCGGCTAATGGTTGCATTGTTATCTTTTTATCTTATTTGCAAAGATAAAGGATATGCGGGGAGTTTGGAAGTGATACTAACGTTTGTAAGAAGGGGATAAAATTTTATTTTTGCGAAAATATTTATCAACCTTACAATAGGTTGATAGAAATATATCCTTAAAAGACCGCTCGTAAATTTGCCCTTATTAGATCCTGACGGGGTAAAAGACCGCCGTCAGGATTTCAGATAATTTAATAATACTATTTAACCGACAGAATTCTAAACTCTGTTCTACGGTTTTCTTGATGCTGACTTTCTTTACATTGCACCCCGTCCACGCATTCATTGGCTGGCTCATTTTCTCCATAACCATTTGATAACAAACGACTTATATTAATCCCTCTTTGTGCTAAATAATTCACTACGGCTTTGGCACGATTATCGGATAATTGCATATTATAACTGTCTCCTGAGCGAGCGTCCGTATGTGAGCGTATTTCAACCCTCATGTCTGGATACTTTTTCAAGAGTGGCAAAACCGTTTTGTCTAATTCCTTAGCAGCATCTTTACGAATAAAAAACTTATCTAAATCATAATAAATATTATTCAGTTTGAAGATGTCACCCTCACCGTACATTCCTTGGACGTTCTGGTACTGAGTAGGATTTTTACCAACCTTAACGATAGTTTCATTATTTGTGGCATATTTATCTTTATGAGCCGTTAATTTATGGTCTGCTCCTGGTTTTACTTCAAATTCATATCCTCCGTCTTTTCCCGTTACAACCCTTTGTTTGGTTTTATCTTTCTGATTTTCAAGTGTTACTTCCACTCCTGAAATCGGTGTCTGATTCAATTCAGACTTCACAATCCCCTTTAAAACTGACGAATTAGATTTATCTAAATACACTTCTAAAGTGGTTTTTTGCCCTGTATTACTCTTCGTTGAATACCTAATTGAGTTCATTTCATATCCTTCTTTGATAGCTTTAAATTCATATTCCGACTCCGTCTGTAAACAAACTGAGGTTGAACCATCTAAACCACTAACTTTCAAATCTTGATTTTCACCGTTGATTACACTCCTGATATCCACATTTTCGAGTGGTATTTTGGTTGCGGCATCATAAACAATTAAATTCAATGGACGACATTCTCTTTTGAAGCTATAAATATTATCATCATGAATTCCCCTTTTTCGATTAGAAGCAAAAAAACCAGAATTACGTCCTGAGTCAGTTATTAAGCCAAAATCATCTTTCTCAGAATTTAAGGGAGCTCCTAAATTTACGATTCCTTTGTAGGTAATACCTTCTTTCATTTCGGCATAAAAAAGGTCAAGTCCTCCTAAGCCTTCATGACCATCGGACGAGAAATAAAGGTTTCCATTTTCATCAATGTATGGGAACATCTCATTGCCTTCTGTATTAACTTCTTTCCCTAAATTTACAGGTGTTCCCCACGTTCCATTGTTGTATTCTACGATGTATAAATCTGTTCCTCCGTAACCTCCTGGCATATCCGACACAAAATACATCTTGGTATTATCAGGTGTTAAAGCGGGATGTCCTGTTGAATATTCATCGGAGTTAAAAGGTAATTCTTTGACATTTGCCCACACATCTTTAACTAAATCAGCAGTATAAAGTTTCAAGCGGTTTGTGCCATCTTTTGATTCTCTAGATCGTCCTTTATTGTAATTATTTCGAGTGAGGACAGCTTTTTGTTCTCCCTTAAAAAATGTCATTGGACCTTCATGATATTTGGTATTCAATACTCGGCTAAATTCTTCAACCTTAGTCAACTTTTCATCAAGTACGGGCGTGTCCGAATTACTGGCAGACATACCACCAAGAGCTTGAGCCGTTTGTAAACCATTGTGAATACTTAATTGTGAAGTATCTGAAACAAAGTATAAATCTAAAAAAGGTGTCTGATTCCATGAAAACACCCTTTTTATGGATCCTCCTTCATCTCTTCCAGAACAAAAAACTAATCCCCCTTTATAAAACATTGGACTAAAATCTGCTTGTCTTGAATTGATTGGAAGGTATTGAACTTTATAAGAAGATGAATCACGATAAAAACGATTCATATCCATCAAGGAAATCGTAAAACGCTTTGCCCGAAGGTCAGCGGTCTGTTTTTCTCCATAAAAAGAATAATATTTTTGGGATTCTTTGTACTTCTGATTGGAAGCCAGCGACTGTGCATAATATAGATAATTCTCCGATTCTATATCTGGGTAATCACGTAAAAGGTCAGCATAAGCACGTTCTGCGTTACGAGAATCCTGCATTTTACGATAAGAATAAGCTAATTTTTTTAGCCCTTCTCGACGAGTTGTAGGATCTTTAGCGTCATGAAGAAATTCCTCATAAAGACGGATGGCATCAATATAACTCATGTTTTCAAACTGACGATTAGCAGCTTTTAGCTTCGCTTGTGCGTGTATACTTTCGCAGGCAAACAAAAAAAGCAATGTCACCACAGAGGCTAAGTGAAAGATTTTGTTCATAATTGGGTTGCTTCTTATGCGGAATAGTTTGTATGCTACTCTGTAAGGCTGGTAATCAAGAACAAATAACGTGCCAAAGTTTAGCAGTTTTTAAGATATAAATTATGAGCTACGAGTTTTTATATATGAATTGTGAGGTGAAACTTGAATATTATCTGATTTAATTCAATAATTTAAAAAAGGCAATAAAATTCAGAAGTTAATCAAATTTTATTACCTTATAATTCATAATTATTTCACACAATCTTCGCTGCCTGACGTGCCAATAAAACCCAATTGCCTTTTACCTTTTGGAAAATTAGTAAAACATTTAACTTAGTGGTACTAGGAATGCCTTTGTTAGCCGTTTCAGCAAAAAGTTTATGACGGACAATTGCCGTGTTACCTACTATTTTAACGGTTTGTTCGGTCAAATCAATCGTTTTGAAATCTGAATTTCCAGAAACAAGTGCTTCAATAAACATGGCTTTGGTTTCGATATTTCCACCTGAATGTCCGTAGCTAAGGTCTTGATGGATAATTTTTTCAAATATAGCCTTATCAGGATTAATCATTGCCTTTCTAAGCATTTCAACAGTTTCGGAAATTTTTGTTTCTTCGGCTGATTGAGCATTTATAAATGATAAATTTAAGATAAATAGTGTGGATAATAAGATTAGTTTTTTCATTAGAATGTTTATTTTTAGAGAAAATTATAGGGAAAACCTCCCAGAAATTAAGTTTATTTTTTACTTTTTCAACAACCAAACCGCCAAATTCTGGGCAGCTTTGAAATTTTCATATTCCATCGGAAGGCGTTTTCCATTCAGATATTCGTTATAAATCCAAGGGTCTCCAAGGGCAATTACTCTACCTTTTCCATAATTAGCAACCGCCATAATATCCGTTCCTCCTTCTGATAAAACTGCTTTTGCAGGTGCTTTTAATGACAAAACAGATAATTCTTTAACAAATATTTTTCTAACGTCTTTGAATATTTCATGATTTTCAGGAATCATTACTTTACCTTGTTCATAAACATTATTTTTAACCATATTAATACTTTTATCGGTAAATTCTATACCAAATCTTTTTGCTAATTGATTGAAATGAGGTAATTCTACATTGGCAGAATCATTCGCTAACATGACTAAAGTTCCACCTGCTTTTACCCACTTTTCTATGCTTTCGATATCTTCTTTTTCGACATAATTGGGACTTCCAGTTTCCTTTTTCGTATCGGGATCAACGATAATATATACATCTAAACCTTTTAAATTATTAGCTCTTGGAGCCATTGGAAGGTTTTTTAAGGTTGCTCCATAATTTGTAAAAATACTTCCTAATAATGAATATCCTAAATCTTTTTCGTCTTCCCAAGTATAATGAAAACGCTCAGATTTATCGTCTTTTGTCTTACGGAATTCATGATTAAAATAATAATCTAAACCCACATTTTTACCTTTCCCAATACTTTGTTCTTCAGCAATTTCCATTTCGACACTCGCCATGATAAAAGGAGCAACACCCTTTAAATCATCACGCCTAATTGGTTCTTTTAGATAATACTCATAACTTCCATCACGATATGGATTGCCACCCAAACCACTTACTAAAACCACTTTCTCGTAATGAGGATTGCCTTTTTCATCTGTTGAAATAAAATTTTTCAACATTCCATGATAACCTTTTTGAGCATTTTGGAGGTACGATTTGTCCAAGTATCCCATTCGCACACCTTTCGCCAATCCGTAAACAAACATGGCTGTTCCAGAGGCCTCCATATAGTTGCCTTTGCCGCCTAATTTATCCACAACTTGATACCAACATCCTTCTTTAGGGTCTTGATATTTGACGATAGCGGGCATTAATCTTTGATAAATTGCTATCAATTCTTGACGTTTGGGATGGTCTTTTGGAAAAGTGTCCAAGACATCTAATATTGCCATGACGTACCAACCCAAGGCTCTATCCCAAAAATTTGGAGATGTTCTTGTGGTTTTATTTGCCCATTTTTGCTCTTTACTTTCATCCCAACCATGGTACAAAAGCCCTGTTTTGGCATCTCTGGCGTTTTTTTCCATCCAAATAAATTGATTGGCAATATCGTCAAAATTTTGAGGTTCATTAAAAGTTTTGCTGTATTCGGCATAAAATGGTTCAGCCATGTACAAACCATCCAACCACATTTGGTTAGGATAAATCTTTTTGTGCCAAAAACCGCCTTCTTTCGTTCGAGGTTGGTTTTTGAGTTGATTTCTCAATAAATCAGCCGCTAATTTGAATTTTTCTTTACCTGTTTCACGATACAACATCAACAAAATGCGTCCCCCTGTGATGTTATCAATATTGAATTGTTCGCCTTTATAGGTTTTAATTTCACCCTTTTCATTGACGTAAGAATCCATATTTTTTAAGATGAATTGATAATATTTTCCATCGCCCGTATGAACCCATACTTTTTCGAGAGCCTTCAACAAAATTGCCTGTTCATAGTCCCAACGGGCAAATTTCCCTTCTTCTTTATAGGTAATAGAATCCTTATGAGTTTCTATCATGGCATTTGCCATTTTCTCCGACCAATT
>JANXRS010000265.1 GCA_025356745.1 Arcicella sp.
TATGCTTGGCAAAATGACTATTTGCAGAGCAATTTAGTGGAAAGTACTTTCCAAGCTATCGTGTTGATTTGCTTAATTATGGCGTTACTTTTTCGTTCTTGGAAGATGGTAATTATTTCAACCTTACCGAGTTTAATTCCACTTTTAATTACAGCAGGATTGATGGGATTTTTCGATATTCACCTCAAATATTCTACGATTTTGATATTCTCAATTGCTTTTGGAATATCATCTGATGGTACAATTTACTTTTTAACGAGATATAAGGATGAATTATTAAACAAGAAAAGAACCGTAAAAGAAGCCATTTCAGAAACGATTTTAAATACGGGTGTATCCATGTTTTATACTGCCATCATCTTATTTACAGGCTTTTTTATCTTTACGGCATCTACTTTCCGAGGCACACAATCTTTAGGAATTTTGGTTTCAATAACGCTTTTAATGGCAATGATTTGTAATTTGGTATTACTTCCTGCTTTCCTGATGACCTTGAATAAAAAGGAGAGTAAGGGCTTATTAAAATAATTAAATCATGATACCAATTCAAGAATTATTTATTTTCATTTTGGCGGCTTTAATGCTTGTTATTACGCCTGGACCCAATATGATTTACCTTATTTCTCGCTCAATTACCCAAGGTCGTGGGGCAGGACTTATTTCATTGGCAGGAATCATTGCTGGATTTACTTTCCACGTAACGATGGTTTCAGTGGGATTGACGGCGGTATTATTTGCCGTTCCTTTTACTTATACAACCTTAAAATTTCTTGGAGTATTCTATTTATTGTATCTGGCTTTTCAAGCGGTAAATCCTAAAAATCAAGGTATATTTGAAACCAAAACCGATTTGAAGGAAGATAAACCTGCAAAATTGTTCAGTATGGGTTTTCTAACAAGTATTTTGAATCCTAAAATTGCCGTTTTTTATCTGTCATTTTTTCCTCAATTTATCAAACCTGAATATGGAAATATATTTTGGCAGAGTATTCAATTAGGCATCACACAAATGACTGTAAGTTTCACCGTAAATTTTTTGATTGTACTTTTTGCGGCTCGGATGTCAATATGGTTTGCTAAAAATCCTTTTTGGGTCAAGATTCAGAAGTGGTTTATGGCAAGTATTTTAACAGGTTTAGCCCTCAGAATGGCTTTGGATAAAACGAAATGATTAAAATTTATCCTGTTATCCAATGACTTTTTGGCAGTTTACTAATTGTCCAAATTAATAAAAACGAAATAATTAAAGTTAATCCTGCGTGAGTTAGAATTCCAATTATTGGAGAATTCCACAACCAATTAATTTTGAATTTATGGGAGAGAATGGTAATAATTAAGTAATGAGAGAGGTAAATTCCAAGGCTCGCTTTATCTAAATTATTCATAATTAAAGGGTAAAACTCCTTATTCAAAACTTCCTTAAAAAACAGGAATATTGAAAGTGACATCAGCATAATATTGGGCGTTAGATAATGATAAAAATAATCATCTAATTTGCCTTTGGGAAGAATTAGCCAATAGTTTCCGAATAGTGCAATGCCGTATCCTATTAAAAATGCTATTATGTAAAGCCACTTATTCCAATTAATTTCTCGATTTTTTAAAACGTATCCCGCCACAAAATAACCAATATAACCCCCGAAATTTTGTAAATCTAATTTGATTTGAATTTCCCAAAATTTATTAATTAATTAATGGAAAAATAGAGCAGCTAATAAAGCAGAGCAAAAGGAAGAAATTAACTTCTTGATTTGTTGCTTTTGAAAGGAAATGATTGATAAAAGGTGTTAATAAATATAATCCTAAAATCATGTAAATAAACCACAAATGCCCGTATAAATCACCGCCCATCGTGAGATAATTAATAAATGCTTTCGAGAAAGAATGAGGGTTATGTTCAAAAATGTTGTGGTAAAGCACGTAAATGATTATCCAAATTGTAAAGGGAATCCAGACTCTAATAAATCTTTTTTGCAGAAAAGGGAATAACTCAATTTCTTTTCCCAATAACAAAGCTCCCGAAATCATCACAAAAACGGGTACTGAAAATCGGCCAAAACTGCTAATGATATTCCCAATCCACCACGAACTATGTGGAATATTATTGTAGTGAAAAAGTATCCCACCTGATGTATGAATCATCACTACAATGATGGTTACCAAAACTCGAAGATTGGTAATCCAGTATAATTTGGGCATATTTTGATTAATTGAAATAGTAGAATTTATCCTCCAGATTTCACTGCTTTATATCCCTGCGTAATTAACCAAGTCAAAACCTTGTCTCGCACATCACCTTGAATTAAAATTTCTCCATCTTTCGCTGAACCACCACAACCACAAAAATTTTTGAGTTTTTTCGCTAATGTTTCTACATCATCATCTTTACCAATGAATCCAGTAATTAACGTTACTTGCTTCCCCGCACGAGATTTTTTATCTAATTGAATCTTTAATTTTTGTTTTTCTGGTAGTAATGTTTCTGCAACCTCCCCATTATCAAAAGAATACTCAAAATCTTGATTCGTTGAATAGACTACGCCTAAGGGTATTTTTTTATTTTTAGACATTCCCAATTATTTTTAAAGATTGTTTTTTAATACTTACACGTAATTCATTCGTGGTTAATTGCAAAGGTTCACCATCGTAATGAATCAAAAAATCTTTTGTTGATTTCAATGAAAATTCCTCACCCGATTTCATTTCGATATACCTTGAATTAGGCAAAGTTCCTCTGAACAAACGAATGCCAATGATAGGAGCTGCTCCAAACGGAAAAGGTTTTAAAATGACTATTTCAATCAATCCGTCATCAATTTTCGATTTTGGTGAAATCAACGCATTATTTCCGTATTGCGTAGCGTTAGCAAAAGTTATCGCAAAAGCAGTTTTATCTTCCTTATTATCAAAACGATAGGTTTCTGGTTTGAAAGTACGAAAAGACTTCAATGCCATTTTTGCATAAGTTTTCAAACCTCTTGACTGTTGTTTGGCAAACTCGTTGGCTACCTCCGCATCAAAGCCAACACCCGCCGTACAAAAGAATGGTATTTCATTTAAAAAACAAACATCAATATATACAATAGGCTGATTTACAGCAAATTGAATCGCTTTTTCAGTTTTCAAAGGAATTTTTAAATGACGTGCCAAACCATTGCCAGAACCAATTGGCACAATTCCTAAAGCTGTTTCTGAACCAATCAAACCTTTTCCAACTTCGTTTACCGTTCCATCTCCACCAATTGCTACGACTTTTTCAATACCTTCTGCAACTGCTTTTCGGGCAATTTCAGTGGCATGACCAACGTATTCCGTAAAAATTAACTCGCAATTAGGCAATTTGGAAATAAACTGCTTAATTTTATTTTTCTTTGCGGGTGTAGTTGTCCCCGACTTTAAATTCATCACAAACCAAATCATCAGCTAAAAAATATAAAAAGTATTAATAACACTACAACAAACGACAAGTACATCAAACCATCAACTAAATAATAATCCTTGTATTTTTCAAAATAATCTTTCAATTTCATAATAATTCATTTTAAATATAATCAAATTTACACAAAAATAAGGCATGAAAAAATTACTACTTTTTTTACTACTTTCTTCTTCTTTTTTGGCGAAGGCTCAATCATCAAAAGATAAATTGCAAATTCTTAATATTTTAGACCGACAAACGAAGGCTTGGAATGAGGGAAATGTCAATAATTTTATGAACGGATATTGGGAATCTGACTCACTGATGTACATCGGCAAGTCGGGAGTGACATACGGATATAATTCAACGTTGGAAAGATATAAGAAAAATTACCCAGACAAATCAACCATGGGAACCTTGAAATTTGACATCATAAAAGTTGATTTCATCTCAAATGATGTCTATTTCGTGGTTGGAAAATGGCATTTAACTCGCCCTGAAAAAGGCGATGTTGAGGGGCATTATACCTTACTTTGGCGTAAAATTAAGGGTAATTGGGTGATTGTAGCTGATCATTCTTCCTAGAAAATCATCTTTTTTTGAAATTTTAAAGAACGCCCTTAGTTGAAGGCAAAATATCCAAATCCTTAATTTCTCGTTTTGTTGCCATTTTTATTGCTTTGGCGAAAGCCTTGAAAATAGCCTCAATTTTGTGATGTTCATTATCGGCTTCTGCTTTGATGTTTAAGTTACATTTGGCAGTATCGGTAAATGATTTAAAGAAGTGGAAAAACATTTCAGTAGGCATTTCTCCAATTTTCTCCCGACTAAATTTTGCATCCCAAACCATCCAATTCCTTCCTGAAAAATCAATGGCAGCATGAACCAAGGCTTCGTCCATTGGCAGGATATTAAAGCCATATCTGGCAATTCCTTTTTTATCGCCCAAAGCCTTCAAATACGCCTCACCCAATGCTAGAGCCGTATCTTCAATTGTATGATGTTCGTCAATATGTAAATCTCCTGCTACTTTTATGTTCAAATCTGCCCCCGAATGTTTAGCTAATTGGTCGAGCATGTGGTCAAAAAAACCTAAACCTGTTTCAATTTTTGATTTACCTTTTCCGTCTAAATTCAATTCCACCCAAATTTGGGTTTCTTTTGTAATTCTTTCTACGGTAGCTTTACGTTCAGGCAAACGAATAAATTGATAAATATCATCCCAATCCTTTGAAATTAAAGAAGTTACAGATTCATGCTCAATGCTTTCAAGGGGTTTGTCGCCCATATAAATCGCATTTGCTCCAAGATTCAAAGCCAATTGAACATCCGTAATTCTATCGCCAATAACAAACGAGTTTTTTAAATCATATTCCGTTTTATCAAAATATTTCTCTAACATTCCCGTTTGTGGTTTACGGGTTGGGGCATTTTCGTAATCAAATGTACGGTCTATATGTACGGCTGAGAAGTGGATATTTTCACCTTCCAATATTTCCATCATCTTGTTTTGGGGCAGCCAAAAGGTTTCTTCTGGAAAAGCATCTGTTCCCAATCCATCCTGATTTGTGACCATAACTAATTCAAATTCAGACTCTTCTGCAATTTTACGAAGATTAGAGATGGCTTTTGGTAGGAAAGATAATTTTTCGAGTGAATCAACTTGAAAATCAATTGGGGGTTCTACAATAATTGTACCATCACGGTCAATAAATAATATTTTTTTCATATCTTATTAAATCTGTTTTAAGCAGAAATAGACTACAAAATTAGTATGTGGTTCGTAAATTACAGCCTTTTTATCAGAAATTTAGGTAATGAATTTTATTAAAACCATATAATTGAACATTATTAAAAGAATTGATTTGAACATTATTAAAAGAATTGATTGTAATTTTGTGCGAGAATCTGTTATAAAAAAATTGAACATGAATTTATTTGAAGAATTAAGAGAAGTATTGGTAGGCGAAGTCGCCAGCAAAGCTGCCAATATCCTAGGAGAGAAAGAAGAGAAAGTGAAAACTGCCCTTGAAGGATTGATTCCGACAGTCGTGGGCGGATTGATGAAGAGAGCAGCAAATGAGGCGGGAGCTACTACTTTGATGAATGTGGTTAAAAAAGGTAATCACGATGGAAGTATTATTGAACAATTAGACGATTTATTGAAAAATAAAGAAAGTTTTGCAGGTTTAGTTGAAAAAGGGAATAGTGTAGTCAGTATGCTTTTACCTGATAAAAAGAGTTCAATTGCCGCCATGATTTCACAATTTGCTGGTGTTCGTAACTCTACTGCAACGGCTCTTTTGTCGGTTGTCGCTCCTTTGGTGGTGGGTAAATTAGGTAAGTTAGTTACTTCGCAAGGTTTAGATAAAAATGGTTTGGCGAATATCATTCTAGATCAGAAAAGTATTTTATTAGACGAAACGCCTGAAGATTTACAACCTAAAATGATTGATGTTTTAGGGTTGGCTACTTTCATGATTGAGGAAATAAAACCCGTTCAGTTTGCTACTGGTACAATAAAATCTAATACAACTCAAACAATCACACCTAAAAAACCCGTTGAAAATACCGCAGTAACCTATTCAGATAAGGATTATAGACCGGATGAAAGAGGTGGCATGACAATTCCTAAATGGCTTTTACCAACCGTTTTAATTGCTTTAGTTTTAGGGGGTGTTGGTTATTTTGCTATAACTTATGATTGGAGTGAATGGAGTAATTCATCTACTACTGAATCCGATTCTGCTCAATTAGAGCAGGTTACTAATGCCACAATTGATACAACCAATCTTCCACAAGATACAGCAGTTATCAAAATAGATACATCAGTAGGGAGTGTTACTGTTCCAGCTACTACTAAAGAAATGGGCCTAAATTTACCTAATGGACAGAAAATAGATTTAGCAGAGGGGTCTTTTAACTATAAATTTGCGAAATATTTGACCGATTCATCAGCTAAAATTAATCAGGTTTTTACATTCGACAATTTGAATTTTGAATCTAATACGTCAACTTTAGAGGTAGATTCAGAAAAAACGATTCAAGATTTAGCTGAAATTATGTCTGCATATCCACGTGTACAAGTAAAATTGACGTGTTATACTGATAACACGGGTGATTCTCTTCAAAATCGAAGATTGTCTTTGAAACGTGCCTTTGCTGTGAAAAATTTGTTAATTGCTAATGGAATTAAAGATTTAAGAATTGATTTCGTAGGCAAAGGAGGATTAAATCCTGTAGCGAGTAATGCAACTGAGGAAGGAAAGGCTAAAAATCGTCGAGTTGAATTGAAGGTTATTAAGAAATGATTTTAATAAATTAACAAAAAAGGCTTCCAGAAATTCTGGAAGCCTTTTTTGTTAATTTATTTTCTCTGACAATTTTCAATTTATCAAAGACTTCTCTTATATTGTTGGTCGCATCCGCTTTATCTTTCGTTCTAATGAATCGTATCTTTCTCTTTTCTTTGGGTAAAACCTTTAAAATTACGCTTTTATTCGAACTCTATTAAAATACTTATATAATTTCTGCATTGTTTTTTCGACATCTTTATCCGTTTCAAGCATATCGCTGATTGTCTGAACGGCATGAATAACAGTACTGTGGTCACGACCTCCAAAATGATAACCAATTGATTTTAGAGGTAAATTAGTGAATTCTTTCATTAAATACATAGCAACTTGACGTGGAAAAACCGTTTCTCTCTTACGACTCTTACTCTTCAAATCGGTCATATTAACTTCAAAATGATTCGTCACAGCATCCAAAATCGAATCAACTGTCACTTCTCTTTCTGAGTCAACCACAATATTCTTCAGCGTAGCTCGTGCCAAATCCATGTCAATTTCCTTGCTATTAAAAGAAGCATGAGCCATTAAGGAAACAATTACTCCTTCCAATTCACGAACGTTTGTATCTATGCTATGAGCTAAATATTCAATAACTTTATCTTCAATATAGATACCATCGGCTTGTAATTTTTTTTGAATAATAGCTATACGTGTCTCAAAGTCAGGCTGTTGCACATCGGCAGTAAGTCCCCATTTGAATCTTGAAAGAAGCCTATCTTGCAATCCAGCCAACTCACGAGGGGGACGGTCGGACGACATAATTATCTGTTTTCCAGATTGATGCAAATGGTTAAATATATGGAAAAATGATTCTTGTGTTTTTTCTTTACCGGCCAAAAACTGTACATCATCAATAATTAATACATCAACTTGCATATAAAAATTACTAAATGCTTGGAGCGTATTATTTTTAATGGCATTAATAAATTGATTACAAAATTTCTCAGAAGTAACATATAACACAAATTTATTGGTGTGTTTATGTTTGATATAATTGCCTATAGCTTGAATCAAATGAGTTTTTCCTAAACCAACACTCCCATAAATCATCAAAGGGTTAAAAGAAGTAACTCCTGGTCTTTCAGCGACTGCTAATCCCGCCGAACGCCCCAAACGATTGCAGTCACCTTCCACAAAATTATCAAAAGTATAATGGGGGTTTAGGTAAGAATCTAATTCCAACGAATCTAAATCTTTTAGTTGAAAAGGACTTTCATAAACAGTTGGTTCAGGTCTTTTTGGGGCTTGAACGGGAACAGTAGGTTTTTGATTTGGAATATTATAGGCAATTGGTGGATTTTTTTTGTCGCCTTTATCTACAATAATTGAGTATTCTAATTTGCCATTTCTACCCATTGAAATGTCAATGGCTTTACGAAGTACATGGATATAATTTTCCTCAAGCCATTCGTAAAAAAATTGGCTTGGTACTTGAATTGAGAGTGTTTGATCCGTTACTTTTAAGGGTACTATGGGTTCAAACCAAGTCTTAAAACTTTGTTCGTTTATCTCTTTATGTATAACTTCAAGACACTTTTTCCAGATTTGTCTTGCATCTGGCTGGTGAGTAGGGTACATAGTATTTTCTAAAATGACGGTACTGGGAAGTAAGTAGTCTTAAGCATCTGGTTATCAATCAATTGGCGACATAGTAAAAAAAATACTCATAATTACTTTCTAAAGGGTGACAAAAGTAGCATTTTTTGAGGTCGAAAAAAACCTAAATTTTCTATTTTTTTTAAAAATCAGAAAGTCGAAATTTAACTTTAAACGTACTTCTTAGAATAATGCAACAGTAAGGAGGTATATAGCAATTTTAAGGAATTATTTAACAAAAAAAGCCTAAATTCTAATTTTTTACTAACTTTGAAAAATTAAATATTTTTTTATTGACTTTTATGAAAAATCAACTATTCAATAATTTTAATTCTCACTCAAATGAGCAATGGCAAAAACAAGTAATCAATGATTTAAAAGGAAAAGATTTTGATGAAACTTTGAATTTTATAATTGAAGAAAATGTCAAAATAAAACCTTACTTTGACTGCGAGGATTTAAGCGATATACCTCTAAATTTCATTCAACAATCTCAAATTCAAGGAGTTGTAAAAGCTTGGAACAATAGAGAAATAATTAAATATAAATCTGAAAAACAAACTAATGTTCTGATTATCAGTTTGTTAGAGGCAGGTGCTGATGCTTTTTTGGTCGATTTTAGTGGCTTCTTTGAAATGGAAATTGAAGTTAAGAAATTGTTAAGAAATATCAAAATTTCTGATACCCCTTTTTTTTTAAAAGTCGAAAATGCTGCTTTAAATTTAGTAAAAGAGTTACAAGTTGTTGCACCCTATCATTGGAAAGGAGGAATTGATAATGATGTACTTGGAAGGTATTTTAGAACTGGAAATTATGACATTAATCAGTGGATTGAGATGGGGGAGATTCTTAGAATAGTACAAAATTTCCCCTCTTTCAAAACCCTCATAATTAACAGTCATCTTTTCCATAATTCAGGAGCAAATGTTGCACAGGAATTAGCCTATACCCTTGCTTCTGCTATTGAAACAATTGATAGAATTTCAGAGCAAAATGTTGGCTTACAAGAAATTGTACAAAAAATAGAATTCTCAATTTCTGTCGGCACGAATTATTTTGTTGAAATTGCTAAAATTAGAGCTTTAAAGTTTCTTTGGACAAAAATTTTAATGCAAGGATATGGTTTGAAGGAGCAAAATATTCCAGTTATTTCAATTCATTGCGTAACGTCTTCATTTTATGATGCTGCCATTACGCCTCATACTAATATGTTACGAGCAACCACCGAAGCGATGTCCGCTATTATTGGTGGTTGTTCTGCTTTAAGTGTACGGGCTTACGATGAAACTTTCCAAGAATCAGATGAATTTAGCAAAAGAATTTCCAGAAATATCTCTACAATTTTGAAAGAAGAAAGCTATTTTGATAAAGTAATTGACCCATCAGCGGGAAGTTATTTTATTGAAAACTTAACTTTTCAAATTGCCGAAGAAGCTTTTACTTTATTACAAGCAGTTGAAAATCAAGGAGGAATTATTGAGGCCTTCGAAAAGAATTATATTCAAAATGAGATAAAGAGAAATTTTGAGGCTAAACAAGATTCTTTGCTGAAGAATGAGTCAATTATGATTGGAGTTAATAAATTCAGACACGATGAAATGCCTTTCAATAAAATGGAAATGGTAGAAAAAAAGCAGCCAGATGTAGGATTTGACTTGTTAACGGATTTAAGATTATCACAAATTTTTGAAAAGTAAAAATACGATGAAACCCAATTTATCAAATATAAACCTTAGTCAGCACGCTGAAAATCAGGCTCATACAATCGAAGCAAAGCCCTTTCGTTTTGCAGAAGGAATATCAGTAAAAAAATATTTTACGAAAGCAGATTTAGCCGATGCCGAACATTTGAACTTTGCGGCAGGTTTACCTCCTTATTTGAGAGGACCTTACTCAACCATGTACGTTCAAAATCCTTGGACAATTCGCCAATATGCGGGTTTTTCTACGGCTGAGGAATCCAATAATTTTTACCGAAAAAATTTAGCGGGTGGGCAAAAAGGACTTTCCGTGGCCTTTGATTTGGCAACGCATCGAGGATACGATTCTGACCATTTAAGAGTAACAGGAGATGTTGGAAAAGCAGGAGTTGCGATTGATTCGGTGGAGGATATGAAGATACTTTTCGACCAAATTCCTTTAGACGAAATGTCGGTTTCGATGACAATGAACGGGGCGGTATTGCCCATCATGGCATTTTATATTGTGGCAGCAGAAGAACAAGGTATTTCTCCAGAAAAACTATCAGGCACGATTCAAAATGATATTTTGAAGGAATTTATGGTTCGGAATACCTATATTTATCCGCCTTTGCCTTCCATGCGAATTATTGCGGATATTTTTGAATACACCGCTAAAAATATGCCCAAATTTAATTCGATTTCTATTTCGGGTTATCATATGCAAGAGGCGGGGGCAACGGCTGATTTGGAACTGGCTTATACGCTTGCGGATGGTCTCGAATACCTAAGAACGGGCATAAATGCGGGTTTGGACATTGATAAATTTGCTCCAAGATTATCGTTCTTTTGGGCAATTGGCATGAATCATTTTATGGAAATTGCCAAGATGCGAGCAGGACGAATGTTGTGGGCAAAAATTGTTAAAAAGTTTAATCCTAAAAATGATAGGTCGTTGATGCTTAGAACGCACTGCCAAACTTCGGGTTGGTCACTGACGGAACAAGACCCTTTTAATAATGTAGCCAGAACAACCATTGAAGCGATGGCAGCAGCTTTGGGGCATACCCAGAGTTTACATACAAATTCATTGGATGAAGCAATTGCTTTACCGACTGATTTTTCCGCTCGAATTGCTCGAAATACGCAGTTATATTTACAAAATGAAACCCAAATTACCAAGGCAATTGACCCTTGGGGTGGTTCATATTACGTTGAATACTTAACGATGGAACTCGCCCAAAAGGCTTGGGCATTGATTGAAGAAGTGGAAGAATTGGGCGGAATGGCAAAGGCCATTGAGACAGGTTTACCCAAAATGAGAATTGAAGAAGCAGCCGCTCGAAAACAAGCAAGAATTGATTCTGGGAAAGATGTAATTGTAGGTGTAAATAAATTTAAAATTTCAGAAGCTACTGTTTTGGAAGTTCGAGATGTTGATAATCAAGCAGTTAGGGATTCTCAGATTGAAAGATTAGATAAAATTAAAGCGGAAAGAGATAATAATCTAGTAAATTTAATTTTAGAAAAGCTAACAAAATCAGCCGAATCGGGGGAGGGAAACTTATTAGCCTTAGCTGTTGAAGCAGCAAGATTACGAGCAACTTTAGGAGAAATATCCATGGCAATGGAAAAAGTTTATGGACGACATAAAGCCGTAATTCGTTCAATATCAGGTGTTTATTCAGCAGAAGTGACAGACGATGAGAATTTTAGAGTTGCCCGAGAAATGGCAGATGAGTTTGCGAAACAGGAAGGTCGCAGACCCAGAATTATGGTGGCAAAAATGGGACAGGATGGACACGACCGTGGTGCAAAAGTAATTGCTACCAGTTTTGCCGATTTAGGTTTTGATGTGGATATTACGCCATTATTTCAAACACCCGAAGAGGTGGCAAAGCAAGCTGTCGAAAATGATGTTCACGTTGTGGGAGCTTCCAGTTTGGCGGCAGGACACAAAACGCTCGTGCCTCAACTGATTGAGGAACTCAAAAAACAAGGTCGTGAAGATATTATGGTTATTGCGGGAGGCGTGATTCCTGCTCAAGATTATCAGTATTTGTATGATGCTGGGGTGTCAGGCGTTTTTGGTCCTGGAACGATTATTTCTATTGCGGCTCAAAAGATTTTGAAGGATTTAATGATTAGCTAAAAAGGAGTAGAATTGATTGATACAAAAATGGTGACATAGATTTAGGAAAACCTACATTTATGTCACCATTTTTGTTAAGATTTTAGAGTATGTTTTGGAATTATAGAAATTAGCTAAAAAGCGAGAATCGGCTTATCTTGTTATCGACCAAAACAACAAAGATAATGCAGAGAAGTTTTTCTGAATTTACCGATTTTCATCGGACAGTCGCTACTGTGGCAAGTTATAGATAAAATTATTGACGACCAAAGGAAACGAAAACACAGTTTGAGAGTGATACTAAATGCCATTTTTTCACTAAATAATACAGGTTCTCAATGGTGGGATGCCGCCCAGCGTAATTTAGATAGTAAATATCCGCCTTGGCAGACCGTTTTCTATTATCGGGCGGCGTTTATCCATGTCAAAAATTAATCCTTTTATTTTATTCATTTTGATTTTCTAAATAAAAATCCGTAAGTGATTTATTAATCGCTTACGGATTTGAATGTTTTGCAATAATTGCACAAAACTATTTAATTATTATCTATTTTTCTACCGAAAGCCAGGTTGAACGCATTTAAAAATGCAATTTTGAGTTTAAAATCAATGAATAGTACAATTTTATAACTGTAATTTTGCCAGAAATAATAAATTGATGAAAATTTGAATCTGGTTTTAGGTTTATGTTAACATAAATACTTC
>JANXRS010000308.1 GCA_025356745.1 Arcicella sp.
TTGAAGAGTTGAATCCTGCAAAATCTCAGGCTTTGAATCGTCAATTTGCGGAGGAAACAGTTACTTTATTAATCAATAATAATAATATTCTTCCGCTTCAAAATTTGGATACTTTGCGGATTGCGTCTTTGAATATTGGTAATCCTTCTTTCGGTTCAAAATTACCAACTGATTATCAGAAAATGCTTTCAAATTATACGGACGTTCAACATTTTAATTTAGATGAAAATTCAGCTGATTCCACCATTCAGCGAGTACGTGATGCTTTGAAAAATTATAATTTAATTTTAATGGCGGTAAATGGGCAATCGGTTCGTCCTACCAAAAATTATAATATCAATCCTAAAATTCAGACTTTAGTTTCGGAGTTTGCTAATTCTTCAAAAACAATCGTTTCGCTGTTTTCAAATGCCTATACTTTATCAAAATTCGAGAATTTAGATAAGGCAAAAGCATTAACAATTACCTATCAAGAAAGTCCACAAATGCACGAAGCCGTAGCAACTGCGGAATTAATTTTTGGAGCAATTGGAGCAACGGGAAAACTCCCTGTAACCGCAAATCTTACCTTTAGATACAACGACGGATTGACTACTACCCCTTTAAAAAGATTTCAATACGCCCTACCCGAAAACGTTGGAATTGATACAAAATTCTTGAATTACAAAGTGGATTCAATTGTAAATGAGGCAATTAGACAAAGAGCAACCCCTGGAGCAGTAGTTTTAGTAGCGAAGGATGGCAGGATAATTTTGCATAAAGCCTACGGAAAACATACCTACGAAGGCACAGAAAAAGTATTGACGACTGATTTGTACGATTTGGCTTCTATTACCAAAATTAGCACCTCCGTTCCCGCTATGATGAAGATGGAAGATGAAAGGAAATTTACACTTGACAATACAATGGGAGACTTAGTGCCTACATGGCATGATTCAAATAAAGCTGATTTAATATACAAAGATATTTTCACTCACCAATCACGTTTGAAAGCATGGATTCCATTTTGGATGGATTGTATTGATTCTACTAAAATGGTGTTAGCAAGCAAGATTTACAAACAGAAATATTCTGATAAATATACAATTACGTTTTGGGATAAACTTTTCAGAAAAAAGAAGGCTTTGCGACGAATTTGTCAGGCAATTCAGACTGATAAACAATTGTGGAAAGATTGTGTAAATCTAACAAAAGACCCTACGATTTGGAAACCTAATACGTTTGCTTACGAACCTTCAAAGAATTTTACGATTCAAATTACGGATGATTTATGGTTACATAAAGATTACGATAAAACACTTTATAAAGCCATTGAAGATTCGCCTTTGCGTGAGAAGAAGGAATACGTATATTCAGATTTGTCGTATTATTTATATCCACAAATTATTCCACGTTTAACGGGTAAGGATTTTCCAACGTTTTTGAGCGATACTTTTTACAAACCTTTAGGAGCAAATAGCTTGGGTTTCTTACCGAGAGAAAGATTTCCATTATCAAAAATCGTCCCAACGGAATATGATTCTTTGTATCGCAAAACGCTGATACACGGACGAGTGCATGATGAAGGTGCTTCTATGTTAGGAGGAATTTCTGGACACGCTGGATTATTTGGAACTGCCCAAGATTTGGCAAAATTGATGCAAATGTATCTTCAAAAAGGATTTTATGGAGGCAAAAGATTTATTAACGAAAGCACTGTGAACGAATGGACGAGTTATCCATTTCCAAAGGAAGTAAATAGCAGAAGAGGCGTAGGTTTCGACAAACCCGATCGCAAAAAGGCAGGAATTAGTGCAGCTCCAAGTGCGAGTGCCAATAGTTTTGGACATTCGGGCTATACAGGAACATATACGTGGGTTGATCCAGATAATCAATTGGTTTATGTTTTTCTCTGTAATCGAGTTTATCCAACCCGAAATAATTCAAAAATATCTGATTTGAATGTGCGGACGAATATTAATGAAGTAATTTATCAGGCGATTAAAAAGGGGATATAATATTGAGTAATAAGCATAAAAAAAGTAGCAAAGATTTTATTCTGTGCTACTTTTTTTTATGTCCAATAAAATCTATTACGGTAAATCCAACAAAAATCCAATCGTAAAATTGGCATCCCAGTCAAACACAAATTGCTTGCAACCCGTTGTTTCTGCGATAGATTTATAGATATTTAAACCCGCTTTTGACTTGGCATTATCCAATTTGTATGCTGATGGAGCATCCAAAACAGTATAACGTTCTTTGCCATTACGCACTTTTTTAGCTAATTCAAATGGCACGCCTCCAATGATAAAACATAAATTACGTTTATCAGAAGGGATTTGCTTTGCTTTCGCTTCTACTTCTTTCGCCACAACATCATCAGAAACATTATTCTGAAAATATTTTGCTCCATACGTTTCAATGGCAGAAATTTTACCCCCCTCTTTCCACGAAATTTTTGTATTTCCTGAACCAATGTCAGTCACAAAAGAGTTATCGGCAAATTTATTAGGTTGTACACTTTTCAAGCCCAATTGTCCTTCTTTTTCAGGCGTAACCGTATTTACGAAGTATTTTAAAGATTTCAAAACATTAATAATTTTTTGTGTCCCTTCTGCTTTCACAGCACCCGAACTTACCACAAAATGAATATCCCGTCCACTTACGCCGTAGTCTAACATACCGCCAATGTATTTTTTTAAACCCGCTCTAATGTCATCATCTGAGGCCATATTTTCCATCACGAGACTATTTCCGAACTCTGCTCTTTCCTGTTTCCAGTTTTTGTCAGCATCAATTCTAATAATAAATGAATTAAAACCCGACGCTCCTAATTCAACAACTCCTTTCAATTTTCCTGCAACGGGTCCAGGAGGGGTATATTCAAAAATAGGTTTTTGCCCCACATCAGAAGCTGATGAAGAAGACTGCGAATCGGTGGCAGAATTACTTGATTCAGCAGGATTTGAAGCATTATCAGTACCCGATGTCGAAGTATTTGTTTCTGTCTGAGTCTCAGGGGCTAATTTTTTGAGGGCTTCTTGTCCTCCAAACATTCGGAAGCCAAAATAAATAGCTCCAATAATAAGGGCGGTGATAATTAATCTGCCCGCAACGGTTAATTTTTGCATAATTGTTTTTTTAACGGTAAGTACCTTTTAAAACTTAAATATCCCCTAAATTAAACAAACTCTTTATTTCTCACAATTTTGATTGGGTTGTTTGGTAAATTGGTCTCGTAAATTTGTAATTTTTGAGGATGGAATCAATACTTCATTCAGAATTATCCATAAAAAAAGCAAATAATTTCTCATCTGCCTTTTTGGTAATTATATATTTGTATTATTCTGTTCGTACCTTAATAATCTTTACGGTTGTTCTCCGATTCTTTTGATGTTCAGCTTCGGTGCAACTCACACCGTCCACGCAGGTATTTACTAAATTACTTTCTCCGTATCCTTTTGCAAACACTCGGCTTTTTTCGATTCCTTTTTTAGCAATGTAATCAACGGCTGCTTGAGCTCTTTTTTCCGAAAGATTCATGTTATCTTGTGCCTGCCCACGACTATCCGTATGCGAACCTAACTCAATAACCATCGAAGGAAATTTTTGTAAAGTAGCTACTAATTTATCCAACTCACGAGCTGCATCTTTACGAATTTTTGCTGCGTTTGAATCATAATAAATATTATCCATCGTGATTAAGTCGCCTTGCTTAAAAAGCCCTAAACCTAAAGATATCTCCTTGGCTTTTCCTTTCTTCACCTTCTTAATTTTATTGACATTTGTTCCATAACCATCTTTTGAAACCTCTAATGTGTAATCGCAACCATCAGTCATATTGAAAGCATAAACTCCATCTGGACCCGTCATAACTTGTTGTGTTGAATTATCGCAATCATTTTTAAAAGTTACTAAAACCCCCTCAATGGGCATTTTTTCAACTTCTGTTTTTATGATACCTTTCAATAACGACTTTTTTTTTATGAGAGATTCGGGTTTAAACACGGGTGCAGATGGTATTGAATCATCCACTTTTTCAATAACCGCCTGTGGTTCAGGCTCTGGGTGAACGATTTGTATTTTCATCAAAGGCACTTCCAAACGTGAGGGTTCATCATCGGCTTCACCTTTGGTTGAATATCCTATGAGGTTTGTAACATACCCTTCTTTCCCAATTTTCATCAAATAGTCTAAGTTCTGTTCTGTACAAAACTTTAAATTCCCGTTCTTATCCGTTTTCTTTTTCTCGGAAGTTCCTCCTTTTGGATTGATTTCAACGTCTGTGTCGGCAATAGGTCCCTTCGTTTCTAGGTCAAAAATATTCAATGTCACTTCACGGCAATCATACGAAGAAGTTCCTACCTCACGTGAGAAACGATAAATATCGTCATCTTCACCCCGTTTGCGATTTGAACTAAAATAACCTGTTTTTCGATTTCCGTCTGTAATAATACCAAAATCATCATTCGGCGAGTTGAAGGGTTCTCCTAACGACATTGGTTTATCGACATTTATACCATTTTTCATTTCTACGAAAAACAAATCCAAACCACCTTCGCCACCCCAACCGTCTGATGAATAATAGAGATTTCCTTTATCATCAACGAATGGAAAAGCCTCTACCCCTTTTGAATTAACCTCTTTTCCTAAGTTTTTAGGTTCACCCCAAATACCATTTTTATGTTCAATCATCCAAATATCCATACCTCCAAAACCACCCTCACGGTCGGAAGCGAAGTATAATAATTTGCCATCTTTCGACAAAGATGGGTGGGCTGTCGAAAATTCGTCATCATTGAATGGTAGTTCTTTTGTTTCTCCCCACGCCCCGTTTACATTCTCGGCAGAATAAAGTTTTAATTTTGTTATGTTGTCTTCACTTGCTCCTTTTTCACCCGTATTGTAATTATTTCTTGTAAAAATAATTTGAGAAAAATCTTTGCTAAACGTGGCTGGACCCTCGTGAAATTTAGTGTTTAACGTTTTGCTAAATATCTCTGATTCAGCAATTTTCCCTTTGATATTTGCACCCGTTTCATCGTTTCTCTCAAAGAAATTTAAGGTTTTTGAATCATTTGCCGTTGGACGAGAATAATAGTCGTTACCCAAAGATTTTACGCCACTTGATGAAATACTCTTCGGTTTTTTAGCATTTCCATCACTGCCTAAACTCTGAACATTACTGATGTCATTTAAATAAAATAGGTCTAAATACCCCCCTTTTTCATTCAACAAACTCGTTCCAGAACCTTTACCCGAGCAATAAACAATTCCGTCACGGTAATACATTGGACTAAATTCTGGATTTGTTGTATTAAAATCTAAGAAATCAACTTTGTATTTTCCCTTTCCGTTTGTTAAGGCTGAAACATCTTCTGAAATTTTTGAACTAGTAGTAGCTTTAAATAAATCAACCGATTGACTTTCAATAACTTCTAAGGCACTAAATTTGTCGTAATATTCTTGTGATTCTTTGTATTTTCCATTTGCCGCTAAAACTTGGGCAAATTGCAAGTATGATTTAGTATTATCGCCCGTCAAATCGGAATTTGATGCAAAGACTTGACGAAATGTTCGTTCTGCATTTGTTCCATTATTGGTTTGTTTATAACTAGAGGCGAGTTTTAACAAAACTGATAATTTATCAGCATCTGAAAGCGTGGTAGAACCATCCTTCAATACCGCTTCAAATTTCTGGATGGCAGTTGTAAAACTTCGAAGTTCAAAATGACGCATGGCATCATTCAACAACATATTTGCTTGTTGGGCAGTAATATTACTCAAGAGAGCAATTGCCAATGTGAGGGTAAGTCCAATTTTTTTTAACTTAGGCATTGTGTTAGTATTGTAAGGTTTTATATGTCCTGACAATTTTTGTTCCATGAATGTATTTCGGAGATTTTTTTCATATTATTAAGGATTTTTGATGGGCTAGGTAGGCAAATTTCCAAAGAAAACGTATAGTTATTCACAAAAATTATAGCATAAATCATGCCAAAAATATTTATTTTTTGTAAAAATTTATTAATATTTTTATCGTAAATAATTGATTATCAATATTTTATCAATAAAATATTTGTGCCTTTATATCTTTAGGCACCCTTAAAATTAAATAGATGTTAAAAAGTTTTTATAACGAAATCTTTATTGAAGCAGGATTAGATGAGGCGGGTCGTGGTTGTCTATGTGGTCCAGTTGTGGCTTCGGCTGTAATTTTACCAAAATATTATCAACATAAATTACTCAACGATTCAAAGCAACTTACGAAAAAACAGCGTGAAACCTTGCGTGTGGATATTATCCGTGATGCTCTTGCTTACGAGATTGCTGAAGTTTCCAATCAAGAAATTGATAAAATAAATATTTTAAAAGCCAGTATGAAAGCGATGCACTTGGCGATTGATAAACTCATGATTCGTCCAGAACATTTATTGATTGATGGCAATCGTTTTCCAATTTATCCCCTTATTCCACATACTTGCATCGTGAAAGGAGACAGTAAATTTCTATCCATTGCAGCAGCTTCGATTTTAGCAAAAACGTATCGAGATGATTTAATGGAAAACCTTGCCGAAAAATTTCCAGAATATGGATGGCAACAAAATGCGGGTTATCCAACGCTGAAACATCGCACTGCCATCAAAGAATTTGGCGTAACGATTCATCATCGATTGACGTTTCGAATGTAAGTTTTTTGCTATCTTTGTAATAATTAAAAGTAAATTAGAACACGGATTTTACAGATTAGACACGGATAAAATATTCGTATGTCCAAGTCTAATCTGTAAAATCTATGTTCTATCTATATAATCGTAAATCTAAATGTCTTTCCGCTCAATACTCGCTAAACCTTTTGCCTCATTCGTAGTTCAAAACCGTCGAAAATGGGAAGAACGTGCCGTTGAAACACAACTCGCTTTAATGAAATCTCTGGTTTCAGAAGCCTCTCAAACCCTTTTCGGAAAAGATAATCATTTTTCAGAAATAGCTGATTATCAAGATTTCAAGCAGTCTATTCAAGTTCAAGATTACGAAAAATTGAAGCCATATATTGAAAAAGTAATTGCTGGTGAACCTGATATTTTGTGGAAAGGTAAGCCTTTATATTTTGCTAAAACTTCAGGTACAACTTCGGGCGTAAAATATATTCCCATCTCCAAAGAATCCATCGGTTTTCATATCAACGGAGCGAGAGATGCACTTTTAAGTTATGTTCATGAAACAGGTAATTCAAAATTCTTAGATAAAAATCTCATTTTTTTATCGGGTTCACCAGAGATGTACAAGAAAAATGGCATCTTCACGGGGCGACTTTCGGGTATTGTGAATCATCATGTGCCAGGATATTTGCGAAGTAATCAAATGCCAAGTTATGAGACAAATTGCATCGAAGATTGGGAAACAAAACTTGAAAAAATTATAGATGAGACTATCGACAAACCGATGTCGCTCATTTCAGGAATTCCACCTTGGGTACAAATGTATTTCGACCGTATTCAGGCTCGTACAGGTAAAAAAATCAAAGACGTTTTTCCAGAATTTTCCCTCTTTGTTTATGGTGGTGTGAACTTTGAACCTTATCGTTCAAAACTCTATGAATCAATTGGTTATAAAATAGATTCTATCGAAACATACCCTGCCTCAGAAGGATTTATTGCCTATCAAGATTCTCAAAATGAAGAAGGACTTTTAATGCTATTAAACTCAGGAGTTTTCTACGAATTTATTCCTACGGATGACTATTTTAAACCCAATCCCAGAAGATTACATATTGGAGAAGTACAATTAGGTATAAACTACGCAGTAGTGATGAATACCAACGCTGGGCTTTGGGGATATTCCATCGGTGATACCGTAAAATTTGTTTCATTAAATCCTTATCGAATTGTAGTTTCGGGCAGAATCAAGCATTTTATATCGGCTTTTGGCGAACACGTCATTGGTGAAGAAGTTGAAAAAGCCATGCAATTTGCTATGCAACAACAACCCGAAACAGAATTAGTGGAATTCACGGTTGCCCCACAAGTTAGTCCACCCGAAGGCGGATTGCCCTATCACGAATGGTTTGTTGAATTTTCGAGAGAACCCCAAGATTTGGAATTATTTGCTCAAGATGTGAATCAAAAATTATCAGAATTAAATATTTATTATCAAGATTTAATGGTTGGAAACATTCTTAAACCTTTAAAAATCAAATCATTATTTCGAAATTCTTTTATTGATTACATGAAAAAAGAAGGAAAACTAGGTGGACAAAATAAAGTACCCCGATTATCGAATGATAGAGGAATTGCCGACAAATTATAAGGGTACTTATTTATATTAATGCAAGCACATTAGAACTTTACAAAAAAATAAACCCTCCACAAGAAAATTTTTATGGAGGGTTATTTTTTATTTATTTTAGCATTTTGAAATTATAAAAACCCATAATCTTTACTATTATTTCTTCTCAGGCAACAAAATCACTTTAATCATGTTCTCGGCAAAGTATTTTTTCGCTGCTATTTTGGTGCTTTCAACGGTTACTTTTTTCAGCATTTCGTTTTCTTTCAATACTTCTTTTACGTCTTCATTATCTTGATATTGACCTTGTAAATAACCTAACCAAAAGCCATTTTCACGTAATTGCGTTTCAGTTTGGCGTTTTGTTTCTGCCTTGAACTTATCAATATCGCCCGCTTCTGCTCCTGAAACTTTCACTTTTTGGATTTCTGCCATCGTACGGTTTACCAATTTCTCCACATTTTCTGGGGCACATTGAAAGGCAATTTTGAACGAATAACGCTTAGCTGGAATCTTGGAAACTGAACCACTTACGCCCACGCCATACACTCCAGATTCTTCCTCCCGTAATTTCTCAATCAACTTAATCTCTAATACTTCCGAAAGTGCTTCAACTTGGGTTTCATTCTCTGGCGTAGCCTCATAATCACCCGACCAAACCATTGTTACACGAGCTTTTGATTCAGTGCCTTTATAAAGCGTTTTTTCTACTTTCCCTTTTGGTGGACGAATCCCTAAATCTTTGAAAGTTTCCTTGCGTCTTGTTGAAGGCAAACCGCCCAAATACTTCTCTAACATCGGTTTTATATCGTCATTTTTAAAATTTCCTACGAATAAAAACGTAAAATCAGAAGCATCAGCATAACGTTCTTTGTAAATTTCAAAGGCACGTTTAGCATCAATTTTACTGAAACGTTCAGCCGTCATTGGGAAATTTCGAGGAGCATAATTACTCAAAATCATGCTCAATGTATCGTTATAAACTTTTTCGGGAGTGAGCGTTTTTTGCTGACTTTCCAAGAAATTACTCACATTTGCTACAAAACCTTTGATAACATCTGCATCAAAGCGAGGTTGCGTAAAATCGCTGTATATTAATTGCAAAGCCGTTTCAAGGTCTTTCGGGTTGGTTGAGCCATTGAAATTTTCAGAGGTTTCAGTAACGTAAGGCGAAATCTGTGCGACTTTACCCGTCATCATTTTCTGTAAATTAATCGCTGAAAATTCACCTAAACCACCCATTGAAGCAATCGTTGAAGACAAAGCGGCATTATCAGCATCTTTATCCGAATATAAGTTTGTGCCTCCATTGCTGTATGCACCAATCAAAATTTCATCATTTTTGAAGTCCGTTGGTTTCAAAATAGCCCTCACGCCATTGGCAAAGGTCAATTCAGTAACGCCAATTTCTGGGATTTGCTTGGTCGAAATCACTTTTGAACCCGTTGGTAATTTGGCAATCAAAGGCTTATTAACCGTATTATCCACATAAGCCGTTACGTTTTTACCAGCCGTATTTAACCATTCTCTAAGTTGGGCTTCGGTTGGTAAGGTTGCTTTTTCTTTTTCTGGTGCTAACAAAATTACTGCCCTATTTTCGGTCGTAATTAAGGTATTACTTAAAGCATTTACTTCTTCTAATTTTATACCTTCCAAGTATTTTTTAGTAAAATCAAAACTAAAATCAGGCGAAGTCAAATTTTCATCTTCGGTAAATGCTCCAACCAAACCGCCTACAATTTGCTCGGAAGAAGTTTTATCTTTTTCCTTGTATGCTTTTTCTTGTCCGACCATATATTCGGTTTTAGTACGTGCTAATTCCGAAGCTGTAAAACCAAATTTCTTGGCTTTTTCGGTTTCTTCTAGAACGGCAACCAAGGCTTTTTCAACATTCCCGCTCTTTGCAACGGCAATTGAAGTGAAAGCATCAAGATTTCCAATACCGCCCAAAAATCCACCATAACTGGCATTTCCAAATAAAAATGGAGGTTCAGCTTTTTGTGTAAGTTCCTGAATTCGAGCTGATAACATTTGATTGAACAACGAACGAACCATGCCATCACGGCGGTCTTGATACGTTACATCTTTGCGTTCGGGTTGTTTACACATTACTTGAATAAGGGTGTACGGTTGTTCAGGGTCAGTCACAATGGCAACGTCCGTACCGCCAGTAAGCGGAATCGTATATTTGGTTCTTTCTTTCTCGTTCACAGGATTTTGAATACTCCCAAATTTTTCAATAATCATCTTTTCAACCATCGCCACATCAATATCACCTACAACGGCAACTCCCTCTAAATCAGGACGATAAAAGTCTTTATGGAATTTATTGAGGACTTCATACTTAAAGTTTTTGAGAATACTATCTTTACCGATTGGCAGACGTTTGGCATATTGAGAGTTATTCAAAATTACGGGAAAAAATTTATCTCTCATCCTTGCATTTGCTCCTTTACCCGTGCGAGATTCTTCCAAAACTACACCTCTTTCTTTATCAATTTCCAAAGGGTCGAGGGTGGCATTATGAGCCCAATCTTCCAGAATTTGCATTCCTTTTTTAAAAACTTCGATTGAATCAGTTGGCACAGGCAACATATAAACCGTTTCATCGAAACTGGTGTACGCATTCAAATCGGCTCCAAAACGAACCCCCGATTTTTGGAGGAAATTAATTAATTCATTTTTTGGAAAATTCTTCGTTCCGTTAAAATTCATGTGTTCCATGAAGTGAGCAAGCCCTTGTTGGTCATCATTTTCAAGAACCGAACCAGCCTTCACCATCAAACGCAATTGAGCCCGATTTTTGGGTTCAGCATTTTTCATGATGTAATATTTTAAACCATTGGGAAGGATTCCCGTTTTGACCCGTGAATCCATCGGGAGGGGCATTTTGCTCAAATCTTCCTGAGCCATCATCGCAAAATTGGTGCATAAACCCAACGTTACACCTACGAGTAGTGTAGTTATTTTTTTCATTGATACAAAAATGCTTCCTACCCCTTTGGAGGCGATTTGTTTTAAGGTTATAATGTCTTCGGGGGAGACACGCCTGAATCAGACTGAACTAAATTATTGGTTGCAAAGTAATAATATTTTTGGAGAATAATGGTGATAGAGACTATAAATTATCGGTCAGAAATATTTAACGGTCAAACTATACTTTCTTCTTTATAAAATTTATAAGAATAGTAGGTAGAAATAGTAAGAATTATCATTAATAGAACCCAAGTAAAAATCACTTTTAGTTTTAAATCTGGAAGAAAAAATAAGATTACTATTCCAGCGAGACTACTGTAAAAAATCAGTTTTCCCGCAAATTGATGCGTTTTTTTCCATACAGATTCACTTTCCATTGCCCACGGCGTTCTTATACCAATAAAATGGTTTCGTTTAATATTAATCATATAATTACCTAAAAATGTCATAAAGAATAAAATCAGCATTGGTAAGTAAGTTACGATTGAACCTTTAACTCCTGAAATGCCAGATTGAACTACAAAAAAACTAATGATTGCCATGAAAACACTCGTTCCCAAGCCTATACTTTCCAAAAAGCCTTTTTGATTTTTAAGGTTTTCCTTAGTATCAAATTTAGGTAAATACTTGAATAAAAAAGTGAGTAAAATTGAGATACAACCGATGATTATTATTGACGTTAATAATTCTGATTTTGCCCCAAAACGGTCAGGATTCATGTCTATTTTAAAATGTAGTGGTACAGTTTCAGGAATTTGATTCCAGTGATAACCAATATAAAAAAGCGGAACAAGCGGAAATAGAAGGGAGATTAAAAATTTCGTTTTCATGATTATTATAGTTTAAATTGGAAAATATAATTGATAAATTTATTACGTTTTAAACTGAACAAACCAAGCCATGATTTCATCCATGACGGTCATATTTAGGGAATATTCCACAAACTGCCCTTTCTTAACGGCAACCACCAAATCTGCCTGTTTCAGCAAATCCAAGTGGTGCGAAATACTGGGTTTGGTCATGTTAAATTTGTCAGCAATATCGCCCGCATTCATGTCGCCCTCTTTCAGCATTTCTAATATTTCCCTTCGGGTGTGGTCGTTGAGGGCTTTGAAAAGTATGTTCATTTTATTTTAGATAAATATTTAGGCAAATGTCTAAATACTATTTCAAACTTCCAAGTAAATGGTAAAAATATTTAGATGATTGTCTAAATACCTTTAAAAATAAAAAGTCGCCCTTTGCAGAACGACTTTTATAAATTACGCTAAATTCTCCTTAAAACTTAAATTTTACGTTCATTCCACCAAAATAATAGGCTTTATTGGGACCAGGATTTACATCTGTAGCAACGCCTGTTGGATAATTACTACCCGCATCTGAATCATTTATATTATTTCCTAAAAATAGGAAGGTATAATTGATTTGGTTTGTAAGGTTGTTGCCTGCAAAATATACATCAAAATCCACTTTTTTACCCGTAATTTGATACCCAATTTTACTATTTAATAATGAAAATCCTTTGACGTTGTTGGTATTGGCAAAATCAGTATAAACATCGCCCATCACATTGTAAGTATTGTTTAAATAAAGTCCCATTTTGGTTACAATATCTATTCCAAACGTATATTTGGTTTGAGGAACACCCACCACTTGCTTATTTGTATAATCCACGATATCATTGCCAAACTTAGTCTTGAAATCGCTGTATTTGAAATTATAATTAGCGTAATTCATGAACGGTTCAATTTTCTTAATCAATGATTTTTCTTTCGGTACCATTAAATATCTTACACTTAATTCCATACCCATGTTGGTTTGGTTTCCTGTATTAGCAAAATAAGCATACGTTCCTCCCGCTGGATTTCCTCCCGAAAGTTGAGTTAATTTATTGTTGATATTAATGTTGAAAAGCGAAACTTGGTAATCTAAGGTATTGTCAAATAATAAACCCTGAATACCCAAATCAATCATTTTAGCCTTTTCGGGAAGTAAATTATCATTGACTTTATTGATTGTACCTATAAATGAAGTGGATGCCGTTGGGGCATTATAGCCTTCACTGTAACTCAAATTGATAATTTGCTGCTTAATACTTTTCTGCAAAGCAATGTGCGGATTAAACGAAGTGGCAAAGCTTTTATCGAAAGATAAATCTTTATTGTATCCCGTTATCAAACCTGGAGTTGCCAATAAATCTAAGCGGGTGTAATTAATCTGGTTGGCACTTAATCCAATGATTAATGACAAATTAAGGGCATCAAATGTGGTTCGATTGTGGAAAAATACCGCAAATTGATTGGTGATATACTTAAAATATGACCCGCCTTTTGATAATTCTTGAACTTTTAGTGGATTGGCATCATCAGTTCCAAGAAATCTATAATTTGAAATTAACGACCTTGATTGTTGTAATTCGGTTCCGATGCTTATTTCATTTAAAATTTTATTTGTAAAATTTGATTTTACATTAAAAACTGACCTAATCCCAAAATTAGGGTTTAAACTGTTTTCAGTAGCCCCAGCAGCCACTCTGGTAAAATCTTGATTTGAGTAAAAAGCTGTTGTATTATTATTAAACTTACTCGAAAAAGCATATTGATGAGTTAAGAAAAAACGAGTTGCTTGAATTTCATTTCTAGCATTTTTCTTGGCATAGGCTGTATTTCCATTATCGATTCCTGCGTAGTAATCAGCGTAAGAAATTTGCCCTGTAACGCCTTCTAAAGAGTAATTATGACTCATAAATGCCGTGACAGACTGTTTTTTGTTTAGCTTAAATTCGCCAAAAAAGGTCAAAAAGTTTTTAAGACTACTTCCCCGTGGACGATACCCATCCGACTGTAAGTGTCCGTAAGTCAAAGCAATTGCAGAACTATCATTCACAACATCCAAACGAGTATTTGATTGGAATAAACCATAAGAACCAAGTGAAAACTTTTCAGTCAAAGAAACTCCTTTATCTTCGGATGATTTCATGTAAAAACGAGCTACACCTCCCACGCCTCCACCGTACATCGTTGCGGCAGGACCTTTTATTACTTCGACGTTATTAACATTTGAAAAATCAATATCGTCTAATATGGTAACACCTTCTGCCGTGGTAATCGGCACACCATTGTAATAGACTTTTATACCCCAATTATTAAATTTTTGGTCATTGCCGTACCCTCGAATCACCAACCTTTGCCCGCCTAACTGCGTACGTTTATCCACCTGCACACCCGCCATTGTCCCCAAACTTTGTTCAATAAAGGCGGGGTTATTACGATTTAATTCTTCTTCAGTTAGTGCCTCCACCGATTGGGCATGGCGTTTAAATTCGCCTCTCTCTTTGGCAGTTTTTCGTTTTTCTTTAACGATAACTTCGTCAAGTTCTTTGGAATATTGAGCAAATGAAAACCCAGCCATCAACATAAAGTATGATAGTATAAATATTTTTTTCATTGGATATTTTTGAAAATAATAGGTACGGTGTGATTAATCACCATACCTATCGTGAATTTCTTAGAAACAGAAAATTAATTGCTAATAGTTTTTATAGCATTCGCTGTACAGGAATAATTGATATACCCTGCACAGAAATGCCAGAAAAACAGAATGTGTCCTAAGAGATTTCTGGAGGATTTTTTAGGGTAGGAAGAAAATTTAAACGATAAAAAATGGATAGGTTGGGGAAAATAGAAGTTGTTTTTTTAGAAAAAAAAGTAAAATAAAAAACTGGATAAAGATACGTTATCAGCGGTTCTGAAAGCAAATGCAAAATGAGTTTTGCACTATTCCCAAAAGGCAAATGTTCCATTTGATTTTCAAGCAATTTATCAATCTTTAAGGTTAATTTAGTTTCATCTATATCACTTAAGCAATAGTAACAAGTTATGCCCAATTCAACTTCCACAAATGCAACGTCGTATAAATTACCTTCAAATCTGAATTCTTTTTGTGGACGTTCCCACGTTATTTTGGGTAAATTTTCGGAATTTGCAACGATACAGATTAATTCAGATTTTTTGAGAGATTTAATGATTTTTTGCTCAACCTTCTCCCTAATTTCATGTCTTTCGATACTTAAAATGGCGTAAAATCCTCCCATTTTAAGTAAGAAAGCAAAAAATAATACAAGAGAAAAAAGTAATTTCATTATATCTTTAATAAGTTTATACAAATGAAAACATTTTTAAGGTATTTTCTGATATTATCTTACAGGAAACTACTGATAAAAAAATACTTAACGATTTGCAGAAAGGACTTATCCCCGAAATGGTGGCAGCGGTAAGCAAAATTATGCGAATCCAAGATTTGATAACGGTTGCCTCGAAATGTGAAGTAATTACTAAATTCAGAACGACCATTGGATTACAAGGACGTTTCTCCACTCGCTTACAACCCAATCATCCAACGGACGATTTCAGAGGAATTGCTGCCAGTATAATTGATGGATTTTTCTATGGAAACGGCGATGCTGTCATTGAAATAAATCCTGCTACGGATAATGTTCCGATCGTTATTCGGCTTTTGGAAATGCTTGATTCCGTCCGTCAAAAATTTGAAATTCCGATGCAATCTTGCATTTTGAGCCACATTACTACAACCATAAAGACCATTGAAAGAAACGCTCCCGTGGATTTGGTTTTTCAATCCATTGGCGGAACGGAGGCAACCAATAGGTCTTTTGGAATTAACTTAGAAATATTAAATTGATTGAAGCAATGAATTGGTAGGGGCGAATCGTATTCATCTCTACTTGATGCACAACTATTTAAAAGTAACGACCTCATTAAAAATTCCTCTTTTGGCTTACCAATCTTCAACTATAACCTGTATGCCATTTTCTGTATCTAATCCATACTTAAAATTTCTGAATTAGTATTACGCCAATCACTAAAAACAAGGCTCCGATAAGTCTTCCCAAAGAAATTTCACGCACGGGAGCATCCAGAATTCCGTAGTGGTCAAACATAATTGAGACTGCCATTTGTCCTGCCACAATCAATCCGAAGGTTAGAGCAACGCCCAAACGTGGCATCAGTACAATGACCATGCTCACATAAAAAGCCCCCAAAAGCCCCGCAAACCAAACATACCACGGAGCATTTCTACATTGACTCATTAAATTTAAGGGAATTCGGGCGATAGCGGCATAAATCATTAAGCCAATTAAACCCGTAAGAAAAGAGAAAAAAGCGGCTAAAACGGGATGCCCCACAAATTTAGCCATTTTGGAATTTAGCCCCGCTTGCGTTGGAAAAACTGCCCCGCAAAGGAAGGCTAAGAAGATTAAGAAATATTGCATTTGGGGGAATTATTGAATGAATTTATGTTTACCCAAAAGTAAAATTTATTCCTGGAAATTCGTGTAGAATTGCTGAAAAAGATGATTTTCGATATATTTTGACTAAGTATAAAATTTATAAGTCGCCAAAAGTGGGTTAAAAAAGATAGTTTTGGCTTGTTATAAAATTTATAAGTCGCCAAAAGTGGGGTAAAAAAGGTAGTTTTGGCTACTTATAAAATTAACTAAACAAAAAATCCCTTCAAATCAGTCATTTAAAGGGATTTTTGAATTAATATTTCTATTTACAATATGAAAAATTAGTACCATTATCAATTTTCCAATAATAACTTGTAACACCATTAATAGAACCATTCCACCTTGGTATCTTACTATTTGCAGTTGCCTTCTCGACATCACCTACACAAATTGTTTTAATCTGATTATTGGAACAATCTAAGTACCTTATATCAAACTGTTTTCTTGTGTCCAGATTAGATAGCTTGTTATTAGCACATGTTAAGATGTCAAGTTTATAACTTTGAGATACATCTATTGATGAAACTTTATTGTTAGAAAATGAAAGGCTTCTTAAATAAATATTATTGAAAACATTTAGTACTTCCAATTCATTATTCGAGCAACTAAGGCTTTCCAAAAACTTATTATTTTCAACGTTTAACGATTTTAACTGATTTTGATAGCAAGTTAGAGCGAATAATTTTGCACACTTACTAACATCTATTGATTGAAGTTGATTATTTGCACACAATAAGTTGGTTAAATATTGCTTCTCTCCTATTAATAAACTCGTCAATTTATTATTCCAACACATAATTCGTTCCAATCTTGAATTTAAAGTCAAATCTAAAAATTTTAGATTATTATTACCACAATCAAAATCTGTTAAATTAGTATTGCTGCTTAGATTAAGTTCTGTTAAGTTATTACTGAAACAATATAATAACTTTAAATCAATAAAGTTTTCAATTCCAGCAAGGCTTCTAATTCCTAAACTACCAATATAAAGAGAATCAACTCCCTTTGAGTCTTGCAAATTCATTTTTCCATTAATAATACCATCCTTATCGATTTTATACTCTACTAAATATTTTTCAAAATTTGAATCTAACCCTGTAATAAATGACTCTTCGGGTTTTTGGCAAGATGATAATATGGCAATCAATCCTAAAATTATGTATTTTTTCATGTCTGTATTTATTTAACAGTTTTGAACTTCATCTATTCAATGTGGAAAGAAACTTTTTGTTTTCCTTTATTTTTTACTAATTCCGTAGGTAATGTAAAAAGTCAATGCGTTTTCAATTTTTTATCTAATTGTTTTTTCAAGCAATATTGAGTTTCCAACCTTTACTGCTCTTAAAACACTTTGAGAAAAAGAATTCACCGATACGAAAAGTGTTATCAATGTTAATAAATAAGTGACAGATTTTCTGTTTATTTTAGTAAGTTATTTAGATTTTATTTTGTAAATGTATAAAAGTAACATAAAAAATTACTATCAATAATACTAAAAAATCGTTCTACACATAAATATTTATAGTTATTAAATAATTAATCGAAGTATTTTTCATTTACAGAATTACATTTTTTCCTAAACAATCCACATTCCAATTATCTTTACAATATCATCAATCTAAAACCCCAAAAAATGAAAAACCAATATTTACTACTTTTAGCACTAACACTGACAATCTCAGTAAATGCCCAAAAGAAAAAAAATTTTCCACAACCCAATATTTCAACTTCACAATCCCTACAAGGTACTACCGCCAGCGAGCGCATGAAGGCTTTTGACCAACGTAAAGCTCTAGAAATAAAATCGTTAGTTAATAATGTGAAATTTCGTTCAGTCGGTCCAACGGTGATGTCGGGGCGGGTGGTTGATGTAGATGTTAATAATCAAAATCCTACTGAGTTCTTCGTAGCTTATGCTTCGGGCGGACTTTGGAAGACTGAAAATAACGGTATTAGTTTCTCGCCACTGTTTGATAATGAAGCGGTTATGACCATTGGAGACATTGCGGTGGACTGGAAAACCAAGGGCAAAACCATCTGGATTGGCACGGGTGAAGCCAATTCTTCTCGCTCGTCTTACGCAGGTGTGGGAATGTACAAGAGCGAAGACGGAGGCAAAACTTGGCAACACAAAGGCTTAGATGAAACCCACCACATTGGTAAAGTAATTTTGCATCCAACCGACCCAAACACGGTGTGGGTAGCGGCTTTGGGGAAACTTTATACCTCCAATAAAGAACGTGGATTATTTAAAACTTCCGATGGTGGAAAGACTTGGAAACAAACGCTTTTTGTGGACGAAAATACGGGAGGCGTGGATTTATCCATCGACCCAAGCAACCCCAATGTTTTGTATGCGGGCTTGTGGCATAAACAACGTAAATCGTGGAATTTTGTGGAATCTGGCAAAACCACTGGCGTTTATAAATCAACTGATGGCGGGGAAACTTGGAAGAACATCACGGGCGAAGGCTCTGGTTTTCCACAGGGCGAAGGCAATGGGCGGGTTGGTGTGGGTATTTCTCCACAGAATTCAAACATCATTTATGCCGTATTAGATAATCAGAAAAATCGCCCCGATGATGGTAAGAAAAAAGACAATATTCTTTTAACCGCCAAGCAATTAAGAGCCATGACGAACGAACAATTTTTGGCTTTGGAAGACAGTAAATTAACCGAATATTTAGACGAAAAACGTTTTCCCGAAAAATACACAACTAAAAGTTTAAAAGCGGACGTAAAAGCGGGTAAGTTCCAAGTATTGGATATTGTTAAGTTTACAGAAAATGCTAATGATGATTTGTTTGATACGCCCATCACGGGAGCAGAAGTGTATCGTTCAGATGATGGTGGAAAGTCATGGAAAAAGACGCACAAAGATTATTTAGATTGGGTTTTCAATACCTACGGCTATTATTTTGGAACGATTTTCGTGGCTCCTGACAATGCCGATAAAATCGTAATTCCTGGTTTCCAAATCATAAAATCAGCCGATGGTGGAAAAACTTTCCAGTCGATGAATGCGGATAATGCTCACGCTGATCATCACATTGTTTGGATAAATCCTACCAATTCTAAGCACCAAATTTTGGGAAATGACGGAGGAATTAACATCACGTATGACGATGGAAAAACGTGGTTTAAAGCCAATACGCCCGCTGTCGGACAATTATATGCTGTGCAGATTGATATGGCAAAACCGTATAATGTTTATGGTGGTTTGCAAGATAATGGCGTTTGGTTTGGTTCTTCAGCAAACAAACCCGACTATGATTGGTATGCCCACGGAGTTTATCCTTTCAAGTCAATTATGGGCGGTGACGGTATGCAAGTTGCCGTGGATACCCGTGATAATCAGACGGTTTACACAGGGTTTCAATTTGGTAATTACTTTAAAGTGAATACTTTAACGGGTTCGCAGAAATATTTGCAAATGCCACAAGAAATTGGCGAAGTGAAAAATCGTTTCAACTGGCAAAGCCCAATTTTACTATCAAAACACAATCAAGACGTAGTGTATTTTGGTGGAAATCGTTTCTTTAGAAGTTTAGATAAAGGTGAAACGTGGA
Source organism: Arcicella sp. (assembly GCA_025356745.1). Taxonomy (GTDB): domain Bacteria; phylum Bacteroidota; class Bacteroidia; order Cytophagales; family Spirosomataceae; genus Arcicella. Next base: position 20,128 of record JANXRS010000308.1, read on the forward strand.
AAGCACTTTCAAACGATTTGACTAAGGGCGGAAAAGAAGGTGATGTTCCTTTTGGAACCATTGCCACGATTGACGAATCGCCTTTAAAATTTGGACTTTTATACGTTGGAACGGATGACGGATTAATTCATATTTCAAAAGATGGTGGTTACACTTGGACGAAAATTTCGGACGGTTTACCCCAAAATCTTTGGGTAAGCAGAGTGAATGCCTCGAATCACCAAGAAGGAACGGTTTATGTCTCTTTGAATGGTTATAGAGACGACCATTTTGCAGCTTACGTTTATCGTTCAGATGATTACGGACAAACTTGGCAGAAAATGGGTGAAGACCTTCCAACCGAAGCTGTAAATGTGGTAAAAGAAGACCCTAAAAATCCAAATTTACTATATGTCGGCACAGACCACAGTTTATACATTTCCTTGAATAAAGGAAAATCTTTCATGCGTATGTCGGGAGATATGCCAGCAACGCCCGTACATGATTTGGTTGTGCATCCACGTGATAATGAATTAGTTGTTGGTACGCATGGACGTTCAATTTACATTGCTGACGTGAGTTTAATTCAACAATTAGCGGATTCTTTAATGGATAAAAATTTGCATTTGTTCACGATGAAAGCGATTAATATAAACCCACGTTGGGGTAAAATTGATGCGTCAAGAAAATATGACGAACCTGAAAAAAGAGAACACCAAATTCCCTATTTCACTAAAGCGGCTGGAAAAACTAAGGTAAATATTTCAACTGATAAAGACCTAATTCTGAAAGAATTAACGGATGATAATGAAGCAGGAATTAATTATGCAATTTGGGATTATACCATAAATCCTTCAGCCGTGAAGGATTACGAAAAACACTTAAACGATACGAAGAAAAAAGACGAAAAATTAATTGTTTTGGAAGAAGCCGAAGACAAGCAATTTTACATCAAATCGGGTAAATATAAACTCGTATTTGAAACAAACGGAACGAAATTAGAGAAGGAATTTGAAATAAAAGCCCCTGAAAAACGCTCACGAAGAATGGCAGTTCCATCGGCAATTTCCTCGCCTGGGGAGTTTGAAGAATGGTTTGAAGAGAGTGGGTTTGAGGGGAAGAAATAGGAAATAAAAATGGCTGACAAATTTATATTTTGTCAGCCATTTTTATAAATTCGCATTACATTATAAACGCTTCAAAATCTCTTCACCAATAGCGTCAGTTCCCAGAATCATATCTTTTGGCGTATCTTTCGTAGCAATATCTCCCGTTCGGAAACCTGCTTTCAAGACTGCATCAATAGCAGCAATCACGGTATTTGATTCTTCTTTCAAACCGAAAGAGATATCCAATAACAATGCCACCGAAAGTACCGATGCCATTGGATTGGCAATGCCTTTTCCTGCAATATCGTGTCCAGAACCGTGAATTGGCTCGTAAACGCCTGTTCCATCACCGATGGAAGCGGAAGCTAACATTCCCATTGAACCTGCAATTTGACTGGCTTCGTCCGTTAAAATATCTCCAAAAAGATTCCCCGTAACCACTACGTCAAACTGTTTTGGGTCTTTAATTAACATCATTGCACATGAATCCACAAATTGGTGC
>JANXRS010000311.1 GCA_025356745.1 Arcicella sp.
TAAATTGCGTTGACCGTTGACCAGATAATATCTTCTTTTACACATACTTGGCTGATACAAATATCATCAGCCATAAAGTAAATATACTGTTCGTAACGAGTCGTCATGGTTTTGCTGGATTCCACAAAATCAAAGAATTCAGGTTCTACTATGATTTATACGGGACTGTTATCTTTGTTGAATGGAAATCAACATTGAGTTACTTTTAAATCTTTCCAAAGTTAAGGTTTTGGACTGTTCAATCAGGGAAAGTGAAGCACACATTTATTGTGAATCAACCAATACTGAGAGTTTATGTCCAGTCTGTAAAAATCTTACTCCCCAAGTAATGATGTATCAAGAACGTAGAATTCAAAATATGGCACTTTTAGGTAGAAAAGTTTACTTACATTTAAAAAATCGTCAATTTCATTGTAAAGTCTGTAATCGTTATTTCAATGAGTCCTTCGATTTTGTTGAATCTAGTAAAACCATGACGACTCGTTACGAACAATATATTTACTTTATGGCGGATGATATTTGTATTAGCCAAGTGTGTGTCAAAGAAGATATTGTCTGGTCAACCCTCAAGGCAATTTATCAAAAATATACTGATAAACATCTTGATAAAAGGGCTGTCTGGCAACAAGTTCGTTATGTGGGTATAGATGAAATTTCAATCCGCAAAGGAAAGAAAGATTATGTTTGTTGTCTGGTTAATTTAGAAAGAGGCGACCGTTGCACGGAATCATCTTAGATTTTCTTGAAAATCGCCAAAAAGAAACGATTATAGCCTATTTCAAGGCAAAAGATATTGACTTTTGTAATCAAATAAAAGTCCTCAGTAGCGATATGTGGGATGCTTATTCGACTCTTACGGAGGCTTTATTTCCCAATGCCATATCCCCGTTGTTGACCGCTATCACTTTTTTATTCATCTTAGTAAAGCCCTTGATTCAACCGCATCGGCGATTCGATTGTAAATCTTTACGTAAGGATTTCCCTGATGAAGAATGTTTTAAATATCTTCGTTGGACTTTATTGAAGAGTCCCGATGACTTATCGGAGGATGAACAAAAAACGTTGAACAAGGCTTTTTTAGTCAGTCCAGACCTTCAAAAAGTTTATCAACTCAGACAGGATTTAAAGGCTATTTTTGATATGGATTTAACCAAAGATTAGGCTTCTTTAAAAGTAGAAGAATGGCAAGAAAAAGCTCAAAAATTAGATACTAAACCCATTGAATCTTTCCTTAAAACCCTTAATGATTGGAAAGGTAAAGTTTTAAATTTCTTCCATCAAAGACATAAAAATGCAGTGGTAGAAGGACTAAATAATGCTATTAGGGGTATCATTCAACGTTCGTTCGGATTTCATAGTTTTGAAAATCTTAAACGTAGTGTTTTAATCGAATTAGGGTAATCCCGTATAAATCATAGTAGAACCATTTTTGTTCTAAGTAATATTCGCATTAATCTTTACTATCTAATCACACTAATAAATTTTGAAATTTTAAATGAACTACTTTCAACTCTTAAAATATAGGTACCTTCTGTTAATGTACTTAAATCTAAAATTTTCTGAGAATTCAAAAGATTGATTTTTCCTTCCTGTATTAGTCTTCCATCCATTGTGTAAACTGTAATGATTACTTTATCTAAATTATAACGACTTTCTAAAGTAAAAAGTCCAGTGGATGGATTTGGATAAACTGAAAGACCTTTATCATCGTAGAGTTTTAAATCATAAGAACTCTCTGCCGACAAACAAGTTAAAAGCGTTGCCATTGATTTAACTTTATAGATATTTTTACCAATAACCGAATATTTTCCCTCCTCAACAGCCCTGATAATAGTGTCATTTACTGATAAAACTTTGTCATTAAATTTCCAAATGTATTCATTTGCAGGTTTATCTGCTCGAGCCGCCAAGGTATAAGTTCCTTTCTGAACAACAGTTATTATCATCGGATTATCCTTCTTAACAACTTGAATTGCATTTGATAATTTGGAATTACACTTTTTATTATCCGTTACGAAACCTCTTACCAATTCTGTGTCAAATACCTTTATGGTTGAAGTATGTGCTATTTTATCATCAACATTGTTTCTATTCCAACCAAATACATTATTATTATTATTATCGCTTGGTGTTGAAACTAATGTAACGTTTCCACCTTCACAAAACACCGTATCTGCTAAAGCACTAATCTGAGGAGTTGCAGGTAAAGGATTCACAATCACGGAAATATTATTAGTTGAACTGTCAGATAAACAACCATTCGTAGCACGAGTCTGAACAGAATAATTTCCCATTTTTTTTACAACAATAACCTGTGTATTTTCTGGAATATTTTCTTTATTACGTTTCCACAAATAGCTTGATGCCCCAACATTCGAGGAAGTCAAAACAATGGATTGCCCATCACAAAATTCTGTTGAACCAGAAGTAGCTATCGAAGGTTTTTCAGGACGTGGTTTTGCCACTAATTTAACCTCTGCCGAGTAGGGAGAAGCACAAGCATTTTTATCAATTATACGCAATTTATACGTAGCTTCACGAGCAACAGTAATATCTTTTGCTCGTGGCAAACTTGAAATAACAGACGAACTCGTCCATTCATAAATGGGATTATCTGCTTCAGTTGAACTTTGGAGTAATACACTCGTCCCCAAACAGAAATTTAAATCATTTGCTGCTGTAATGATTGGAGCTTTTGCAGGAGCATTTGCTTTAACGGTAAAATCAGGCACTTGAACAATATTTCCATTACTACGAGTTACACGTGCAATATATGTACCCGACCCTCCAATAATAATTTTAGTGTTATAGGTTTGATTTGTATTTTTATTAACCCAATTATAGGTTTTATAACCATCAGGTAAAGTAAGTTTTAATTGAGAATTAGAAATACATTCCAAAGAAACACTTGGAATTGTATCAGCTAAAATAGGTTCAACCGTTTCAAAGAAATTTTTATTCTCTTCGGTTAATGATTTTATCCACGCATTGGCTATATCTGTAACTCCCGAGCCTGAAAAATGCACACAATTGGCAATGGCAGTATTTAATCTTGGAATTTGGAGATTATCACTAAAAGGTCCGGGATAAACAGGAGCATTTGAAAGATTCGCTATAACTTGATTCTGGGCATTTACAATAATTGGAGAAGGTTTCTGAATATCACTCGTTATTCCACATCCTAACTGACCTGAGTAAGATGTGCGAGCAATAATCCAAGGCAGTTTACTATTTCCAAAATCTTGACGAGTTTGTTTCAATAAAGATTCTAAATTATTTTTATATTGCTCAATTGATACATCATTATTTGGGTTGCCATCAAGATTTAGCACATTTTCTGTTTCACCTTGCATCCATAAAACAGCCCTCACACCAAGATTAATACCGTAATATCTCAATATTGCATTAAGGTTTTTATAAGGTGTACCTATATCATAATAAATACCAGAGACTGCATCACTTTCTGGACCTACTAATTTTCCATTGACTAACTTTCCGTTCGGATATTGAGCACTTTCTGCCCAAACTCTTAGGGAAGCACCTGCCCAACCTGTATTGAAAAACAAAACAGGAACTCCTAATTTTGCTACTAAAGCATCGCCAACTTTACCCCAATAATAGGGGCCATAACCTCGAGGACCAATTGAAGACGTCTTATCTAACTTTGCGAAACCTACTAATGAAAAATCCGTGGCATCTTTACCGATATTAAAACTTACATTTTTAGGGTCTTCATTTTTTATTTGATCGGGATTAACGTTTATAAAGTCAGCACAATTAACCCTATCGTCAATAGAACCTGTTTCATTAAAGCCTCTTTCACCACTTCCACTTGCATTCGACTGTCCTGCAATCACAAAAACCTCTCCCACACCTACACGACTAAGAGTTGAAACACTGCCCACAATTTTACCACCCAAAAGCCCTCTCACTTCCATTGTGTACCAACCGCCTTTCACAATTACACTCCCTTTAAACAACCCTCCTAAGGGAGCTGATTTTATTACCGTCCAATCAATAGCAGTACCTTGTCCAGAAGTAACGGCTAAAAATCTTACTTGAATGGTATCAACTGGTTGTGAGTAACTACCCGTAATTGTTACAAGAGCTTGTTTATTCAAGTCTCTTTGAAAAATTTGTCGCAAAACGGGCGATGAAATCGTAATTTGGCTAAACAATAAATTAGAAATGCTTAACAATAAAAATATTAATAATAATTTCTTTAACATATCCAAAATATTTTACAGTGGGTTAAGTGTTTGCGTGCTAAAAACATAGACAGATTTATGCAAGAAAAGGTTGCATTTGTACTAACAAAAATTAAGCCTAAACTTAGAAAAGTCCAACAAAAATACGAAAAGCATCTCAGAGAACTAAGATGCTTTTCGTATTTTTGTTGCAAATCTTTCAAATAGATAAGATTTTGAGTTATTAAATAAATAACATATTAATAATCATTAGTAAGCATTTATTTATTTATTTACTCACTCATTAACGCTAATTTAAGCTGCTACAACATTGAATTTCACTTTATGCTTCACTTCTTTATGTAAATCAAGCGTAGCAGTGAATTGTCCAACAAATTTCACTTCTGAGTCTAATGCAATTTTCTTTCTATCCACATCGAAGCCTCTTTCTTTCAAAACTTCTGAGATTTGGATAGTAGTTACACGACCAAAGATTTTACCACTTTCACCTATTTTTGCAGGAATATCAAGTGTAATATCACCGATTGATTCAGCCAATGCTACTGCATCCATCTTAACTTTTTCAGCCTTGTGAGCTACTTGCTTAATATTTTCAGCAAGAATTTTTTTGCTTGATCCCGTCGCTAATGTAGCGAATCCTTGTGGAATCAAATAGTTGCGACCATATCCAGGTTTTACAGCAACTATATCATTTTTATAACCAAGACCTACGATGTCGGTCTTTAAGATGATTTCCATTTTTTATATAATTTTAAGGTCAAAAGAAAAAATTACATTGACCTATTAACTATTAATTATTAACTAATAACTACTTCAAACCGTCAGCTACATAAGGCATTAAAGCCAAGTGTCTTGAGCGTTTGATAGCGGTTGCTACTTTACGTTGGAATTTCAACGAAGTACCCGTAAGGCGACGTGGAAGGATTTTTCCTTGCTCATTCACCAACTTCAATAAGAAATCTGGGTTTTTGTAGTCAATATACTTAATGCCAGATTTTTTGAAACGGCAATATTTTTTGCGGATTACGCTTTTGTCAATTGGTTCGTTTACTAATGTCATGATTTCAAAAATTAAAATTGAATTTCTTTAATTACTCTGCCTTTGATTCGGCTGCTGCGACTGGTTTCTTTCCTATCAAACCTTTCTGCTTACGCTCGTTGTATGAAATAGCGTGCTTATCAAGAGCGGTTGTTAAGAAACGGATTACTTTTTCGTCACGCTTGTATTCAAGTTCCAATTTGGCAATTAACGTGCCTTCAGCTTTGAATTCGAGGATGTAATAATAACCTGTGTGTTTGTTTTGAATAGGATACGCCAGCTTACGTATGCCCCATGCATCTTCATTTACGATTTCTGCATTGTTATCCGTTAGGATTTTTTTAAACTTGTCAACGGTATCCTTTGTCTGCTGTTCAGACAAAACGGGAGTTAAGATGAATACCGTTTCATAATTACGTAATTCCATTATGATATATTTGATTTTAAAAATTGGACTGCAAAGGTAATAATTTCAGTTTGAAAATCAAAATTGATAGGAGAAAGATTTGACTGTCAGATGGTTGAGTAGTAAATTAAAATAAATCTTCAAATTTCTGCTCATAAGGGTAATTTTCTCCGTTTTATCTTGTTTTTCAATACATAATCCTTTTAAGGTCAATATCTGAATTACAGCTTGTTCTTACTAAATCGCAAAATATATCCATCACCATCTTTCCCTTCCGAAGAAATAAATAAATCGCCATCGGGAGAAAAACATATTCCTTCAGGCTGACGATAAATTTTGGGATTTAATGAAATTAAGGCTTCTTTTTGTCCTTTTTCAGATAAAACCAATAATTTTTTACCATTCGAAGCAATGATAAACGTCTGCCCCGTTTTGGGATGCACAGCAATGCCCGAAGGTTTAAAAATTTTTCCGTTGGCATCATCCGTTACTTGTTCTTGGGGAATAGCAATGTGTTTAAAAAGCACCTTTCTATCGAAATCGTAGGCATAAATCATTTTCTTGTCGTCCACACTTTTTACTCTTTCTTTTGCCACCAAAAGAAGACGTTTAGATTTTGGATCATATCCAAGTCCTTCATATTCAATTACCTCTGGTTCTGAGCAATCAATTTCACGTTCAAAAGCCTCCCCAATCTTAAAGCCTTTCAATTTGCCATTACTTTTCAAGACAAATACTTCGTCGCCCACAACTTCAACGCCTTCATAGTCGCCATCTTTCCCAAAAGGAATATTATCTACGATTTTCTTTTCATTTATATCGTAAATAAAAATTTTGCCTACCTCATCATTTACACAAACCAATTGGTTATTTTTGAAATAAGAAAGCCCTGAAATTTCTTTCAATTTATCAGGAAGAACATATTTTTCAGTAGGTTCTTCAAAATTATAAGGAAGATTAACATATTGAAATGTGATAGTTTCGCTCTTATCTTGACTTTTCTTTTTAGGTTCGCAAGCACATAATAGCGTCAGGCAAAAAAATAAAATTTTAAAATTTTTCATAATAATTGAGTTTTAAAAATATAGTTAAAAGATAAAGTTATGAACATTTAACCTTAAAACTTGTTGCGAAAATATGAATAATAAAATAGCACTTATCACAGGAGCAAATTCTGGCGTGGGTTTGGCAACTGCTAAAGGATTGGCGGCAGCAGGTTTTGATTTGATACTTTTGGTAAGAAATAAAACCAAGGCTTATGATACTCAGGAGGCAATTTTACAACGTTTCCCCAACACAAAAATCGACTACGAAATTGCTGATTTAGAAGATATTGATGCAGTGAAAACGGCAGTTCAGCACATTAGAAAACGGTATACAAAAATTGATAGAATTATTAATAATGCAGGATATTCGCCCAACGTGATAGCCTTCACAAAAAATGGTTATGAAAAATCATTTATAGCTAATCATTTGGGGCATTTTGCATTGACTATTAATCTTTTAGATTTATTGGAAGCCTCTGGTGAGGGGCGGATTATTAACGTTTCTTCAACGATTCATTCTTTAGGAAAAGTGAACCATTTATTTGTAAAAAACAACCGAAATTTAACCGCCTTCAAGGCTTATGGAGATGGTAAGTTAGCGAATATTCTTTTCACCAAAGGTTTGGCAAAAAAATTAGTTGGAAAGCGAGTTTTAGCGTTTAGTCTTCATCCAGGCATTGTAGGAACAAATTTTGGGGGAAACTTTACGGGGTTTAGTAGCCTTTTAGTAAAACTTGCTAAACCATTTATGATTTCATCTGAACAAGGAGCGGAAACTTCCCTATTTTTGGCAACAACATCTTTAGAAAACGTTAAGCGAGATAACGGAAAATATTTTGATAAATGTAAAGTGAAAGCCACAAACAACAACGATATAACCATTCAAAATGCTGATTGGCTATGGGAGAAGAGTCTGGAAATTATTAATTTATAGTATGGAAAATCTTTGTTATTTACGTGTTAATTAAACCTCTAACCGAAAGCCAACACCATGAACATTTGTCAATTTTACGGTTGGGTCTTGGGCTAAATATTTTCTTAGACGGGTAATAAAAACGTCCAAACTTCTACCTTTGAAATAATCATCATCGCCCCAAATAGCAATTAATATTTTATCTCTCGATAAAGTTTCGTTTTTATGTTGAACTAAAAATGTCAAAAGGTCTGATTCTCGGTGAGTCAAATCCAAGGCTTTTTCTTCAAAAATTAATTTTAAATTTTTAGTATCAAAAGTATAGCCTCCAAGCGAATGAACAGCAATGTTTGGAGCAGTTTTCTTACCAGTCCTTTTCAAAATAGCTTCAATTCTCAATATCAATTCTTCAATACTAAATGGCTTTGTTAGATAATCGTCGGCACCCAATTTCAAGCCTTTGATGCGGTCTTCTTTCAATGATTTTGCCGTAAGAAAAATAATAGGAACATCACTTCCTGTGCTACGAATGTATTCTGCAAGGGTGAAACCGTCCATTTCGGGTAACATTACATCCAAAATATGAATGTCATATTGATTCTGTTGAAAGGCTTTTTGCCCCGCTTTTCCAGTAACTTGTAGGTCAATTTCATACCCTTCTTGTTCGAGATTATCTTTTACTACGAAACCTAAACTATCGTCATCTTCAACTAATAATATCTTTGTCATACTGTTCTGGTTGGATATATTTCACTATTTTGGAGAATCAATGGTACATTACATACGCTAATTTAAGGCTTTTGACTAATATTTGCAATTTGTTACTATTTTTGTACATTAGGGTTATCACTATTGTAATGCAATGATTTAAAGACTTAACGAATTCTAAATGTTTCAATTAGACCCCAACAAACAATATCCAAAGAAATTGTGTTCAAAAGCCGTCATCCGTTTTCAGGACTGTGACCCTTTGAAACACTTGAATAATGCCAAATATTTCGACTATTTCTTTAACGCTCGAGAAGACCAAGTAGCCACTATTTATGAGTTTGACTATAACGACTATTTCGAGCATAATCAGACTTCTTGGGTAGTTTATAATCACCAAATTGCTTATGTTTCTTCGGCAAAAGTGAGCGAGCGAGTTAAAATTATATCGTCGGTAATTTATTATAATGATGATACCTTGGTTACGGAATTTGTAATGACCGACCAACATTGTCAAACGGTGCGAGCTGTGCTTTGGACTACTTCAAAATATATTCATGTGCCTTCTGGAAAGAAAACCAATCACCAACCAGAAGTGAACAAATATCTTAAAGAAATATGTGTAGAAGGTATTGATTTTGAACATATTACGCTCAATTTAAGAATTAAAACGATTAAGAAAGAACTATTAGAAGGGATATTTATTCCATAATTCTGTAGCTCCAAGCATGGATTGTCCGATAGTATTTTGAAAATAGTACCCGATTATTTGTCCGCTCTCAAAGTATTAATTAGAGCTACAGTAACACAAAATGCAACCACAAGAAATATTAAAACAATATTGGGGATACGATACCTTCCGCCCACTACAAGCTGAAATTATTCAGTCAGTTTTGGACAGGCGAGATACGCTTGCCCTTATGCCTACCGGTGGGGGAAAATCTTTATGTTTTCAAGTACCTGCGATGATGTCTGAAGGTATTTGTATTGTTATTTCACCCTTGATTGCTTTAATGCAAGACCAAGTACAGCATCTCAAAAATCGCCATATTTCAGCCGTTGGTATTTTTTCGGGAATGCACAAAAATCAGATTGATATTGCTCTTGATAACTGTATTTATGGAGATATAAAATTTCTCTATGTTTCGCCCGAAAGATTACAAACAAAACTCTTTATTGAAAGAGCTAAACAGATGAAAATTAATCTTTTAGCTATTGATGAAGCTCACTGTATTTCACAGTGGGGTTGCGATTTCAGACCGCCCTACGCCAAAATTGCCGACTTCCGAAAATTAATTCCGCCCGTACCCTTGATTGCTTTAACGGCAACGGCAACCCAAGAAGTCAAAATAGATATCGTTGAAAAGTTGGAAATGATTAATCTACAGGTTTTTCAACAAAGTTTTGCAAGAGCCAATTTGTCCTATTCTGCTTTTAAAGAAGATGATAAGGAAAGGCGTTTGATGAAGATTTTGGAGAACGTTCAAGGTTCGTCAGTTGTGTATGTTCGTAATCGCAGACGGACGCAGGAGGTTTCAGATATGCTCAATAAATATAATATTCAATCTACTTTTTATCATGCAGGCTTAAACCCGACTGAACGAACTAAGCGACAAGAAAATTGGATAAAAAATCGTGTGAGAGCCATTGTAGCCACAAATGCCTTTGGAATGGGAATTGATAAACCCGATGTCAGAACGGTAATTCACTTGGATTTACCCGATAATTTGGAAGCTTATTATCAAGAAGCGGGTCGAGCAGGGCGAGATGGAGAAAAAGCGTATGCAGTAGCATTATTCAATCAATCTGACATTGATGGTTTAGAGAAAAATGTTCTACAATCCTATCCTCCCATTGAGTTGATTAGGCGGGTTTATCAATGTTTGGGGAATTTGTTTCAATTGGCAGTCGGTTCGGGTGAATTTTCTAGTTATGATTTTGATTTAATCGAATTCCAAAGACGGTTTGACCTTCCGCCCACGGACACTTATTTTGCCCTAAAAATATTGCAAAATCAAGGGTTTATTCAACTTTCAGAAGGATTTAAAAATACTTCAAAAATCATGTTTAAGGTTGATAACAGGCAACTTTATGACTTCCAATTACGAAATTCAAAATACGATTCATTCATAAAATTAATTCTGCGAATGTATGGTGGTGACGTTTTTACAACCTTTCTAAATATCTCTGAAACTAACCTTGCCAAAGCCTATTCAATTCCCATAAAGGACATAGAAACTTGGCTATTGACTTTAGAAAAATTTGATATTTTATTTTATGATAAGCAAAAAGATAAGCCACAATTAACTTTCCTTACGCCAAGATTTGACATCAAAGAATTACCTTTTCAAGAATTAGAAATTAAGAACAGAAAGGAGCGAGATGTTCAAAAAGCAAAGTCAGTAAAACATTACGCCGAACAAGCACATCGTTGCCGAACACAATTGTTGTTAGAATATTTCAACGAAATAACCGATGCCGAATGTGGTATATGTGATAACTGTTTAAAGAAGAAAAAGCAAAGCAAAATGGCACTTGAAAATAAGGAAGGAGACAAAACAACTCGTTTGAAAATAAAGCAATTATTGCAAAATGGAGCCATGAGTTTATCACTAATTACCCAAATTATGCAACCTCTTCATCAATCAAAATTTCAAGAAATAATTCGGGAAATGATTGGGAATGGAGAAATTGCATTTGATGGAGAGGGGAGGTTAAGTTTGTAACTTAAAGTTTCCATTTCTGAAGTAGAAACTTTAAGTTACAGACTAGGACTATTCGTAAATTCCAGCGGCAACCTTTTCAGTAATTGCCTTTGGAGCAATCCAAGCCAAAAATGCACCTAATTTATTCACAAATCCGGCAATCACTTCGGTTTTACCCGCAAACATAGCATCAATTGATATTTTCGCCACGTCTTGCGGACTCATTACCACTTTTTCAGCCGCTTTTCTAGCCTTAGCAGGAATGGCTGCACGGTCATTGAAATTGGTATCCGTCGCCCCAGGACTTACGCACGTAACCGACACAGACGAATTTTTTAATTCAAATTTCAAGGCTCTTGAAAAATTCAGAACAAAAATTTTCGTAGCCGCATAAATCGCCATTTGGGGCAATGCCTGATAAGCCGTCGAACTCGCAATATTTAAAATATAGGCTTGCGAATGACGCTTCAACATCGGCAAAAAAACCTGACACATTTCCGAAACCGTAATCATGTTAAGGTTCATCATCGCACGATTTTGTTCGAGTGTATAATTTTCAAAATCTCCCGCTAATCCATATCCTGCATTATTTACTAATATTGAAACCTGATAATTATTTTGTTCTACCCACTTAAAAACTCCTCGGGCAACGTCTGGAGCAGATAAATCAGTAGCAAGAAAATCAACCTTCACGGCATATTTACTTCTAATTTCTTTTGCTGCCTCTTCCAACTGACTGGCAGAACGAGCAATCAATATCAAATCATATTTTTTCTTTGCCAATTCCATAGCAATCTCTTTGCCTATGCCTTTACTGGCTCCTGTGATTAGTGCGTACATATTTTGGTTTGATAGTATTACCCTTTTCAACACTTGTTTATTGAAAATTGGAAATTATTTTAAAATCCCCTAAAATTAACAAAGCCCTACCAATTGGCAGGGCTTTGTTAATTGAAATTTATAAAATTTATTTTTTTGGAATTTTTGAAGCTGGTGTTTTAACCGCTGGCACTGGCGTTGCTGGTGCAGGGTTTAACAAAAGTTTTAATCCATCTGGATCTTCTGGTTTGATTACTAAAGCTTTATCCACATGTTCTTGCACTTTAACCATATCCTTAGTAACGATAGAATTATATCCAGCCAAATATCTATAAGCATCATACAATTGCTCTTTATTCGCTTTCGCCATATCCACCACCGTTAAAAACTTTTCAAAGTGTGGTACCGCTAACCATTTTGTACCAGTAAAGTCAATATAACCGTTTGTTCTAGCACGATACAAATGGAATGGAGCAAATTTATCATTGATAGCAATTGCCTGTGCATACATTGAGTCAGCTTTCATCCCTTGCGTAAATCTTCCAAGTGTATCTTCTCTTGGCGTAAAAGCCGTTACAAAATACTGAGCCATTCCTGCATTATACCAGTCTGTACTATTTAATGTTTGTTTTTTAGCTAATTTCCAATTCATCGCTTTCGTAGCATAATCAACTGCTTTAGCATACTTTTTCTGTCCATAAGCAATCGAATACATCGTAGCATTATGATTGTTTATGGTATCTAATGGTGCAGCTTTTTCAAAATATAAAATAGCTAAAGAATCTTGCTTCAAACATTGATAGCCCTTTCCAAAATATACATTATCCAAATAATAAGGTTTAACCCCCGACTTTACCATTTTCTCCAAATTATCAATTCCTTCCTGACATTTTCCCAATTCAACGCCAGAATACCCTTTCATACGAAACACATCATTATCCGTTGCTCCACCTGTTTCTGCTCTTGTTGTAAAGTCCATTGAACCTTCATAATCTTTCGCCAAGAATAATAATTTTGCAGCATCTAATAGAATTGTAGGGGTTGCTTCGGCTCTATCCACATACTTTCTAAACAATTTAGAAGCATCTTTATATTTACCAAAAATGATATAATAATCACCCATACGTTTGTAATATGGAGCGAAAGATGAATCAGTTTCATAAGCACTTTGATAGCTATTAACCGTATATTGATAGTTTTTTCCTCTCAAATAAACTACTCCTAAACGAATATATGCCTTTGCACTTTTACCCACTAAAATAGCTTGCTCATAAGCCGTTGCCGCTGGACCACCATCGTTTTTCAATAAGAAGGCATCTCCTTTCACAATGTTCATATCAGCTGTCAAAGGCTTCTTAGTTTTCTCAGGAATTAAGTCAATCAAACGAACAGCCTCACCTGGGTCATTTGTATGTTCAAACAAAGTGTAAGCTTCCGCAATACGATACATGACATCCGCATTTTTCATTCTAGTATCTAACAAAATCTTGTCGAAAGCCGCTTTTGCTCCTTGTGCATTCTTTTCAGCTAATATAACGGTCGCTAAACCCACAGAATTTAAAGGTTGTTTTGGTTCGGTAGTCAATCCTTTTTCAAAAGTTGCTTTTGCCCCCGCCAAATCGCCACTACGCAATTGAACGTAACCTAAATAATACATATTTTCAGCCGTTGGCGAAGCCGCCACTACTGCTGTCATTGTTGCTTTTGCCTTCGTTGGTTGGTCTCCATCCACCTGCATCAAGCCTTGCTGAACCGTTTGCCCGTTTACTACACCAGTAAACAATAAAACCGCAGCCAACAATAGAGATTTCATTTTTACGTTCATCTTGTCGAAATTTAATTGTATTTATCTTTTAAACCTTTTAATCTTAAAATTATCTCTATATCAAACAATTTACTAAAACCTATATGATATTTTAATTTTATGATGTTTTACAAAATTAAAATAAAAATTTGTTAATAAAAACCTATCTTTTATTCTTTGTTATAAGTTTTTGCCACTTTTTGATAAGTGGATAATTTTAATAATAATTTGCAACTATCTTGAGTCTATTGCATTAACGTTCTAATACTAAATTAGTAACAAACCCTAAGATGTTTAACAAAATATTAACATTTACTCTGTTTTCACCTGTCTAATCTGCAAAGGCTGGGTCAAAGGAATCAATCCATTTTTATAAACAATTAATTGTCCTTGTTCAAGTGTCATGTAATTTACAAAACCCGTTCCTAAACCCATGTGGGCTTCCTTCAAAATCAACTTAATTTGACGAGTTAATGGATATTTTTTTAAAGCCAAATTATAACCGAAAGGTTGAAAGTAATCGTCTTTCGTAGGATTTGGTTTATTTGCCACCGACAATACATTAATACTTCTAATAAAGGTCAAAGAGGTTGGGTCATCCCCATCACTTATCCAATTAGAACCAATTACGCCCATGGCATTAGGATGAGTCTTAACATATTCAATAACTTCTTTATTTGATTTGGCGGCAAAAAAGGACGCCTTTATCTTTCGGTCAATCTTAAAAGTATCAATTAGAAATGTTAAATTACTTGAACTTGTTCCATCAAAAACCAACACAATATCTTTTCCCGAACTTGACATTTTCTTTTTCGTTCCTCGCATAATTGCTTCCAAATCTTTGGTTGTAATTAATGTATCACGATTAGCTTTGTTGGTAATTAAAGCAATGCCATCGCCCGCAAATTTATAGCTTTTATACCTAAAATCATCTCTTTTAAAAACTGCTTTTTCACTCGCATCCAATTCCCTAGCAATAATCGCCATACGAGCTTTATCGTTCAACATCATCGCCACAGCTTCTCCTTCGGGTTTATAAACCAAATTTATCTTTGTGTATGGAAATGTTTTTTCGAAAGCCATTTTTTCAGCCTCAATTATTTGCTGAAACGATTCATCAACGGCAACTGTGATTGTCCCATTTGCAGGGGTATCCAATACATTACCATTCTTATCTTTTCCACCTCCACAAGACGCTAACAAAACTGTTCCAGCAATTACTAGCATCAAATTTTTTATATTCTTCATGGTGTTGTTTGGCTATATGCTTTTGGTAATCAGCATTTTTATGTTGTCTCAGATTAAATATTTACTAAATTAATTGTTCACTAATAACTGTTTACTGACGCTACACTTTTTTGTCATCATCATAATAGGAATATTCATCGTCATCATCATCCCTAAATTTTTCATACACCCGCCAAGCTCTGTATAATCCATAAATTACTAACAATGCACCCAACGCATAAGCCCATTTATGGGAAGGCAACATCATTTGGGCAAAATTTGATTCTGGATAAATTATTAATAATATTCCAATTAAGGAATAAGATAACGCCATCACGGCATTGACTATTGCAAAGACTTTATTTTGCATTATTTTTAAAGATTAGAATGCTTTGAAAATTACTACTTTAAACTATTGAATTTTAAGGTTACTTTTTACATTTTTAATCCTTCAAACCGCTAAATGAACTACCTTCTAAAAATGAAACCTGCCAGTTTCCTGCCAGGTTTCGTTTTTATCCTATAATTTTTCAATTGCTCGAATACTATTCTGATAATTGGAAGTTAATTGGAATAGTAAATCTTGAACGTACTGCACGACCCGACTGCTTGCCTGGTGTCCATCTTGGAACAGATTTAATTACCCTAACTGCTTCTTCATCACAACCAAATCCTACTGATTTCAAAACATCAACGTTTTGAATAGAACCGTCAGTATTTACTACAAATTGAACATATACTTTACCCGAAACGTTGGCACGTTGTGCTGCCGCTGGGTATTTCAAATTCTTCTGTAAATATTTACCCAACGCTCCCATACCGCCAGGGAATTCAGCATTTTGTTCAACCGCCGTAAAGATTTCTTCTTCTTTAGGCTTTGGTGGTTCAACGGGTGCTTCTTCTTTCACTTTAGCATCAGGATCAGTTGGTGGTGCTTCTACTTCCGTTTCACCTTTTACAGTTTCAGCGGCAGTATTACCTTTCACCTCTTCTGGTGGTGGTTCTGGCTTTGTTACCTCTTCATCCTTTTTGATTTCAGGAGGTAAGAATTTCGTTGTCGTCACCTGCGGAATTTCTTTCGGTGGTGGTGGTGGCGGTGGTGGTGGTGGTGGTGGTGGTGTTTTGTTTTCTGGTGGTGGCTGGTCAATTTTCATGACATTTGCCGTCACTTCAACTTTATCTTTCGCTAAGGTTTCTGATATTTTATTGTAAGCGAAAGACAATGCAAAAACGGCTGAAACAG